>NZ_JAWLNX010000014.1:0-186788 GCF_035320975.1 Saccharopolyspora mangrovi | reverse complement strand
CGACCCCCACGGCGATCCGGCGATGCTGGCCGAGGCCAAGGACCTCGTCCGCGGGTACCTGTCCAAGAGGATCACCGGAGAAGAACGGGTGAAGTCGACCGTGGTCGGGCAGACGATCAGGGCGAACCACCCGAACGACCTGCCTGCTCCCCGGTAGGTTCGTGCATCGTCCGAGGCTGGCGCGCGTAGACATGGCGCCACCGTAGGCAACGGCACGGGTCTGACGATCTGGTCTGTGGCCGGGCAGATCACCCAGTTCCTCGACCGCCACACCCCCTCCGGCGCGACGTCCCCGACATCACCACCCGCCTCACCCAGCAACGCTCCACCCGGCCGACGGGCTCGATCGAAGCGGGCATCGCCCGCTTCGATCAGCTCAAGCATGACAACGACACGCTGCGCCGCGACAACCACGAACTGAGCAAACACCTCTACTTGGCCATCTCCAACATCCATCGACGCACCCTGGCGTGCACGGCTCAGTCGAGCCATCGCCGAGGCGTCCGACCGGCGGCTCCCGTCGAGCCTGAAGCTCGTCGCAGATCTCCGCCGGGCCTACCTGCACGCCGCCGAGGTCGGCCTCTACGGGGAGATGGTCGGGCAGCGCGCGCAGGCGATCAAGGACGCCGAACTCGTCGCCACCGCCTCGGCGCCGCGAGTCGAGGTCGCACGCCAGCGGCAACGGCTGGACTCGATGCTCAAGGTGCTCGCTCCGCAAGCGCTGGCGCGGTGAGTTCTAGCTAGGTTCACGCACGCTGCCGCGGCGAATGGGGGTGAACCAGGTCGCCGGCGGCGGACACCTCGGTGGAGCGGATGTGGAACTGGCGGAGATTCACCGCGCGGTGTCGGTGCTGTCCGTGCCGGCGCGTGGGTCCGCGCCGCTGAGCACCTCCGTTGCGTGGTGCATCCGCAGTCCCTCCAGCACTTCGAGTTGGTCCTGAGCGCGTTCGTGCAGCCGCTCGATCGCCGCAGAATCGAGCCTGCTGTCGTGTTGCGCCACGACCAGAAGAGAACGCCACCCACTGGCCTTGCCCTCGACGCCGAGCCGCAACGACTCCAACTCGATCAGCTTCGTCAGGGGCGAGACGGTCAACACCGAGCCGTTGGGCTTCAGCCGGGTCAGGCGCTCGCCGATCCAGGCGGCCCACGCCTTGGACAAGGAAACGTCCACATCGAGGGATGCCATGATCTTCCGCAGCGAACGGCGGTCCTCGTCGATCTCTGCCGTGAGGTCCCGCAGGATTCGAGCCTCTTCCTCGTTCGTGGCCCCGCGCGTGCGTCGCCGAGCCAGCTCGACGCCCGCGACCGCACCCGCGTAGTGGTCGTTGAGGTAGATGTCCAAGGACCGCACGAGCGTCCCCTCTCAGCAGAAGTTGCGTTCGGCTCAACCACCGGAACCGACGGCTCGGATCGCCTCATCGATACGCGCGGCCAGCCGCATGTCGAGTTCCGTGACGCTTCCCAGGGAACGCGTGCGCACCTCGAACTGCACGAGATCGGCACCCGGGTGCGTCACGTTCACGTGGTGCGACAACTCTTCTTCGGCTGCGCGCACTCTCGCGAGCAACGGCCGCTGCCGGTCCGGCGGCAAGGAAATCTCGCGAGCGATCCCAGCTGTGGAGCCGCGCCAGTTCTCCAACTGGCCCAAGGCCCGTTCGAGCTCGTCCGCATCGAGCGGGCGTGGCTTGTTCTCGGCAGCCGCGGCGTTCAAGTCCGGTGGTGGTCCTTGGCCGGGCGCGGTGAACAGCGGTGCGAACTCCTGCGGCAAGCGGTGGCGCAGCGAATCGCCCAAGGCCGGATCGGCGGTGACGATCTCGGAGAGGACCGCTTCCAGCAGGTATCGGGCCCTCTCGGGTGGGCAGGACGCTCGGCGCGACATCTCCTGCACGAGATCGGGCGCTGCGCTGCCCTCGGGGGTGGAGCTCTCACCGACGACGGCGTTGCGGAGCGTGGGCGGCAGCACCGAGGCCACTTGTTCTCGGTCCAGGCCGTCGAGGTGCTGCGCCAGGGCCTCGAGCGCATGGGTGCTCGCCTCGCGAGCCTCCTGCGTCGTCGGAACGCTGGCGCGTCGCATCACACCGTCGGTGAACTCCTGGTACTGGGCCGACACGATCATCCACAACCCAACTGGCCACATCGGATAGGCGTTTCACGCATTCAGGTTCCCGACGGGGAGACCCATCAAACGGCTAGGCCGGGCCGCACACCGCGATGCGCGCGGTCTGTGTCGTCAACCCCCCGCTCACGGGCAGGGAGGTTCACGACGACGACGGCACGTACCCGATGATCACCGATGTCTGACCGGAGCTACCGCGGCGTGTCTTCTTCACCGCTCCTGGCCTCGCGAGCCTTGGGGCGATGCATGGTGGTGATCAGTCGCCGCCGGCCCGCCGACCCCGGCACCACGTAAGCTCCGCAGAGGACGATGAAGCCCAGCAACGCGAGCGCGGCGTGCAGGAAGTTCTCCGGTGGGTCGAGGGCGAAGATCGTGCTCGACTCGTCCGCCGTGCTCTGGGCGGTGCCGTAGAGGAAGAGAACCAGGAACACGACCAGTTCGGCTGCGGCGAACCACCGGATCGTGCGCAACGACCACGTCGAGACCACGGCGAGCACACCGGTGACGAGCAGGAGAAGGGCATGCGCCGGGTTGAGTTCGAACACCACGAGCGGCTGGTCCTCCGGTGGCACCGTCAGCGCGATCAGTCCCGCAGCCCCGAGCACCATGAGCAGCACGCCCTCCACGGCGTGGACGAGCCTCCACCCGAGCGGACCAGCGACGCGTTCTGCCACAACCTGCGCTCCTCGTAGTCTTCGGCCAAGGCATACCCGAGCGCGAGGGCGGCAAACGAAGGCGGGGCGCAGCCGGGCTCGCCATGTCGCCCGAAGCTCGATCATCCGAGTGCCTCGGCGCTGAGGTCGTCCCGGAACTGGCGGTACACCGCCTCGCGGTCGGTGGCACGCGGTGCCAGGAACACCGCAACGCCGATGCGACTCGATCTGCACGCCGTTCACCGAGGAGACCTCGCGGTAGCGCGATCGTGGACAGCACCGCCGCGAGCCTGCTCAGCTCCGGTCCGGGCCGTCGGCCTGCGCAGGGGCCGTCATCGCCCAGCGGATCGCGCCCACGATGCCGTGCCCGCCGAGGCGGACCGCCGTCGCCTCGGCGACCGGCAGGTAGGGCAGGCGCAGCGGCCACCGCGCCCACACGGGCAGTTCTGCCACCGCCGCGGAGGCCAGGAAGGCGTAGGGGACCCGGGCGACCACCGGCACCGGCGGATCGAGCAGCAGGAAACGAGCGGCCGCCCGAGCTTCGGGCGTGCCCTGCAGTTCCGATCGGTAGGCCGCGAGCCGTGCGCCCAGCTCGGCGCGGTCGCGCGGTGGGTCGACGACGCCGAGCGCGGTGCCGATGCGCGCCATGTCGTCGATGTAGGCGTCGCAGGCGTCGTCGTCCAGCGGCACCGCTCCGTACTGCTGGTGGCATCGCAGGAAGCTGTCCACCTCGGCGACGTGGACCCAGCCCAGCAGGTGCGGGTCGCTGGCGCGGTAGGTCCGCCCATCGCGGATCGAGCCGCGCACCTTCTGGTGCACGCGGCGCACGGTGGCCACCGCGTCCTGCGCGTCGGAGGCGGTGCCGAAGGTCGTCACCGCGAGGAAGGTGCTCGTGCGCTGCAGGCGCCCCCACGGATCGCCCCGGTACCCGGAGTGCGCGGCCACGGCCGCCATGGCCAGCGGGTGCAGCGACTGCAGCAGCAGCGCCCGCAGCCCGCCGACGAACATGGCGGCATCGGCGTGCACCCGGCGGATCGGCCGGTCCTCGGAGAACCAGCGCGGGCCCGGCAGGCCGTGGATGCGGGCCCGCTTGGCCGGACCGTCGGAGCCGGCGACGCGTTCGAACAGCGCGGCTCCCCAACGCTGCCGCAGCAACGTCAGCGGACCCAGCACCTTCTCCGACGTCACGGAACCAGCATGGGCCTCCCCCGGCCTGGAGGCCAGAGGCGCGAGCGGATCGGCGACCCAGCAGGCCGGTCACCGCCCGCCGGAGCAGCGGGCTCAGGAGAACCGCAGGTGTGGTCGTCGATGACGGTGGCCGCGCGTGGTGAGGACGTCAACGCTGGTAGAGCCCGACGATGGTTCCTCGTGCGACTTCGCTGCCGGCCAACGCGCGGTTCAGCTCGTCCAGTCCGGAGTCGGGACCGAGGTTCAGCGGCCGGTTGCGGCGAAGACGTGGAAGACTGGTGGCAGCGATGTGGATCAGACCGGGAGATGAGGATTCCGTGTGATGCTCACACCATCGGCGAACATGGGTGAGCATGGCGCGGAGCATCGATCCGCTGAGCCGCAACGCCCGGCAGCGGCAGGACGCGATCCGCGAACGACTCGCCGCGACGGGCGTCGTGCGGGTCCACGAGCTCGCCGACTCGTTCGGAGTCAGCGCGATGACGATCCACCGCGACCTCGACGCGCTGCAGTTCCCAGGGGTGGCTGCGCAAGACCCGCGGGGGGTGCGACGCAGGTGGTGTCCTCGGTGTTCCACGGAGGCGTGAGCGAGCGGATGGCCGCGATGGCACCCACCAAGCGCGCTCGCGACAGCAGCGCTGGACCTCATGCCGCCGGGCCACACGATCATGCCCGACGAGAGCACCACGTGCCTGCACCTCGCCGAGCGTCTCGCCGAGCGCGCGCCGCTCACCGTGATCAGCCATTTCCAGCCGGTGATCGCGATGCACACGGCAGCCCCGGGCATCAACGTCATCTCGCTCGGCGGCGAGTACTTCCCCGCCTACGACGCGTTCCTCGGTCTCTGCACCGCCGAAGGCGTCGCCAAGGTCCGCGCCGACACCCTGTTCATGTCCACCACCGCCGTCTCCCATGGCCGCTGCTACCACCACTCGCAGGAGACCTCCAGGTCAAGCGCGCGATGATGCAGGCGGCGTCGCGGCGAGTCCTGCTGATCGACCACACCGAGTTCTCGCAGCACGGGCTCTACGCCCTGGCGCCGCTCACCGAGTTCGACCTCGCCCTCACCGAGGACGTGCTGCCCGCAGCCGAGCAACGCCGCCTGCGCGACGACGGCGTCACGCTGAAAACCGTGTCGTGACGCCGAAAACGGGACCGCCCGGCCGTCCGCAGAACCCGCGTCACAGGCGCGTGGGGGAGCTCGACGTGGTGTCCTGCGCTGAGCGAAGCGCGGCGAAGTAGGCGTTCTCGCGGGCTTCTGCGTCGCTCTTGCCCAGCGCGAGGTTGAGCCCGAGCCAGAAGACCGCGTTCCTGGACGCCTCCCGCAGAACCGGATCGTCGACGCTGCTGGGTTCGGGCGCGGGGAAGGACCCGCGGGCGTAGGCGGTGATCATGATCCAGCCGGTCCGCCTCCGCTGCTGCGCTGCTCGATCCCGTGGTGTGGTGGTCATGAAGCACCCTTCATCGCTGGAGTTCCGGCCCGGCATCACCACGACGGTCGCCGTGCTGTGCTGTCAGTGAACAGCGCTGGCAAGCACGGCGTCATAGGCCGGAAGTCCCGTCCAGGGCAGTGGGTTTCGGCCAGTGCCAACGGCAAACGATTGCGCGGGGCGATCGCTAGCGCTGCGTGATCAGGCGAACGCGGACGGTGATGAGCGCGGGATGCTCGGGCCGGGCGCGATCGTCGATCAGCGGAGCAGATCCGGCCGGACTCTGGCGATCTCCCGGGTCAACTGCCGGACCGCGTCATTCGGCAGTCGCAGCTGCACTTGCTGAGCGGCAGTGGGCAGCTGTTGCAGCAGCGCCTTGTGCCGGTTACGAAGCGACGGTCGCGTGAACACCAAGGCCGGCAGCGTCGCCTTCGAGTTCGGGTCGCCCTTGACCGGCTGACGTGGTTCTTGGCCGCGCACGGCACACAACTCCTCCCACGCGATCAGATGGGAGTTGCGACCGGCTCGCCACCACAGTCCGCGCTCGTCGACGGCGAAGCGATGCGTGCGCGGGCCGCTCCCGACCATCACCAGCAGGCCGCCCAGCGCGAGCGCGGTGAAGAGCACCGAGGCGAAGATCGTCGATTTGTCAGATCGCGGCGTTGCCGACGTCAGCTGCGGCCCCTCGCCCACCAGGTCCTGTCCCGTGCTCGCGCCGGTGAACCGCAAATGCGGCGTTACGCCCGTGCCTTGCTCAACGAAGCCCGCCGCCGCGAGCTCACCCAGCACTCGATGACTGTGGGCCGCCGCAACGTGACCCCTTCCAGCTACCGCACCTTCCTTCAACGTCAACTCTCATCGGCACGAGCCGAGTAGCAACCACCGGCACCGACAGCGTCACAGGCGGGCTGCCCCTGGGGTCTGCAGGGGATGGGAACTGGTGTTGATGCGGGGAGGTCGTGGGTGTGGGTTCATCGATCTGAGGCGGAGCCGATCAGGACGGACCGGCTGCCGCAAAGACGCCTTCGGCGTCGCTACGCGATGTGCTGCGCACACCCCTGCACCAGCCACTCCTTCCTGATCACGCGGTGATCCAACCCCTCCCACTCAGCCTCGATCGAACCGAGCGCAGTCGCGGTGCTCTCAGCGTCGAGAAGGGCGCCGACCACGCTTGCCACGGACCATTGGCGCTCGGTAGTGCTCATGCGACCTGCTCCTCCTTCGCACCCAGGACGGCGGTGGCGGTTCCCAGCCCAGCGATCGTGCTGACCACCGTGTCTCCACAGGCGCCATCGGGATCGCCTTGGTCATCGAACCGGGCAACACGACGTGACCGGGTTCCACGCCACGCCGCGCGGTCCGACCGTGTTCGCCAGCCAGACCAGCGAGTTCAACGGAGAACCGAGAACCGCTCCCCAGCGCCGGTCTCGACCATCTCGCCGTTGCGGTGCAGCGCGCACCCGACCAGACGAAGGTCCACATCGGCCAGCGCCACGGGGCGGCTGCCCAGGATGACGCCCCGGACGAGGCGTTGTCCGCGATCGTGTCCACGATCGAGATGTTCCAGTCGCTGATCCTGGAAGTCCACGATCTCCAACGCCGGCAGCCTCCGTGGTCAGGGCATCGAGCCGACCGTGCTCCTCGTCGAGTTCGTCGTTGAGGTCCGCCAGGGTCAGGAAGTCGCTCGCCACCGCGCGTCCGGCGGCGACGCGTAAGGCCAGGGGCAGGTATCCACAGCGGCGGGCCAAGCCGCGAGCCGCGTCCTGCTCGGCGTCAGCCCGGTCGGCGCCGATGACCTGCCGCAGCAGCTCCACGGCCTCGTCCGGCAGGAGCATGCGCAACCCGAGTCGCGATGCGCCCTGGCTCGCGACCAGCCCGGATAGCATGCCGCGGCTGGTGACCACCACCCGGCATCCGTCCGAACCCGGCAGGAGCGGCCTGACCTGCTCGGTGGAACGCGCGTTGTCCAGCATGATGAGCGCCTGGCGGCCCTCCAGCAGCGACCGGAACAGCCCAGCCTGTGCCTCCAACTCGGTCGGGATCCGGTCAGGGGGAGTGCCCAGCGCGCGCAGGAATCCGTCGAGGACCTGCCCGGCGCTCATCGGGTCGAGTTCGGTGAGTTCGGCGACCCTGTTGACGAAATGCTGTGCGCTCGGCGGCAGTTGGCGTGCGACCGGCAACGTGGCGTGCTCGTGTCGGTAGACGTGCACGTCGCCGTGGATGTTCCTGGCCTGCACGACAGTGTCGGCTGATCCGGCGAACACGTTGCTCGTGTCCCCATCCGGGCTCGCAGCTTCGTTCATACCTCGCCCACTCCGTTCATCGGCTGCTGCCATCCTGCCGTGCATGCGACGCTCTCGGGGCGTGATTGGCCGAGTGCTTTCGGTGTTTGCGCGGTGGCCTTCCTGCTGGGCGCGACTCAAGAGCCGCGGGCCGAGTTGTGGCGCAGGACGCTGGCCCACTGGGGCGCTACGACGCCGAGCCCGATCAGCCCGGTGCGCTGCTTACAAAGGATCACGGATCATGCTACTGACCTGCGAAAAGTGGTGGTGCGCGAAATGCTGGGATGGAACCAGTGACCTCGACCGTGTCAAAACCCCGGTCCTCGCGGGCTCCTTGCTCGCCGCCCTGTTCGGATCGAACGTCCTGGGCACCCGCAACAAGGTGTACCAGCGCCTGGAGAACACCAAGGCCGCCTGAGGGCTATGGCGCCCCGTCGGCTTCCGGTCACGTCGTCACCCGTAACCCGGTCTACCTAGAACACGACGCCGGAACGCTCCGCCTGTGGGCCGCACCGGGCCGCGGAAGACGACTGACCCGTCCGCCCTTCCCAACGCCTGACGGGTGAACCGGGAAACGACATGTCACAGTAGACAAGTTGAGTCACCCGGCCAGAACACGACCCCATGACACGCGGCACTGGCCTCGGGGGCGCGCCGATACGCCAGCGCCAAGCTGCCCGAGACCACCAGCGTCTCTACCATCCCACGTCGTGCCGTCGATTCCGGTGAGGCGGCCTTCTCTGCGCGGGCTGTGCGTTCCACCTCCCTACGATGAGCTCACGACGCACTCGTTGCTGACACCGACATTGTCCTTGCCGACATCACCACTTGCGCACACACGTTCCTAGACCGTTGCACACACCAGCGAGGCGGGGCGTTCTCGTCGCCAGCCGCGGTTCGACCTGCACGCGCCCGTGCCGTCGGCGGCCCCCTCCGACTGCTCGCCACGCCGTCCTCCGGGGCGCCGCAGGAAGCGGATGCATAGGGTCTTTCGACCGTGTTTCCTGCCGCGAAGCGCGCCGACACTCGACTGTGAGGTCTGCGTCCGCGATGGTGTGGAGGTCGACATGACCATTCGAAGCACTCCGCAGTGGCACCTCGCCGGGGGCTGGTTCGACGCGTGCAAGTGCGCGATTCCGTGCCCGTGTTCCTTCGCGCAGCCGCCGACCTACGGCGACTGCAACGGCGTCCTGCTGTGGCACATCCGCGAGGGCAACTACGGAGACACCGCCCTGGACGGGCTCAACGTCGCGATGCTCGCCTCGTTCGTCGGCAACGTGTGGAGCGGTGAGCACAGCGACGCCCGTGCCGCCCTCTTCATAGACGAGCGAGCGGACGAATCGCAGCGCGCGGCACTGCAGAAGATCTTCGGCGGAGAGGCAGGAGGCTGGCCGAAGCAGTTCGGCGAGCTCTTCGGACCCGAGATCGTCGGCATGGAGTACAGCCAGATCGAAGCCTCCATCGCCGATGATCTGGCCACCTGGAGCGTCCGCATTCCCGGCAAGGCAGAGGCGACCGTCGAAGCGCTGACCGGCCCCGCCAGTCCCGAAGGCGCACGCGTGCAGGTGCACAACCTGCCGGGCTCCGAAGTCGGGCCAGGGCACGGAGCCGCCGTCTGGGGCAAGGCCACCGCCGACCGGGCCGACGCGTTCGGCTTCAGTTGGGACCGCTCGGGCTACTCCAGCAAGTACATCCCCTTCGACTGGACCGGACCGGACGCGGCATGACCCGCACGGTGCAGGCCCGCGGCATCCCTTCGCTGCGATCCTGGTCCGGGGTGGAGGTGGCGCTAGCTGCGGTTCTGCTGGCGCTGGCCGGAATTTCCTGGCTGCTGAGCGCAGTCCTCGGCATGCCCGAGATGCGGATGGGCCTGCTCACCGGCACGGGGCAAGCTGAGATGTCGGGCGGGCCGGCGCCCTTCGCCCTGTTCCTCGCTGTCTGGGTCGTGATGATGGCCGCGATGATGTTGCCGGCGATCACGCCATTCACGATCGGGGTGTCCAGGCTGGTGCGAGCGCGGCGGAAACGCGGAGTCCTGCCGTCCCTGACCCTCGGGTACCTGCTCGTCTGGACCGCCGCGGGCGTTGCCGCGTGGGCGATCCTGCGCGGGTTCGACGCGATCGACCACAGCGGGACGTCGGTGCGGGTCGGGGCGGTCGTCCTCCTGGTGGCGGGAGCGTACGAATTCAGCCCGTTGAAGCGCTGGTGCTTGGTCCGCTGCCGATCGCCGCTGGCACTCGTGGTCAAGCACGGCGACACGGTGGTCCGCGGCAGGCTGGGGCTGGGAGCGCTGCGGGTCGGCGTGCACCACGGCGGATACTGCCTCGGCTGCTGCTGGGCGCTGATGGTGGTCCTGCTCGCCGTCGGTGCGATGAACCTGCTGTGGATGGCCGTTCTCGCCGCGGTGATCGCGATGGAGAAGGTCCTCCCCCGCGCGGAGATCGTCAGCTCCGCGCTCGGTGCCGTGTTGATCGGTGCGGGCGTGGTCCTGCTGATAGCGCCCGGGTTGCTGGCGCCGATGGCCTGACCCGTCCGTGCGCTTAGGCGGAACGTGCGATGTTGTCGTCCGCTTCCGCGCTCCTACGAAGCCAGATCAACGATCTGCTCGCACGACATCGCACACGAGTTGGTCGAGGCCGCTGCGGGTAACGAGGACGGCGGCAGCCGGGTAGCGACCGTCGCCATCGCCACGCTCACCGATCGGATTGCCGCCGACCAGCTGTGCTTGCCGAGAGCGATTCCGGACCAGGGGATGAGGTTTAGTCTCGATGCTGATCAAGGCGTGGCGCGTCGTGGCGCATGCCCAGAGGTCAGACTCGCGCGCTTCCTTTCTGACATGCGCTGCTTCGGCAGAGCACTGCGCGGCAGCCACGTAGTTGCCGCACTGAAACTATCGTGATTCTCAAACCTCAAGAGGCCGTGACACTGCGGCAGGTTTGCCATGCGACCCCTGCGGGAGACGGACGCGGCCGACGTCTGCGGCCTGTTGAATTGCGGCCAGAGCCGACTAGGGGACGCGCTGGGACACCCCGCAGCACCCGCCTCTGCGCCCCGTTTCCGCAGTACATAGTGCAGCCCTGCGTGTCCCACCAAGGTGTCCCAGGTGGACTCGCGCCGGGACGGACGGGACGGCGAAAACCTTCTGCTTCAACCTGCTTCAGGAAGCAGAAGGCGGTGAATAGTGCGCAAGGCCCCCTCGGACACTTTGCACCCCAGGTCAAGCCTTTGACCTGGGGTTTTTGACCAAGTCTCTCCACAATGGCGACTCTGCGACGAGAGCTAGCCGAGGGCGCGTAGCAGTTCGCGCAGCCTTTCGAGCCCGGCAAGCGCGGCCTCGCGGTCGCCGAGGCACAGCAACTGGAAGACCACCCCGTCGAGGGCCGCGAAAATGAGGTGGACGAGGGCGTCGTCGGGGGCGACCCCCGCCGCCTCGAGCTCTGTGAAGAGCTCCGCCCGATAAGCAGCATAGAGTCGCTCGACCTGCGGCTTGAACTCCGGCCGTCGGCGCGCTTCGAGTATCAGCTCGTACTGGAACGCCTGGTCGTCGGGATTGGCCACAACGAAGTCGACCAACCCGCCAAACAGGGCATCCATGTCGCCACTACCGGGTTTGGTGCTCATCGCACCAACGCTGTTGGCCAGCGAGAACTCCAGTGCTGCCGCCAAGAGCGCGTCGCGGGTCCCGAAGTGGTGGACGACAAGCCCGTGCGCGACGCCGGCCTCTTCGGCGACAGCGCGATAGGTCAGGTTCCGCAGTCCCCGACGGGCCACAACCTGCACCGCCGCCTCCAAGAGCGCGTTCCGCCCCTTGCCGTAACCCCGTCCGGAGCGTGCGGTCCTGTCATTCGTCATCGTCCCCACCCTCCACAACCTCCGGTCCACCGATCACCGGCATGGCCAAGGTCGATCCCGCGCTTGGCCCATCCTTCCGTCCGCGGTGATCACCCCCCAGCCCAGTCTCTCCGGAGATGACTCGAATTGTCCACTTGACCAGTTTGCACCCTCGGGTGCATGCTCTGTGCTACCGGTCACAACTGTCCATCTGGATAATTTGGCGATCTTCACCACCCCGGCACCTTTCAGCACGGGGTGTTCGTTCCAGCGACCCTCAACGACCTGTCCGGATACGGACATACCTCTGCGGAGCCACCATGTCCCAGCCCGTGCGCGGCAACGAGGCCGCGCCCACCGCGAGCGATGAGCGAAACCGCGAATTGCGCCGTGGCGCGATCGGCGTCGCCGGCGTCCTGTTCTTCGTCCTCTCCGCCCAGGCCCCGCTGACCGGCATCGGCGGCGCGCTACCGCTGGCCGTCGGCCTGGGAAACGGTGCCGGCGCCCCGGCCGCCTACCTGGTGGTCGGTCTGATCACCACGCTCTTCGCGGTCGGTTTCATCGCCATGAGCCGCCACATCACCGCCGGCGGCGCCTTCTACGCCTACATCGGTCGCGCCCTCGGCCCTAGGCTCGGCACCGGCTCGGCGCTGCTGGCCCTGTGGGCCTACAACACCGTGCAAGCCTGCATGTACGGGCTCTACGGCGCAGCCGTCTCCGGCTTGGCCGAGATCTACCTGCACATCGCCCCACCGTGGTGGGCGTGCGCAGTGGTCACGATGCTGCTGGTGCAGCTGCTCGGATCGCTCAACATCGACCTCGGCGCCCGGTTCCTCGCCGTGCTGGTCGGCGCGGAGATGGCGATCCTGCTCGCCTTCGCCCTGGTCACCCTGGTTGCCGGCGGCGGCCCCGAAGGACTGGCCCCGGCCGCCAGCTTCTCGCCCACGGCTCTGCTGACCGGTGCGCCCGGCGTCGCCCTGACCTTCGCGATCGCGTCGATGTTCGGCTTCGAGTCCACCGCGATCTATTCCGCCGAAGCCAAGGACCCAGCCCGCACCGTCCCCCGGGCCACCTACCTCTCCGTTGGCATCATCGCCCTGTTCTTCGCCTTCGTGTCCTGGATGGTGGTCAGCTCCTACGGCCCCAGCCGCATCGTCGAGCAAGCCGGTCAAGCGCTCGCGAGCGAAGACAGCACAACACTGGTCTTCTCCTCGGTGACGCAAGCGCTCGGCGGCTGGGCGGGAACCGCTGCCGGTGTGCTGATGGCGACCTCGCTGCTGGCCGGAATCCTCGCCTTCCACAACGCTTCCAACCGCTACGTGCACTCGCTCGGGAGAACCGGGGCACTGCCCTCGGTCATCTCACGGACTAACCGTCAGGGCGCGCCGTTCGTGGCCAGCGGCCTGCAGACCGCGCTCGCCCTGCTGGCGGTCCTGCCGTTCGCCGTCCTCGGACTCGACCCTGTGCTCACCCTGTTCTCCTGGGGCAGCGGTGTGGCGATCCTCGGACTGCTCGTTCTCTACTTCCTGACCTCTGTCTCGGTCGTGGTCTTCTTCCGCCGAACCCAGCTGGACACTCGCCTGTGGCACACCCTCATCGCCCCGGTGCTGGCCGCAGTCCTCATGACTGGACTCGCCACTCTCGTGCTGGCCAACTTCGACCTGCTCACCGGCGGCGCACCGGCCACCGCGATATCGCTCATCCTCACCGTCCCCACCGTGCTGCTCATCGGAGTGGCCATCGGCAGAAACCGCGGTGAGGACCAACCACCTGCCCCAGCCTCCGCCAACCCTGCAGCCGAAACGGGAACACGACTGCCGAACGCCTGACCTCATCCACGTCACCGAGGAGAACCATGTCCCCCACGCAGGACGCCGACGTCATCGTCGTAGGTGCCGGCTTCGCCGGCCTCACCGCCGCGCGCGAGCTGCGGCGGCAGGGCCACCGGGTGCTGGTCCTGGAGGCCCGCGACCGCATCGGCGGCCGAACTTGGACCGACATCCGGTTCGGCCGGGACCTGGAGATGGGCGGAACCTGGGTGCACTGGGTCCAGCCACACGTGTGGGCTGAGATGACCCGGTACGGCTTCGACACCACACCCTCCCCCATCCCCGTCCACGGCTACTGGATCAGCGGCGGCGAGCGTCGCAGCGGCACCGCCGAGGACCTGCTCGGCCTCATCGACCGCGGCATGACCGGCAGCACCGCGCAGGCCCTCGAGCACTTCCCGCACCCGTACCAGCCGCTTCAGGGCGGCGACCGGCTCGCCGAGATCGACAAGCTCAGCATCCGGACCAAGCTCGAACAGCTCGACCTCACCCCCGAGGAGTTCGACGCCGTCGAGGGCATGTGGGCGACGAACTTCAACGGCCCCACCGAGAACGGCGGCTACGCGCAAGCCCTGCGCTGGGTGGCGCTCACCGGAGGAAGCTGGCAGCTCAACTTCGAGGCGTGCGCCACCTACAAGATCGTCGGCGGCACCCGTGGCCTCGCAGAGGCGATGGCCGCCGATTCCGGAGCTGAGATCCGCACCGGCGCGCGCGTGACCTCCATTGAGCAGGACGACACCGAGGCACGCCTCGCGCTCGACGACGGCTCACACCTGACCGCGGGCGCTGTGGTGGTCACCCTGCCGCTCAACGTACTGGACTCCGTCACCTTCGAACCGCCCTTGGCCGAGGGCAAGCGCCGCGCCGCCCAGCAGGGGCAGACCTCTCGGGGCCTGAAGGTCTGGGCACGGCTGCGCGGCGAGTACGAACCCTTCGTCGCGATCTCGCCCAGCTCCGGACCACTCACCCTGTGCCAAGTCGAACACGTCGACAACGGCGAGACGATCGTGGTCGCCTTCGGCTCGGACAGCCGCAAGCTCGACGGCAGCGACCCGACCGCAGTCCAGGACGCGCTGCGGCAATGGCTGCCGGACGTCGAGGTGCTCGATGTCGCCAGCCACGACTGGGTCGACGACGATCTCTCCGGCGAGACCTGGCCCATGCAGCGCTCGGGCCAGCTCACCGAATCCCTCGCCGAACTGCAACGCCCTGAAGGCCGCATCTTCCTCGCCGGTTCTGACTACGCCAACGGCTGGGCCGGCTTCATCGATGGCGCCATCGAGAGTGGCATGCGCACCAGCCGTGAGGTACACGGCCAGCTCACGGCCATCGAACCCGTCACCTCGTTTGAGGATCGATCCCCTGCACAGTCCTAATCAGACAGACCTTTAGGAGGACAACATGAAGCAACACCTGGTCGAGTTCGTCCACATCCGCGTCCATGACGGTCAGGAGGAGGAGTTCCTCGCCAGCCGACCAAGAGCCGTGGCCGACGTCGCCGCAGCCATCCCAGGCTTCATCAGCGCCCCCGTCATCGCCAAAGGCGACGACGGACTCTGGACCGACGTCTGGATCTACGACAGCCTCGAACAGGCCGAAGCAGCCAACGCCAAAGCCGCCGACCTGCCCGGATTCACCAGGATGGCCGCCGTCAGCGACGTCGTCTCCGTCGACATGACCTGGATGCCGGTCGACTGAGAACCGGGAGAGCTGCGGTTCCCCTCAAGACGTTCAGGCGTCTTCCAATGACGCGATGTGCGCTGTGCAGCTCGGCGGGGACGAGCTCTCCGCTGCTACTCCGTGGCACTCTCGAACGGCCTCACCCAAGCGGGCACGCAACCCACCAGCCTTTCTCGTCACGCCGTCGTGCCACGCGCACGGGCAACGGCGTGACTGCCAGGCCTTCTGCAGGGCCGGTGGTACGGGTAGTTGCAGACCTCGTTTGGACGCAGCCGTCGCCTGGGGAGCTCTGTGGTCGCCTGGGTGAGGTATTTGAGTAGAAGCACCTAAGGACATGTGGCTGCGGTGATGCTGTAATGCCGTCGATGAGCAACTCGCAGCGTCTTTCCTCGGAGCAACGCGCACGCCTGGAACGGTTGGGCGAACAGGGCGTGCTCTCCCGTGAGCAGGTCGCAGCCGTCCTCGACGAGCTCGACCGCGAGCGGGGTGCGGCCTGGGGCTCGCGCACCGCCGTGTGGGAGGTGCTCGGTTACATCGGCGGTGCGCTGGTCCTCGGTGGTGCCGTTCTGCTGGTGGGGATGTACTGGGAAGACCTGGCAGTCCCCGCGCGCGTTGGCCTGCTGGTCGCCGCGACCCTCGCCTTGGTTGGCGCCGGACTGGTCATGGTCGGCGGGCCGCGTGCTCTGCGAGCGTTCGGCGAAGCGGAACCGTCTGCGCGCAGCCGGATCGTGTCCGCTCTGGTCGCCTTGGCTTCCTGCACGGCTGCGCTCGCCGTCGCAAGCGGGGTTGACGTGCTCGAGTCGTTGGCGGCCTCGGTCACCGGTTTGCTCGTCGCCTTGCTCGGATACGTTGTGGTGGGCGGACTTCCCGTTCTGCTGGTGGCCGTCGGGTTCAGCGTCGGCGTGGTGGCGGCCGCGGTTGCCGAATGGTTCGACAGCTCGTCACCGGCCCACACGACGGGCTTGGTGGCACTGGGCACCCTGTGGACCGCACTCGCTGTTCTTGGCGTGGTGCGTCACCGCCGCCCGGTCCTCGGGGCGGGCGTGCTGATCGCTCTGGCCGGGGCGCAGTACGCGGTGGGCCTGGGCCCGTCGTGGGTGGGTTACGGGTTGACCCTGTTGATCGGGTTGCTCTGCTTCGGCGGCTACCTGGTCGAGCGGGCCGTGGTGTTGCTGGCGCTGGGCGTGCTCGCCGTGACAGTGGCGGTGCCCGAAGCGGTTTGGGACTGGACGGGTGGTGCGCTCGGCGGGCCGGTCGTGGTGCTGCTGGTGGGGGTGGTGTTCCTCGCCGCCTCGGCGCTGGGTCTTCGCCTGCGAAGGCGAGCACCCGCATCGGATCAGCGCTGAAACAGGCCGAATGCGCGTGCACCCTGTTGTGCGCGTTCATGTGGCACGCGCACATGGATCCCGTGATGTTTGCGTGTTGACACCACATGTCATCCCTCGGACAGGCGTCCTACCTTGTCCGTCATGACCACCAGTGACCCGCACAACACCGCGGCGAACGCGCGAGCGGCTGGAGGGCAAGGCAGCTCTCGTCACCGGCGCCGCGGGTGGAATCGGCAAGGCCTGCGCTGAGGCGCTGGCCGCGGCCGGCACCGCCGTGCACCTCGTCGACCAGCGCAGCGCTGCGTCCGTCGCGCCCGAGATCAGCGGCGACTCCTACGTCGTCGATCTACCCGACATTTCGCTGGAGATCCAACTCGCGAGCGACGCAGAGCATCCACCTCGCGCATGCCCTCTGACCTGCGAGGACGGTGCGCGTGTGGCTGGTGGGACGTCGGGTTCGGGCGGCGCCCGCCGTACCGGTTTCGATTGCGCGTCCGGTTCCCGATTCCGCTGGAAACGGGCCACGGGGGCTCGTCAGCGAAGGTCGTCGATGACATAGGTGTCGGGCCTGCAGTACCCTGGTTCGTCCGGTTTCTGCATGATCACGCCCTCGAGCCACGTGCGGTAACCACGCGCGAGCAATCGTCGGCAGGCGTCGTGACGAGCCGCGTTGGCACCGGCGACCATTCGTTCGAGTCCGCGCTTACCCGCCAGGTCCTCGCAGGCGTCAAGCAGCCGCTCGAAGACCTCCGGTGCGTCCGCTCCCGGCCGCACTGCCCCGAACTTGATGAAGCACGCCCCGCTACCAGCTTCACCCGCGCCGCAGTGGCACACCGCGAACCCGAGAAGTTCCCCGTCTCCGTGCACGAGCACGGTATCGCCGAGCCCCTGGGCGTGCGTGGACCTGATCTCGTGCGCCACGTCGAGACCGTCGAAAATGGCGTCGGTCACCTCGAAGCATCCGCGCACAACGCCATCGCGCTCGGCTTCCGGGGTCTCGGAGTACGTCGTGTATCCGTGGGACTCGATGACGGGCGAAACCGGTTTGTCCATCAGCGGCGTCAGGTACTGCGGCCAGAACCCGAACTTCTGGTAGAGGCCGATGTGCTGCGGGCTCTGCGGAAAGGTGAACAGGCCAGCTTGGCGTACCTGCCACCTCTCGAAGAGGTCCATGACAGGCCGCATGAGGAGACTGGCGATCCCCTGCCCCCACAAGTCCGGTCGGACCGTGATGGGACCGAAGAACCCGAAGCTCCCCCAACGGGTGACGAAGTTGGAACCGACGATCTCCCCGTCGCGTTCCGCCGCGAACGCCCAGTCCGGAGCGGCGGTGAAACGAGGCTGGACATACTCCACGTCACCGAACACCGTGACCGGTTCTGGAACGCCGAGGAATGTGCCAAACGCGGTGCGCATGACGAAATCGGCAGCGTCGAGGTCACCCTCCTGGAGCGGACGGACCGACACACCGGCTCCAGCAGACGCAGGAGATTCAGTGATAGGCACCGTCCACCCTCCAGAAGCCGACGCTCCCCTTCAGAAACCATGGTCGCTCACCGTCGACCGGGCGGCAATTCTTCGAAGCCGTCGGAGCCCACATCGAACTCGCGCCGGCCATGGACTTCAACGACATGCAGACGGAAGTCCCAGCAGTGCGAAGTTGTCCTCGATCATCCTCCCCAGCACCGAGTTGGGACGCAGCGCAGCGTTGCAGGCAGGCGGGTCGTACCACCTTCGCCGTCAGTTGCCGCTCAGCCGGCCTCGTCGCGTTTGCGGTAGCGGATGTGAGTGGTCAGCGGGGAGTGGAGCACCTCGACGGGCTCGAAACCGAAGTTCTCGACACCGTCGAACATGCGCTCGCCGCTGCCGAGCAGGACGGGTGCGATGTCGAGGGTGAGTTCGTCGATCACGTCGGCGTTGAGTGCCTGTCGAACGGTCGAAGCGCCACCGGCGATGTCCACACCCTTGCCGTCGGCGGTGTCGAGCGCCTGCGCGTAAGCGGCGTCGAAGCCCTCGGTGACGAAGTGGAAGGTGGTCCCGCCCTCCATCTCGATCGGTTCGTGGGCGAAGTGAGTGAGCACGAAGACCGGGGCGTGGTAGGGAGGTTCGGAACCCCACCAGCCGTTCCAGGTCTCGTTCCACTCACCTCGGATCGGCCCGAACATGTTTCGGCCCATGACGTAGGCGCCACGCGGGCGCATGAGCCAACTGTTGGCCGTCTTGTCGGCTTCGGTCGCGCGCGGGTCGCCGATGTGCCAGCCGTGCAGCTCGTGGCCGCGCTTGCCCAGCGGATCGTCCCGGCTCTGCTCGGGTCCGGCGACGAAGCCGTCGAGCGAGATCGACATGTGGCAGGTGGTGTCGGACAACAGCTTCTCCGAAAGTAGTAGTTGTGGGTCTCGTTGCGATCATGGGATCGCATGACACACGTACAGACTGGCAAAGGCGACCGAACTCATCGCGACATCGCCAAGCCGTTGGAGGTGTGGCGGGCTCGCGTTCAGGCGCCACTCGTCGTGACCCCCGCGGACCGTTCCAGCCAACAACCCACTTGGTCCGTTGACAAGCAGATTGGGGCTCCCTACCTCGGTGAACAGGCGGGCTGTCGAGGCGCTCGGGACACCCAGATCAAGGAGGAGGAGATGCGTGTTGTGTTTGTGCACGGGGCGTGCGTCCGTGACGGGTCTTGGTGGTGGCACCAGGCCTCCGCGGCCCTGCAGGAGCGCGGCATCAGCAGCGTTGCCCCGGCGCTGCCGAGCTGCGGCGAGGGCGACCGGCCGGCCGCACCGCAGGGTCCCGGACTGCCCGAGGACGTCGCCGCAGTGCGCGCTGCCCTGACCGAGGGGGACGAGCCAATCGTGGTCGTGGCGCACAGCTACGGCGGCATTGTCGCCACCGAGGCGGCCGTGGGCGTCGAGGCGGTGCGTCACCTGGTGTTCGTGTCGAGCTACCTGCCCGAGCCCTGCGAGGCGCTGTCGACGTTCGGCGCCGACGCGCCGCCACCGTTCCTGGACTTCGACCCTGACGGCGACGGCGGCACGTTCCGCGCCAGGCCCGAGCTGTTCGCCGAGACGTTCGTCCAGGACTGCCCCCCGGACATCGCCCGCGACGCAGCCTCCCTCCTGGCCCGGCAGACGCTGGCCGTAACCCACCAGCCCGTACGGGCGGCGGCGTGGCACGACCTGCCCACGACCTACGTGGTGTGCACCGAGGACCTGAGCACCCCGGCGGCGGCGCAACGCGAATTCTCCCGCCGCGCGGACAACGTCATCGAGGTGAAGGCGGGCCACCACCCGTTCGTGTCGCAGCCGCAGACCGTCGCCGACATCATCGCGAGCCTGTCGTGACCGGCGACACTGGAGATCTCCTGGGCGATCTCGCGGTGGGCACAACCTCACACGGAACCGGGCGTGCCGACCGGCGTCGTTGACAGTGACCTTCAGCAAGGTGCAAGCCTTCGACCGACGCGAAAGACCCGTGAAAACGGATCCGCATCACCGTTCCCGAAGACCCCGGGTTCCCGGGAAAGGCTCGCTTAGGCCGGTAGCCAACAGTGTCGGTTGGTGAGGCCCTCGCGGACGCGGGCCAAGGTCATCTCGCCGCGGATGATGCGCAATGCTCACCCACCGCGTGGCGCAATCAGGCCTGCTCCAGGCTTGCATGCGGCGCGAGGCCCGGCACTGCGGGCACACCAGTCACGCACAGCACCCCGGGACTTGCCCGGGGCAGGAGGGTTCAACCGCGAGGATGGTTTCCCAAGGCCTGTCAGTCCAACGCCATCGACGAAGCCCCGCCCCGACAAGCCCACGATCACAGCCGGAACTACTGACGGACGGGGTCGCAGACTGGGAACTCGCCTCTCGGCGAGATCGTTCAACAGGCGTGACGCACCACCAAGACACCTCTGCGGTACGCCCCATCACCGACGCCGACATCCCCACCGCCGTGGAGACCCTTGCCCGGGCTTTCGCCGACTACCCCTACACCCGGCACGTGGTCGCCGAAGACGACCACGAGGAGCGGATTCGGCGTTTCCAGCAACTCTGCCTGACCCGCATCGGAATGGTGTACGGCCGCGTGTGGGTCGCCGACGCGGGCCGCGCTGTCGCCGTCTGGACCACCCCTGAACAGGACCCGTCGCCCGCCTTTGCTGAGGTTGGCCCGCTGCTCGGCGACCTCGCCGGTGACCGGGCCGTTGCCTACGAGTCCGCGGAGCAGGCTGTCGCTCCGTACCGGCCGCAGGAGCCAGCTTGGTTCCTCGACACGGTAGGAGTCACCCCTGAGGCCCAAGGCCAGGGTCTGGGCAGCGCGGTGCTCCTGCCTGGCATTGAGGCGGCCGCTCACGCCGGGTACCCGGCATACCTGGAGACTTCCAGCGAGCGGAACGTCAAGTTCTACGAGCGTCTTGGCTTCGAGGTCACGGCCGAGGTCCTGCTCCCCGGCAACGGACCCCACACGTGGTGCATGCGCAAGGACCCCCGCTAGGACGACCTCGGGCCCGCGATGGACTCCAGGCATGCTTGGTCGTCGTAGACCAGACGCGGCCTCGGCGGTCGCGGATGATGGCGCCGACCCGGACTGCGGTGAGGACGTCAGGCGCCGGACGGAACTGATCGACATCGCGATTCGAGTTCTACCTGCACCCCGCAACGCGCTGAGCGACGACTCGCGGAGGCGGTCGCGGCCGTCCTCAACAGCGCGCACCGTTGGCGTCGGTCGAGCGGAGCTCAGAACGTGTCAGGTGTGGCTGAAGGCGTCGACGATCGTTCGGCGATTCTTGTGCCGACGCTCGTAGCTGACCAGCTTCGTCTGCTCCTCAGCGGGCAACTCCCGCACCTTCGGAAGGATCTCGTCCAAGTTCATCTCGTCGTAGCCCGGCCAGGGCTGGTCCTCGCACAGCTTGTCGATGCGCCCGATGACCGTCGCACGCGCGTGGTGCCGCGTTTCGTAGCCGCGGACCTTGCGCAGTTCGAACTGCGACAAACTGTGCAACTTGTGCACGATCTCGTCCGCCGTGAGCTTGTCGTAGTGCGAAATCGGCAGGTCCTCTTCGCCGATGAACGCCCCCACGACCGCCCCTTCTGCCTCGGCAGCTCCGGGGATGCGGCGGGCGGCCTGGTCCACCTCACGGCCCGCGCGGCGCACGGCCTGGTCCGCCTCGTCTACCCCGTCTTCGAGCTCCTGCTGTGCCCCGCCCACAATGGCCTGGCCGCGCTCCGACAGATCGTCGAACGCACTGCCGAGCCGCTGCATCACCTGATTCCGTTCTCGCCACGCATGCCCGACCCAGCCGGGTGCACCACGCAGGGCGTCCACCACCCACGCTGTCGCGCCAACCGTTGCATACAACGACCGCTGTGTCTCCCGCACCAGATCCACCGCGTCTCCCCTAGTCCTCATCGTGCGCACACCTGTGCAGAACCCTGTTACGACCAGAGGATTCCCCGATGAGGGCGCGCCGAAGCCTCGCTCCGAGCATGGCCACCACTTCGGACTAAACGGACCACACTATGGCGAACTGATCCAGCCTGACTGGTCGACTCTCAGCCCTGGGCGATGACTACGCTGAGGACGTGACCGCCAGAACTGGGGGTCGATCTTCCGTTTGCGGCTGGAGCTCGCGGCTACCGGACAAGGCGGGACGGTACGACCGGCAACGGCGGTGGTAAGGGCGGCTCATGCTTCGAGGTCACATCCGATCGAGATAGAGGAGCAGGCGTCCCGGGTCGCAGGGTCCGTCATGTTAGGGACCGACGAGGTCACCATCGCCGCTCAGAACCGTCGCCTCGCTCTAGGCATCGATCCGCACGCCGTGGTAGTTCTCCTCGTGACCGAGAGCTTGAGCGCCAACCCACTCCGCTAGCTGCTGCGCAACACCGGCGATACCGGGCTCGGCGCTTCTTCCGGCGCCGAGGCCACGTCCCCGAGGAGATGATCCCGCCATGTTCGTCCCGTTCAGCGTCAGCGACTTCATCGACCGTGCGGTCCAGGTGTACGGCGACCGAGTAGGCGTCATCGACGAGCCGATGCAGCCGGCGGTGAGCCAGGGCGAGCTGACCTACGCGCAGGTGGGGGAACTGGCGCGTCGCCAGGCAGCGAAACTCGACCAGCTCGGCATCGGCGTCGGCGACCGGGTGGCGATCGTCAGCCACAACAGTGCGCGGCTGCTCACGTCGTTCTTCGGGGTCAGCGGATGGGGACGGGTGCTCGTCCCGGTCAACTTCCGGCTGCGGCCCGACGAGGTGCAGTACATCGTCGAGCACTCCGGCGCACGGGTGCTCTACGTCGACCCGGAGCTCGATGAGGCGCTGGCGGGTGTCAGCTGCGAGCACAAGTTCGTGCTCGGCGACGACGACGCGCTCTACGCGCCACCGGGATCCGAACCCCAGGCCTGGGAACCGGACGAGCAGGCGACCGCCACGATCAACTACACCTCCGGCACCACGGCGCGCCCCAAGGGCGTGCAGATCACGCACCGAAACATCTGGGTCAACGCGCTCACCTTCGGGCTGCACACCCAGATCAGCGACCGCGATGTCTACCTCCACACGCTCCCGCAGTTCCACGCCAACGGCTGGGGCATGCCCTTCGCCATGACCGGAGTCGGCGGGCAGCACATCATCCTGCGCAAGATCGACGGAGCCGAGATCCTGCGCCGGGTCCGCGACCACGGCGTCACAGTGATGTGCGCAGCTCCAGCGGTCGCGGCAGCGGTCCTGGACGCCGCCCAGGACTGGGAGGGCGAGATCCCCGGCCGGGACCGGGTGCGGATCATCATGGCCGGGGCACCCCCGCCGACCAAGACCGTGGTCCGGGTGCAGGAGGAGCTGGGCTGGGAGTTCATCCAGATCTACGGCCTCACCGAGACCTCGCCGCTGCTGACGGTCAACCGCACCCGCTCCGAGTGGGACGACCTCGAACCCGAGGAGCGTGCCCAGAAGCTCACCCGAGCCGGCGCACCGGCACTCGGCGTACGACTGAGCATCGACCAGTCCGAAGAGGGGGCCGGTGAGGTGCTGGCACGCTCCAACGTGGTGCTCGAAGGCTACTGGCAGCAGCCGGAGGAGACCGAGAAAGCACTCGACGGCGGCTGGTTCCACACCGGCGACGGCGGCCACCTCACCGACGACGGCTACCTCACGATCGCAGACCGCAAGAAGGACGTCATCATCACCGGCGGCGAGAACGTCTCCTCGATCGAGGTCGAGGACACCCTGTTCTCCCACCCCGCGGTCACGGAAGTCTGCGTGATCGGCGTTCCCAGCGAGAAGTGGGGCGAGACGATCAAGGCACTCGTGGTGCTCACTCCCGACTCAGAGGGCACTCCCGAGATCGAGGCCGAGCTGATCAAGTGGTGCAAGGACCGGATCGCCGGCTACAAAGCACCCACATCGGTGGCGTTCCGCACCGAACTCCCCCGCACCGCCACCGGCAAACTGCAGAAGTTCAAACTGCGCGCGCCCTACTGGGAGGGCCACACCCGGCAGGTCAACTAAGACGGACCCAATTGCCAGGCGCGGTTCCGGCGGCAACCCGTTCCCAGCCTGTCACCGGGACGTCGGCCGAGACTCGAGGCGGTCCGCAATTCGGCCCGCACTGAGTTCGCGCGCCCGACAGCGGCCGAGTGACGCGGGTACAAGACCCACTACAACCACAAGCAGTACCACGCGGGCAAGATCCCGCACGAGTACACCCGCCAGTACCACCAGCCGAAGACGTAAGGTGCCGCCCGCGTAGCAAAACGCCCCCGCCGAAGCGGGGGCGTACGCGAGTTCGAGGTGAGACCGCAGCGGACTCCAGGGCGCCGATCACCAGGTGATCGAACTCGGCGCGCTTCACGCCGGTTGCCGAACTCCGCTCGATCGGCCTCCGAGGTGTTTGAGGCCCACCGGCTACGGCAATCCGAGTACGGCCCCCGTTCGCCGAACGCCCTGGGAGGACAGACGTGGACACCCGCACACCGCTCGCCCTGGTGACCGGCGCATCGACCGGCATCGGCCGGGAGCTGGCGCGGTGCCTCGCCCAGGACGGCCACGACCTCCTGCTGACCGCGGAGAACGCCCAGGTGCACGACACGGCGCGCGAGATGGAGCGGATCGGAGCGAGCGTGGAGACCGTGCAGGTCGACCTCACCGAGCGCGGCGGCGTCGAAGAACTCGCCGGGCGGGCCGCGGCGACCGGGCGACCGATCGACGTGCTCGTGCTCAACGCCGGGGTCGGCACCGGCGGGTCCTTCGCAGGCGGAACCACCCTCGACGACCAATTGCGAGTGGTCGACCTCAACGTGCGCTCCACGGTGCACCTGGCGAAGTTGCTCGTTCCCGGAATGGTCGAACAACACCGCGGCCGGGTGCTGTTCACCTCCTCGATCGCGGCCACCGCACCGGGGCCGTTCCTCTCCGTCTACAACGCCTCGAAGGCGTTCGTGCAGTCCTTCGCGCAGGCGTTGCGCGAGGAGCTGCGCGGAACGGGCGTGACCGTCACCTCGCTGCTACCCGGGCCGACCGCCACCGAGTTCTTCGACCGTGCCCGGATGCGGGACACCAGGATCGGAGCCGGCCCCAAGGACAGCGCCGTGACCGTCGCACGTCAGGGCTACGCCGCCATGGTCAAGGGTCGCGACTCCGTGGTCGCCGGCTCGCGCAGCAACCGGGTGCAGGTCGCGATCTCGCGGGTGATGCCCGAACGGCTGATGGCCGCGGTCCACCGCCGGATGAGCGCCCCGGGCACCGCCAAGTCATGACCGCATCGCCCACGACCCGCGCCGAGCGCATCAGCTCGTGGCAGCAAGAGCACGTTCTTCGAGTTCAAGCCCACAGCTGCCGGAAAGGAGCAGGACATGGACGCACCACCGGCGAACGTCTCGCACCAGAAGCTGCTGGCGATCTACCTCAACGACCACCTCGCCGGTGCCACCGGGGGCGTGGAGCTGGCCGCTCGTGCGGCGCGTGCCAATCGGGGAGGAACACCCGACATCTCGGCGCGCATCAGGGCGCTGAC
Source organism: Saccharopolyspora mangrovi (assembly GCF_035320975.1). Classification (NCBI taxonomy): domain Bacteria; kingdom Bacillati; phylum Actinomycetota; class Actinomycetes; order Pseudonocardiales; family Pseudonocardiaceae; genus Saccharopolyspora; species Saccharopolyspora mangrovi. The sequence goes on along the minus strand of NZ_JAWLNX010000014.1, from coordinate 161,454 downwards.
CGAGGAAGTCCGCGCAGATCGTCGAAGCCTGCGGGAGATCATGGCATCGGTCGGCGTGAAAACGACGCACCACAAGGTGTTCGCGGCGTGGCTGGGTGAAAAGGCGGCCCGGTTCAAGCTGAACGCCGGCGTGTTCCGTCGCTCCCCGCTGAGCGCGTTGATCGAGGTGGAAGCCCTCAACGTGGCAGTGCAGGGCAAGGCTCGCGGTTGGCGCACCCTCCTCGCGGCTGCCGAGCGGGAACCAGGCCTCGACGCGCAACACCTGCGCACGCTGCTCGATCGCGCCCAGCAGCAGCTCTCCGAGCTCGAGAACCTGCACCACGAGGTGGCCACGCAGGTGTTCGGCGCGCGCGGACACCGGCCGGCCTGACACCGCTGCGACATCCGGACGTGGTTCCGCTTCCGCAGCAACCGGGCGAGAACGCCCGCGAGCCGCTGAAACGCCCGCCCCCGCCCGGTGTGGCGGGCCTCAGGACATCTACTTCGGGACGGAACGTCAGAGCCGGCGTCGCCGCGACATCGCGGCAGCCGTCAACGCGGCGGCACCGACCACGGCCGCAGCCAGGGCACCGTGACGGTGCGACGCCCACAGCTGCATGCTGCGGTTGCGCGACCTCTCGTCGAACACGCCTCGTGCCCCGTAGTCCCGGCCCGAAGCGCCGTCGGCGGGCGCCCACAGGTTCGCGGGCCGGTCAGGATCGGCGAGCACGTCCGACTGCTGGGCCGCAAACCCGTTGCGCGCGAGGTAGCGGTCCACAAGGCCCGGCGCGAACGTGTTGGCGATCAAGGTGCCCACGGTGCTGCCCCCGCACCAGTACTCGCGACGACGAGGATGATCGGCGGCGTGCACCACCGCTCGGGCCGCCACCTCCGGCTGGAAGATGGGCGGCAGCGGCTGCGGATGCTTCGGCAACCGGGACAGCACCCACGAGAACTGCGGCGTGTTCACGGCGGGAAGCTGCACCATCGTCACCCGAACACCACTGCGGTCGTGCAGCAGCTCGCACCGCAGCGATTCGTGGAACCCCTGAACAGCGTGCTTGGACGCGCAGTAGGCCGACTGCAACGGCACTCCCCGGTACGCCAACGCCGAACCCACCTGCACGATCGTCCCCAGATCGCGCGGACGCATCCGATCCAGCGCCGCCTTCGTCCCGTGGACGAATCCGAGGAGGTCCACCTCCACGACACGGCGGAACTCCCCCGGAGCGATCTGCGAGAACGGCGCGAACACCGAGGTGAACGCCGCGTTCACCCAGACGTCGATCGGCCCCAGACGTGCCTCGACCTCGTCGGCGGCGCGCCCGACCTGCTCCTCATCGGCGACATCGACCTCCAGGGGCAGCGCGTCGCACCCGGCGGCACGGACCTCCGCGGCAGCGGCCTCCAAGCCGGTGCTGCCGCGGGCCAGCAAGGCCACGCCCCGGGCACGCCGAGCGTATTCGCGCGCCACCGCCCGCCCCACGCCGCCAGTGGCGCCCGTGATCACGACGACCTGAGCCCGCGCTGCGTTGCGCACCCCCGCCTCCCTTCCGCAGTCGAGCGTGGAGCCCGAACATGCTGATCGACTGCTCCCACCGGGGACTACCCACGAGGGCCGTCACCGCAACGCGGTGGCGCCGATCTCGGGCGGGGTTTGCCGCCATCTCCGCACCGGGTAGCTCGACGGGCGTTCGGGAAGGACGTCTTGGGAGGCGATCATGAACCGCGGAACGGGTGGCGAGCACGAGCAGACGCCGGCAGAAGGTGAACCGACAACGCAGAACCCCACCGCCGGCACCGACGACGACACGTCCTACGACGAGGGCACCGGCGACCAGATCAGGCCGGACGCGGAGGAAGGATCCACCACCGAGCAGGGCCGGGACAGGGCGACCCACCACCTGCCTGCGGACATCCCGCCCGGCGAGATCCCGGAGCGGTGAGCTCCGCCGGTTCGGCGGACGGGACCGACCGCGCGTGGACGGACCGGGACGGACGGGAGGGACCATGCCACGACGAGAAGCCGGCGCCGAGGAGTTCGTGCCCGCGACAGGAGGACTGTCGGCGATGGCGAGCGCGGTGCAGACCTGCCGTGGATGCGCCCTGTACGAGAACGCCACCCAGGCCGTGTTCGGCGAGGGCTCGGCCCGAGCTCGCGTCCTGCTCGTCGGTGAGCAGCCAGGTGCGTCCGAGGACGTGGAGGGCCATCCCTTCGTCGGCCCGGCGGGCGGCACGCTCGACCGCGCCTTCCGGGAAACCGGCCTGCGGCGTGACGACGTGTACTTGACCAACGTGGTGAAGCACTTCAAGTTCGCACCCGCCGAGAGGGGCAAGCGGCGCATCCACAAGAAGCCGAGCGCGGGCGAGGTGCGCGCGTGCACGCCCTGGTTGACCGCCGAACTGCGTCTGGTGAAACCCGAACTCGTCGTCTGCCTGGGTGCGACCGCGGCCAAAGCGCTGTTCGGCGAGTCCTTCCGCGTCACCCACCACCGCGGGGTGCTGCTCGACTTCCCGGAGAGCTTCGAGCTCGGTGAGCGCGGCCCCGATTCCGCCCTCGCGACCGTGCACCCCTCCTCGGTCCTGCGTGCCACCGACCGCGAGGCCGCGTACCTGGACTTCCGGAACGATCTCCGCACCGCGGCCGAAGCGCTCGACTGACGCCGGCCGCGCCGGGCTCAGCGGTCGGTGATCAGCGGGTACACGCCGTCCTCGTCGTGAACCTCCCTGCCCGTGAGCGGCGGGTTGAAGACGCACACCGCTCGCATCTCGGTCGTCGGGCGCAGCTGGTGGTGCTCGTGCCCGTCGAGCAGGTAGACGGTTCCGGGCCGGAGCCGGTACGTCTTGCCGGTCTCCTGGTCGGTGAGCTCACCCTCCCCGTGGGTGATGAACACGGCCTCCACGTGGTGGGCGTACCAGAAGTCGTTGACGGTGTTGGCCTGGAGCGTGGTCTCGTGCACCGAGAAACCCGCGCCGTGCTTGGCGAGCAGGAGGCGCTTGCTGCGCCAGTTCGGCGTTTCGACGTCGTCCTCGGTTCCGGTGACGTCGTCCAGGTCGCGTACGAACACGTTTCCTCCCAGGCCGTCGGTCTTGATTGCCTCCCGCGCAGCACGGTTGTTACCCCGAACGCGCCGTCCCGAAACCGCAGCGGCTCACCGGTGCCGCGGCGGAGGGAGTTTGTGACGCGCCGCGACCGGGAAACACGGCGGTGGAAGCTGACGCGGTGTCGGGGAGCGGAAGACGTGCCTGCAGGTCAACGCGAAACGGGTGAGCGCCACGTGGTTCCGGACCAGCGCGGAGGTGGCTGGAAGGTCACCGGCGATGGTGCTGAGTTCCACGTGCCGCGGCAATGCGATGCGATCGATGAGGCGTGCTCGCAGCTCCGCCACGACGGCGGTGGAGCGGTGATCATCCACGGCCTGTCCGGTCAGGTCCAGGACCGGCGAACCGTGTAGGAAGTGGAATGCGGCGCTGCCAGGTGCTTCGGGGCGATTCGTCCCGCAGCCCCGCGCGCCGTGATCCCCGGCTCTGGCCTCAGGTTCCCGAGGCGAACACCTCCGTCGTGCCGCGTTCAGGTCTCAAGCTCGTGCGGCGATGTGCCGATATCACTCCACAACGCCGGGCCGGGACGGTGACACCATGGCTGAGGACTTCTGGGACGATCTCGTGGTCGACGTCTGCAACGCCGACGGCAGCCGCCCCGGCGCGGACCCGGTGCTGACCGCGATCTGGTTCGACCTCCTGGTGGCCGAGAACGGTCACCTCGCGGTCGGCGCCGTCCTGAGCGCCACGGCTCCGTCCGCCCGTTCCGCTGATGCGATCGCCGCCGACGCCGCGCACGTCAGCACATCCGCGACGTGATCGCGCCGCCTCACCACGCGGCACCAGCACCGGGAGTCGTCGGCGAGCGTTCAGGCGGGATCAGCACCACCCCGGTCCGCAGGTGACCTGAAAAGTCCTCACTGGAGGGACTCGCGAGCGCATCAAGCCGAGACCAGCCCCGGAGCGGTCCCGTCGCCGGGAGGCGAGCCGCGATCGCCCTCGTCGACGCAGGCACTCCCCTCGACCCGCAGGCGGTGCGCGCCTTCGTACTCCATGAGCGCTCGAGCGTTGCTGATCGCCACGGCCTGGCTGGTGCTTCGCGCACACGCCTGAGTGCCGCCCGGCGTCAGGACCTGCCAGGTCCCCTCTGGATGTCGGCGCACCCGCCACGTGCACATGCTCTCCGAGTTCCCCGTGCCGTGGAACGCTATTCCCGCCAGGCCGAATCCGATTCGGACACGCGCTCTGAGACCACCGCGTTCGCCCCGGTCGGCGGAGAGCGGCCCTCGCTTCCTCGCCGCTGCGGGATGCCTATGCGCGGCGGCCCAGGAGTTCCCGGATCCGAGCGGTGAGCCGCCGGGGGCCGGGTCGCGCGGGCTGCTGGGCGGGCAGCGGCGGGAACGGGGTGTGCGGTTCGATCTGGTACCAAAACGCTGTCGTGGCGATCTCGGCGTCCACCAGCGGCAGGTAGCGCCGGCCGGCCTTCCACCCGAGCGCCTGGACGGTGACCCGCAGATCGCGCTCGAAGCAGATCGGGTCGCGCAAGTGCCAGCGGTACATGCCGAACCGCTGGTGCGGCCGGTAGATCTCCTTCGGCGGCAGCACTTGGTGCAACCCCAGCTGCGCGGTCGAGAAGGTCCCGTAGCGACCGCCCACGTCGAAGTTCCAGGCTCCGCCGAAGTAGTCCTCCGTGCCGGTCCCGCAGATCGTCGGGTGCTGCTGATCACCGTCGAGGAAGAACTTGACCTCGCCCTCGCCCCACCAGCCCGGGGCACCCGGTCGGATGGCCAGGTAGGTCCCCACGTACCGGCCGGTGCCGCCGACGCCGTCGAGGATCGTGTGCACCGCTGGATCGCCGAGCGGGTTGCTGCGGCGCCAGCTCGCGTGGAAGAAGCCGACCCGCTCCGGCAGGTCCGTCTCCTGGTAGGTCACCTGGTAGTAGACGGGAACGCTGCGGCGCGTCGTGTTCTCCAGCGTGATCGTGGCGCGAGTGCGGAACGGCATCGGCCAGTAGCTGGTGAACCCGCCCGCGGGAGCGACCACCACGGCCTCGGAGTCGACCAGCGCGAGTTCCGCCCACCCGTTGCAGAAGAAGTCGCCGAGCGGCACCTCGACCGACGGGTCTCCTTCGCCGTCCCAGTACATCCGCAGCACCAGCTTCCGCACGCTCGGCACGTCGGTGGTCAGCCAGATGTGCTGGATCACGCCGGGACCGGCGACGTCGGCCAGCGTCGCGGTTCGACCCGCGGCCAGCTCGATCGAGGGCGAGACCTTCCACCCGGCGCCCAGCTCGCGGGCCGCCGAGGCACCGGTGCCCTCGACCGCCCGCGCTCCCCCGCCCTTCGCCCCGGTCGGGTTCTCCGGGGAGACCGATCGCGTGCGCATGTTCGGCAGCTTCCAGAGCTCGTCCACCACGCCTCCCGTCACGGCTTGTACAACGATGGCCAGATCTGGTCCCACGGGGCAATCCGGCCTTCGCAGAACCAGATCGGAACCTGGGTGTTGATGCCCGGGTAGCCGAGCCGGCCCTGCCAGGTCGTGAGCTCGCGCGTGCTGCGGAAGTTCGCCCGCAGCGGCCCGGGATCGGCACCGACGAACAGCACGGCGTCCGCGTCCGGTGGCGGACCGAAGAACCAGTAGCCGCGGTGCGGGCTGTGCGCCGGGGGCAAACCGCGTTCCCGGCCGTACCGGTCCAACGCGCTGGCCTGCCAGTAGTGGCCGGTCACCACGGGCGTACCGCCCCGCACCGGCAGGCGCTGGTGCGCGCGGGAGACCGCGTCGGCCAGTCCCGGCCATCCCGCGCTGCCGCGCACCGTCGGCGCGGCCACCGCCCCCGTGCCCGGCAGCAGTCCGGGAACGACGAGCAGCAGCACCGACAGCACCGCCGAGGCCGGCAACACCACACCGATCATCGCGGCACGCCGCCCTGTCGCGGCGGTGCGGCGCAGGAGTTCCACCGACCCGGCTGCGAAGCACAGCGGGAACAACCCGGCGCAGTAGTAGTAACGGCCTCCGCTGACCAGGAACGTCACCACGATCGCCGCGCACGCCCAGCCCAGGAACCGGTACTCGGCCAGAGCCGCCGACCGCAGCAGCCGCCACAGGCCGTAGACGAAGAGCACCGCACCGGCGAACACCCCGGCCACCAGCACGGTCAACGGCACGAACGCCAGCGGCCCGCTCGCGGTGGCCGCCGTCTCCTCGCGCACCGCTCCCACCAGCCGCAGCTGCGGCCAGTCGTGCCGGTGCTGCCAGCTCAGGTACGGCACCATCGCCAGAATCGACAACCCGGCGCCCGCCCAGAGCGCGGGCCGCCGGAACACCTCCCGCGGACCGATCAGCACCGCGGCGAGGAAGCAGGCGGCCCACAGCACCACGATCAAGTACTTCGCCTGCACGGCAACGGCGCCGGTGACGCCGATCAGCAGCAGCGACAGCCCGTCGCGAAGCCGCACCCACCGCACGACCAGCCACGTCGTGCCCGCCCACGCGAGCGCATCCACCGCCTGGGTCTGCAGCATGCTGCCGCTGTCCAGCGTCTGCGGGGAGATGGCGTACGTGGCCGCGGCCAGGCCCTGCGCCCCTCGGCCGCCCCCGAACTCCCGCGCGAGGAGACCGGTGATCAGCACGCCGGCGACCGCGGTGAGGACCGCGGGTGCCCGCACACCGAGGCGCGAACCGCCGAGCGCGGCTTCCCCGATGCGCGCCAGCAGGGGCATCAGCACCGGCTGGTCGGCATAGCCCCAGCTCAGGTGGTGACCGGCAGCGAGCAGGTACAGCTCGTCGCCGTACCACTCGCGGGACCAGCTGAGCCATGCGAGCAGCACGGCCAGGCAGCCCGCGATCGAGGCCAACCGGGACCACGCCACCGGCGGCCGCGGGGCCGGCGCGGGGTGCTGCGGTCGGAGCGAGTCCACCACCACGCCCTACCCACGGCCGCACCGATCCCATGCGCGCTGCTCATCCGCGGGTGGCGCGGTGATGCGCGCCGTTCGACGGAGCCGGAGACCGCGGCCGGGGAACCACCACGCACGAGCGGGATTGACCGGCCGGTGCGCGCGGGTAACCGGTGAGGACCAGATTCCAGGTGGAGGAACCATGTCCAGCACGCCGCTGCTCGGCCGTTGGCGGGGAGACCCGGGAGAACCTGAACAACCGGAAAAGCCCACCAGCCCGGACAAGCCGACGGCACCGAGCAAGCCCGAGTTCCCGAACAAGCCGGAGAGCCCGGACGGACCGCGGGCACCCGGCCCGGAGCAACCGGACGCCCCGGAGCTCCCGGATGCGCCCGAAGGCCCCGAGGAGGACCGCACGCCCTCGCGGGTGAGGTGAGGAGGCACGGATGCCCGGCGGAACTACGGGAAGCACCGCGGAATGCGCCGTCACGTTCGTGGGCACGGCGACCACGCTGCTCCGGCTCGGGCCGTTCAGGCTCCTCACCGACCCGAACTTCGTGCGGCGAGGTCAGTGGATCCACATCGGGCACGGGATCGTCACGCGGCGCCGCACCGATCCGGCGATGACGATCGAGGAACTTCCCGAGTTGGACGCCGTGGTGCTCTCGCACCTGCACGGAGATCATTTCGACCGCGTTGCGACGCGGGAGCTCGACCGGGCGTTGCCCATCTTCACCACGCCCCACGCAGCGGGTCGCCTGCACAAGCGCGGTTTCGCCGAGTCGGTGCCGATGCCGCGGTGGAGCGAGTGGTCGACGACCAAGGACGGTGCCCGCCTCACGGTCACCTCGCTGCCTGCCCGGCACGCGCGCGGGCTGGTGGGAGCCGTCGCGCCACCGGTCATGGGGACGTTGCTGGACTACGAGCGGCCGGGGAACCGCCTCCGGTTGTACCTGAGCGGGGACACGGTCCTGCACGACGACCTCGTCGAGATCCGACGTCGGTGCCCGGACATCGACCTCGCCGTCGTGCACCTCGGAGGAACGCGGATCCTCGGCCACTTGATCAGCATGGACGGTCAGGAAGGCGCCGAGCTCGTGGAGCTGCTGCGCCCGCTTCAGGCGCTACCGGTCCACCACGATGATTACGGGTTGTTCACCTCGCCGCTCTCGGCGTTCCAGGTCGAAGTCGCCCGCCGCGGAATTCCGGGCGTGGAGTGCGTGGTCCCGGGCATGACGCTCGACGTGCCCGCGCGCGAGACCGCTTGATGCCGATCTCAATTCGGAGGCTCGTGGCGCTCCCGGTCGCCACGCGTGGCGAGTCTCCACGTCGCAGTGGACGGGAACCTCTCGTCGAGAGCCGATCGACGCGTTTCTGGAGGGATTTCCCATGGGTGGTCGCGCCGCCACCTCCACGACCTGAGCTCCGATGCCCGGCGACACGTGCTGCGCCTGACCCGCAGCCCCGGGCTGACGGCCAGGGCACGGGTCCGCCTCGCACGACTCGCTGCCGCCGTGGCGGATCGTCGGCTCCGGCAGAGTGTGAAGCTCGTCGCCGACCTGCGCCGCGCGTACGTGCACGCCACCGAGGTCACCTGTACTGGGAAATGGTGGGTCAGCGCGCGCAGGCGATCGAGGACGCCGCTCTCGTCGACACCGCCGCGGTCACGCGGACCGAGGTGGTGCGCCAACGCCAGTGGCTGGACCCGATGATCAAAATGCTCACTGATCTCCTCGATCTCGACGCCCATGATCACGTCCTTGTACTTAGCCCTCCGTGCGGGCACATCGTTCGACATCGGAAGGCCCTGCGCTCAACGCTCCAGGCCACGCGCGCGGCCCAACAAGGAACCGCCCACGATGAGCAAGATGCCCAGTGCGAGGAATCCGAGGTCGTAGGCCAGTTCATGCGGCCCCGGGCGCACGTGGTGGATGCCGAGCAGTTGGTGGTTCACGAGGCCCTCGGCGAGGTTGAACCACCCCCACCCCGCAAGCATCCAGCCCACGAGCTTGCGTCCCGCACCGGGCGACGACTCGACGGCCGAGCTCGCCAGCAGGCCGATGCCGACGAGAACGGACAGCAGGCACGCCAGGTGGAAGAGGCCGTCGGCAACCATGTTGATCCGCATCGCAGAAGCGGCCGGATACCATCCGGAAAGCATGTGATGCCATTCCAACAACTGGTGCGCAACGATGCCGTCCACGAACCCGCCCAGGCCCGCTCCCAGCACCAAACCCGCCCACGTCCACATCACCGGGGTTTGGCGGCACATTCGCACCCTCCTCGCACTACCGCGCCGCTGCCAGGAACGCTGGACACCGCGCGGAGCGCGGCACGCGCCCCTCACTCGAAGAGGTGCAGCGCCCAGGAGCGCCGCCAGCAGGGGAACGTGTTCGCCGAGAGCGGCGGTCCCGGCGGGAACGCTTCATGTCCAACGGTGGGCGTCAAGTCATCACCGGGAGCTGAGTGCGTCCTTGACGCGGTCGACCATGGCCGCGAACGGACCCGTCAGCGCCTGGGCGGCCGGGGAGCCCGCAGCACTGGGGTGCGGATGGGTGGGCGCCATGTTCTCGACCGCCTGCAGTCGGGTTCCCATGCCGCGCAGCTGGTCCTCTCCGCAGCCCCGCCGCAGGGCTGGGAACTCCTCCTGCTCCTCGTGCTCAGCGTGCTCGATCACGGAACGCTCGAAGGAGTCGAGCTTGGCGGCGAAGTCCGGGTCGGAGACGTCCATCTTCTCCAGCTCGGAGAGGACGTGGTTGGCTTCCTCCTCCTCGTGGTTGCGGGCATCGGCCTCCACCTCGCCGACCGTCTGCTTGGCCGTGGGCCGCACGACCACCTCCTCGGCGGTCTCGTGGACCGCCAGCAGGGCCCGCAGCTCGTCGAACCGCTGCTTCCTCTGCTCACCTTGCGCGCTCTTGACCTCCGCGAACAAGTCGCGGATCTCGGCGTGCTGCTCCAGCAAGATACGAACCACATCACCCTCGGGAAGCCTCGCGGCTTCCGCTCGTTCGGCCTGTGCACTGCTCACGGCACTACCCTCCGGAACTCCGGTGTATGTCGAACTGGCCACCCAGGCATAGCCCCGGCCGAAGGGCAATAAACAGCACACGGCCAAGTCATCCGCGTGACGCCCACGGCGTCCCTGCCGGTTTGACGCTGGCCGGCCTTCTCAATCGCGTGGTCACTGCTCGTCTGGAACGACTCCTCGGCTGAATCCTTCGCGCAGGGCTGATGAACGTGCTCGGAGGAATCAGCGAGTCGGTCGCCAACACGTGCGAAGTCGGGTGCGTGACTTCAGCGCTTCCCCAGTGCTCGGCGAGTCCGCGTGCGGCTCCTTGTCCCGACAGCGCGATGGCCTTGCCGAGCGCGTGCAGCACGGCCCACGTCAGCTGGATGTATCGCTCGCCTCGTGGTCGACATCACCCACTCCCCGGCATGCGCACGACCGCCCGTACCTAGGAACGAGTTTCGCTGGCCCGCAGACCAGGTCATAACGCCTAGCTTCAAGGCACGCCTACTCCACACCGGTCAAGAACGTCCGCCCTGCTTGACCAACTGAACGGTCAAGCAGGGCGCGTCGACGCGAGGCCTGTGATCGGCCAGCGTCGTCATCCCAGCGTTCAGGAAGCCGGGAGGACGAAGATCAGCCAGGCGGCGATCGGGGCGATGCCGATCATCGACATGCCCCACACCATGAGGGACCGGAACACCTTGTCCTGCTTGCTCTTCTCGGTGTTGGCGACCACGAGCGCACCACCGGTCGAGAAGGGGCTGGAGTCCACGGTGGACGACGCGACGCACAACGCGGCCGTGATCGCGAACGCGCTCAGATCACCCACGAGCACGAACGGCACGGTCAGCGGCACGAGCGCACCGAACATCGCGTTGGTGGAGGCGAAAGCGGACACCAGCCCACCCACGAGCAGGATCAGCAGGCTCGCCAGCAGCGGCGCGTTGATGCCCGCGACCGCGTTGCCGAGGCTGTCGACGACGCCGACCTCCTGCAGCATCGACACGTAGGTCACGATCCCGCCGATCAGCAGAACCACGTTCCACGCGATCCCGGAAGCGGCCTCCTTCGCGTGCGCGGGGAAGAAGACGATCAGCAGCACAGCGGCGGTCAACGCGAGGAAGCCGACGTCGAGGTCGAAGCCCACAGCGCCGATCACCAGCGCCACGAGCAGGCCGAGCGTGATCCGGGCATCGACACCGATCCGCTGCCGCGTTCCCACCAGGGTCGTCGTCGCTCCGCCCGCACCGGCGTCGTCGGTGCTGCCGTCCTCGTCCGGCTGGGCCTGCTCGGTGCGGCCCCACAGCTTCCAGCCGCCGAAGATCGTGAAGGCGACCAGGTTGAGCGCGAGGTTGAACAGGAACGTGGCGAGGAAGATCGTCGTGGGGGTGACCTGCACGCCCCCCTTGTCCAGCGCGCCTTCGACGATCGTGTAGTACACCGCGATCGGCGAGAACCCGCCGGCATTGGTGCCGTTGAGGATCGACAAGCCGACCAGCATCGGATTGATCCGGTACCGCTGGGCGAAGGCGAGACCGATCGGCACCAGGATCGCGTTCGTCGCAGCGCTGATCGCACCGATGCCGGTGATGATCGCGGCGAGCAAGAACATCACCCACGGGATCAGGACGACCCTGCCCCGCACCGCCGAAACCGATGCGGAGACCAGCCAATCAACGGTCCCGTTCGCGCGGGCGAGTCCGAACAGGAACGTCACGCCGACGAGCGTGATGAACAGCGACGCCGGGAACCCGCTCGCGATGTCATCGGTGTCGAGCCCGAAGTAGGCCGTTCCCAGTAAGAACGCGGCGACGAGTGCGACCGCACCCATGTTCACGGGCCGCCAGGTGCCGACCGCGAAGATCGCGACCAGCACGAGCACGGAAATGAGGTCAGCGGACATTGCTCACCTTTCAGAGGTTCGGGATGCGCGTGCCGGTCAGGTCAGCTCGACGCGGTAGCGGAAGGTGTCGGCCCGGCCGCGGCTGAGGCGCAGCTCCAGCGGCGTCGTGTCGTGGGAACGGGCCAGTCGTTCGATGGCGACCACGGGCTCGCCCGCGTCGAGCTCGAGCAGTTCGGCCGTCGCGGAGTCGCACCGCTCCACGGTGAGTTCCTCGCTCGCTCCGCCCACGATCTGGCCCGCGAGCCGCTCGTAGGCGGGATAGAGCAGATCTCCCAGCTCGGAGAGGTCGGCGTCGGCGATCGCGCTGAAACGGGGCAGCGGCAACCAGATCTCCTCGGCCAGCAGCGGCTCATCGGCCCGGGTCCGGAGTCGGCTGAGGTGGAGCACCTGCGAGCCGACCTCGACGGCCAACGCTGCGGCCACCTCGGCATCGGCCTGGCGCACCTCGCGCAGCAGGATGCGGCTGCCGGGCACCGACTCGTCCTCTCCCCCGTGCCGGAAGAACCGGAACAGGGAGCGATCCATCGACGCACGGCGGACGTAGGTGCCATCCCCTCGGCGCCGCTCCAGCATCCGCTCGTCGACCAGCTCCTGGAGCACTCGCCGGACGGTGCCGACCGAGACCTCGTAGTAGGACGCCAACTCCGCCTCGGACGGAATCGGAGCCAAGGGCGTCCACTCCGCGGAGCGAATGCGGCCCACCAGCTCCTCGCGAAGTCTGGCGTGCAAGGGCAGTCGGGCATCGGCGCGCTCGAGCGCCTGCCTGCCGAGAGGGGACGGCGTTGTCATGACGAGCATGATTACCTCTAAACCTTTAAATGTCTAGAGTTATGTTCCGCCGGGAGCTACGATCGGTGCGTGACCACCGTCGACAGCCACGCGCACGTCTTCCACCGCGGCCTCCCGCTCACGCCCGGACGGCGATACACCCCGGACTACGACGCGACGTGGCACGACTACCTGGACGTTCTCGATGCGCACGGCGTCGGCAAGGCGCTGCTGGTGCAGCCCAGCTTCCTGGGAACCGACAACACCTACCTGCTGGAGACCCTGCGCGAGCGACCTGACCGGTTCCGCGGGGTCATCGTGGTCGACACCGGCCACCCCACGGCCGCCGCCGGAGCCGCGCCGGCCATGCACGACGCCGGAGTGCGGGGCATCCGGCTCAACCTCGTCGGCACGGCCACCACCGCACCCAGCGGACCCGGCTGGGACACCCTCGCCAACCGGATGGCCGACCTCGGCTGGCACCTCGAAGTCCAAGCCAGCGGCGAGCAGTGGGACACCCTCGCACCACACCTCCGCCGCTGGCCGAGCCCCGTCGTCATCGACCACGTCGGCCTGCCCCAAGGCCAGGAAGACCCGCAGTGGAAGCGGGTGCTCGACCTCGCCACACTCCCCCACGTGTGGATCAAGCTCTCCGGCTTCTACCGCAGCCCCGCCGGTGCGGCCACCACCGCCGCACGCCAGATCAAGGACAACGCCGGCGTCGAACGACTGCTCTGGGGAAGCGACTGGCCCTGGACCCGATACGAGCGAGACCGACGCTACGACCAACTCCTCCACGAGCCCGCCACCGTGCTGGACACCCCAGCCGACATCGAACGCGTCCGCAACCACAACCCGGCCCGACTACTCGACTGGCACTGAGGGCAGCGCACCGCAGGCCCGACCAGACGAATAGACCCTGCGTCGCGGCCGGAAAATCAGCCGGCACGCCGCCCCAGCCCCGTGCGCTCCGCGTGCCACCGGCTCGTGACCAACAGGACCAACCAGCGTCGAACTCCCACAGCCGCGACCGGTGATCAACTGCCCTCGTCACACGACCTGGCAGGCACCCTGGTCCAGGTCTGCGTGCCGACACCGGAGATGACCGCTTCGAGATCCCGCTCATCGAGTAACTCGGCCGCGGTGGCTCGCTGAAGTCGTTGGTACGGCGACTGCTGCCCTCTCGGGACTTCCCGATGCTCGTCGACAGGCGAGGTGACCAACTTCGACGCGAATGCGCATCTCAAGTGCCCTTCGGCTTGAGGTTGCCGCCAGCAGATCAGCATGTCGATGGTGCAGCGGCCCAGGGGCGCATCGGGCCGCGGTTGGGAGGATGTCGCCGGTATTGTGGAGCTGATGAGCACTGATTCGTCCGCTCAAACCGGAGCAAAGGAACACGGTGACGCCGGGGGGCGACCGTTGCTCGTGCTGGGCAAGATCGTCGCTCTCCTGGATGCGTTCACACTGCGTCAGCCGGAGCTTTCGCTGCGCGAGCTGCAGGAGGCAACGGGTATGCCGCAGTCAACGGTGCAGCGGTTGGTGTCCAACCTGGTCGCTCATGGTTTCTTGGATCGGGTTGATGACCGGGTGCGGGTGGGCGTGCGGATGGCGTACTGGGGTGCGGCCGCGGGCAAGGACCTCGATGTGCTGTCGATCGTCAACGATGTGCTGCGGGAGCTGCGGGAGGTCACCGGCGAGACAGCGTGCTTGTTCCGCGTCGAGGGGCACCAGCGTGTGTGCGTTGCCGTGGCGGAAACTCGGCATGCGCTGCGTCGTGCGATGAGTGTCGGCACGGTTCTTCCGTTGACGGTCGGCTCGGCGGGGCGAGTTCTGCTCGCCTGGTCACCGGGGCTGCTGGACGAGGTGCTCCTCGAGGACCTGCCTCGGATGACCAGCGAAACCGTGACCGACCCCGAAGAGCTTCGCGCACTCGTCAGCAGGACCGCTTCGGACGGTTTCGCCGTGACGGTCGGGGAACGAGTCGACGGCGCCTCGGGGGTGTCGGCACCGGTGTTCGGTTCGACGGGCGAGCTCGTCGGTGCGGTCATGGTGCACGGTCCGACTCTGCGCCTGCCCTACGAAAAATGCCTCGGCCTGGTCGATCCCGTGGTGGAGCACGCCGAGCGGATCACCCGTGCGATGGGCGGCCGCTACCCCAGCTGACCCCGCCTCGCAGCAGATGCGCGCAGTCGCAACGCGATGGCTCTCCCCGCCTCGACCCTCGCGGATTCGTCGCTGGCGACGAGCACCTGGTCGAACTCGCTGGCCATGTCAGCGAGATCATCACCGACCGAGCCGACGACTGCGAAACGACGGAGGCGCGACGCTCTGGCCAGCAGGGCTGCGATGATCTTCCCATCGGTGCTCTGCGAGTCGAGCCGGCCTTCGCCCACCGGTGAGCACTTCGATGGTGCCCTCTCCCCCGTCGGCAACCGGCACGAGGACGGGATGAGCGCCTCCGTCGGCGAGTCCACGCCCGATCGCCGCACCCACCTCGTCAGCGCTGTACATCCTTGAAGCTGTCCGGGGCCACGACAACCTTCATGCTCGCCACGCCTCCGGATTGACCAGGTGTGGGGGTCGTTCACCACGGGCCATCGCGATGGCGTTCGCCGCGCACAGCCGTGCCATGGTGGTTCGGACCGGGCGCGTGGCACTGCCGAGGTGCGGGAGCAAGGTGGTGTTGGGCAGATCTGCGAGTCCATCGACGACAGTGGGTTCCCGCTCGTAGACGTCGAGCCCGGCGCCGGCGATCTCGCCGTCGCGGAGGGCATCCACCAACGCCCTCTCGTCGACGATCGGGCCGCGCGCGGTGTTGATCAGAATGGCGCTGGGTTTCATCGCTTTGAACGTGGTGGCGTTGACGAGGTGGTGAGTTTCCTCGTTGAGGGGTACGTGCACGGACAGAATGTCGCTGTCGCGCACCAGCTCGTCGAGCGGTGCGCGCTGCACTCGCCCGGCGAGCGCGCCCAGTTCGCTGTCCGGGACCGGCCGCCGGCTGGCATAGCGGACGGTCATGCCGAACCCGAGCGCTCGTTGAGCAGTGGCCCGCGCGATCCGGCCGAACCCGACCAGGCCTAGTTCCGCGCCGGTGACATCGGAGCCGAGCAGCAGTTCCGGTTCCCAGCCGGTGAAGCGTCCAGTTCGGAGGAAGGCATCGGCTTCGACGCAGCGGCGCGCGGTGGCCAGCATCAGCAGCATCGCCAGGTCGGCGGTGGCGTCGGTGAGGACGCCGGGCGTGTTGCCCACCAAGATGCCGTGCCGGGTGGCGGCAGCAACATCGATGTTGTCGTAGCCGACGGCGTAGTTGGAGATCCCCCGGATCGCGGCGGATGCCAGGAGTGAGTCGTCGAAGGTGTCGGTCAGTTGCGGGACGACAACGTCGTACTCGCGGGACGCGCACGCATCGGTGAGCTGGGCACGGGTGAGTCGGTGCGCCGGGACCTCGACGTGTCCGGCTTCGCTCAGCATCGTCATCGCGGGCTCGGGGAGGCGCACGGTGACCAGGAACCGGCTCATCGGCAGCTCACCTGCTCTCCCGTGGCCCACGGGAACGCCGTCGCGCTCGACCGCGCGCCCTGCGTGGCACGAGAGCGGTTCGGTTCGCCGAGCTCGGTGAGCAGCCCGGTCGACAGCTCCACCACACGAGCGAACGACGAAGGAGCGAGCCAACCGGGACGCAGCGCGAACAACAAGTCCTCGGTAGCGGAGTTGCCGCTGGCGCCGGGCGCGAACGGGCAGCCGCCGAGGCCACCGAGCGCCCCGTCGACCTCGCTGGCGCCCGCAGCAGCTGCGGCGAGCGAGTTCGCCACGCCCAGACCCCAGGTGTCGTGCCCGTGGTAGACGATTCGGCGAGGCGGGGTTGTGTCGGCGACTTGGTGCACCAAACCGCTGACCTGGGCCGGCACTGCTTGCCCGAGGGTGTCGCAGAGGACGATGTCGGCCGCGCCTGCGGTGCGCGGATCGCGGGCGATGTCGAGCACCCGTTGCTCCGGCACGGCACCGTCGAACGGGCAGGTGAAAGCGGTGGCGATGCACAGCTGAATCCGCCCGCCGACGGCCCTGGTGCGGTCGACCGCCTCGGGCATGGCCTCCAGGCTCGTTTCGGTGCTGCGGCCGATGTTGACCTGGTTGTGCTTGTCCGATGCCGACAGGCAGTACTGGAAGTTCACCGCGCCCGCGGCGGCGGCCCGCTCAATGTGGCGCGGGGTGGCCACCCACACCCAGCAGCGCGCCAGTTCCTCGGCGCTGAGGTTCTCGATGACCTCGACTGTGTTGGCCATGGGAGGAACGAGGTCTGGGCGGGCGAGCGAACCGATCTCGACGGAATCCACTCCCAGTTCGAGCAGTTCCCGGACCACTTCGAGCTTGCGTTCGGTGCTCAGCGGTTTGCCCGTCAGTTGCAGCCCGTCCCGCAGGGTCACGTCGCGAATCGCGATCGCGGAATGTTGTGCGTGCTCAGGCAACGCGCTGCTCCATCTCGTCCAGAACCTCGTCAATCTCGCGGTCGTCCTTGCCCAGCAAGTCGGCCAGCACCTCGCGAGTGTGCGCGCCGAGCTCCGGAGCGGGGTTGCGCAGCGGGAGGGACTCCCCGCCGAGCACGGGCACGACGCCGGGAAACCCGATCTCCGAGGGCTGTTCGGCCCCGGTGTCGACCTTCAACGGCTGGATCATCCCGCGGGCCCGGTACTGCTCCTCGGCGCAGATGTCCGCCGCCGTGTTGATGGGGCCGGCTGGAACGCCGGCCTCGTCCAGAGTGCGCAGCACCTCGTCACGGGACAGCGTGCGGGTCCACTCCTCGATGGCCGCATCGAGTTCGTCTCGGCGGTTCCAACGACTGGCGTTGTCCTGAAGGCCAGGGTCGTCGGCGAGTTCGGGGCGTCCGATGGCTCTCATGTAGCGGCGGAAGATGGAGTCACCGTTGCCGGCGACGACGACGCTGTGCCCATCGGCGCACTGGTAGGCGTTGGTGGGAGCGATGCCCTCCATGCGGCCACCGACGCGTTCGCGGTGCGTTCCGTACGCCAGGTAATCGGGGACGAGGGATTCCATCATGGAGAACACGGCCTCGTGGAGGGCGACGTCGACAGTCCGCGAGGCGAGCGGGGAACGTCGAGGTGAGTTCCCGCGTGACGCCTTCTGGAGCAGCGACATCACCACCCCGAGTGCGGTGTGGAGCCCAGCGATCGAGTCACCGATGGACACCCCTACGCGCGATGGCGGCCGGTCAGGTTCGCCCACGAGATGGCGCAGACCGCCATAAGCCTCGGCGACCGCGGCGAATCCCCGCCGATCCGCGAGCGGGCCCGTCTGCCCGAACGCGGAGATGCGGGCCAGGACCACATCGGGGTTGGCCGCTTCGAGCTGTTCGGGCCCCAGGCCCCACTTTTCGAGGGTCCCGGGGCGGAAGTTCTCGATCACGACCTCGCACTGGCGCACGAGATCGAGAGCGATCTCCTGGCCGGTGGGGCTGCGCAGGTCGAGCACGATCGACTTCTTGTTGCGGTTGATCGTGTGGAACAACATCGAGACCCTGCCCCGGTAGAGCCGCCATGTTCGCAGCTCGTCGCCGCGTTCGGGACGTTCCACCTTGATCACCTCGGCACCGAAGTCGGCCAACACGCGGCCTGCGGTGGGACCGGCGATGTAGTTGCCGAACTCGAGAACCCGAATGCCGGCCAAGGGCAGGCGATCCTCGTCGATGTGCATGGATTTCCTTTCCGCGGTCACAGAAACGCGCTGAGCGCGAGGATCGGTCCCATCGCGATGACCGAGGCCACCGAGACGCCAACCGAACAGGTCTTCAACGTCCCCCTGGTGGTTTGACCCAACAGCGACTGCAACAGCCAGAAGGTGTTGCTGGTCAGGTGCACGAAGAACAGCGAACCGGCGCCTGCTGCCAGCGCGATGAGCACCGGGTCCAGTCCGAGCACGGGCGCGACCGGGGCCAGCAACCCCGCGGAGGTGATCGCGGAGATCGTCACGGAACCGACCGCGACGTGCAGCACCGCGGCCATCAACCAGACCAACAGCAGCGGCGCCCAGCTGTTCGCGGAGAAGTACCCCCCGAGAATGTCACCCAGCCCGGCGGCCGCGATCACCGCGGCCAGACATCCACCAACCCCGTTGAGCAGGAGGATCTGTCCGCTGTCGCGAAGCCCCGCCCCGAGCGCCTTCTCGACAGTGGGCTGTCCGAGGACCTTGCGCGCCACCAGGCAGGTACCGACCACGCCGAGCAGCAACGCCAGGATCGGGCTGCCCAGCAGTTCGAGGACGGGGTTCTTCCATTCCAGCACTTCGGCGAACGCACCGGCTGCGATCAGCAGCAGAGCTCCGAACAGCGGGCTGAACAGGAGCAGCAGAGAGGGAGGCTTGCGAAGTTCAGTCGCGGCAGCGGTTCCCGGCCCGCCAACGCCGACGGCAGCGGTCGAATCCAGGTCGGTCTCGGGGAGTTCGTCGACGTCTGCGTTCCACCAACCTCGGGCGAAAAAGAAGCTCATCACTGCGATGGCCAGGACGACGGTCGGGATCACGACCAGCAGACCGAAGAGCAGGTACTTGCCCAGCGAGACGTCCAACAGTGAGGCAAGCGCGAGCGCTGCCGCGCCGGGCACCGTGAACACGATTCCGCACTCGAGGCTGATCGCGAGCGCGGTCGCCATGCGGGCCTTGCCCAGGCTGCCCAACCGACTTCCGATGCTCCGCGCCAGCGGACCCGAGATCACCAGCAGCACATCGAGGAAGATCGACTGGAGCACGGTGCAGATGGTGAGTGCGAATCCGTAGGGCACGCGCTTTGGCCCGAAGACACGCAACAACACGTCCACCAGCCGCTCGATCGCGCGCAACTCGCGCAGCAGGGCACCGAGCAGCACACCGAAGGCGATCAGCAGGCCGATGTCGGCCATGACGTCGCCGAACCCCTCGGCAATGGTGTCCACGGTCTTCTCGACCCCGAGCCCGGTGGAAAGCCCCAGGTAGCAAGCGCCTAGTACCAGGGCGATCACCGGACTGAGCCGGAATCGCACGATCAACACGACGATCGCGGTGATCGCCACCGCCGTGTTGATCAAGATCATTGAGTCCGCCATGACAGTCGTCCGTCCATTCATGCTTCGTTGCATCGGATCGGTGTGGCTCACATTATGAGCATGTCCTCACGATGTGGGTCAATAGCCGTGCTGACCGCATGGTCCGTCCTCGTCGTGGCGCTTCATCGCGTCGACTGGCCTTAGAGGGCATCCGAAGGACCCCTCAGTGGAGAATCCAGGAACAAGAGCCGCTAGGTCCAAGTCATTCATGCCAGATCATGCGTAGGCACTAGCGTCGTGCGCTGGCGCACGCTGTGAGCAACCAGCGCGGAGCTGCGATGGCGACGCAGGAGAGACGGAAGAGGGAGGAGACATGGTGAATGACTCCCATGCGTCCAGCTGGCATGCGCCTCAACGCTCGGGTGGCCGGGACGGCTGGCTTGCCGAGACGCCCGGTATGACAGGTTGGCGGCAGTGACGGTGGACAACACGTCCGGGCAGCCGCAGCGGATCGCTGTCGTGGGGAGCAGCGGGGCGGGCAAGAGCACCTTCGCGCGTGAGCTGGGGCGTCGAATGGAAATCCCGGTGATCTCCCTCGACCGGCACTACTGGAGGCCCGGCTGGCGACGGCCGCCACGCCAGCAATGGCGGCATGAGCAGGCAGTGCTGCTCGATGCCCACCCCGGATGGATCGCGGACGGAAACTACTGGTCCACGCTCGACGTGCGCCTACACCGGGCCGACACCGTCATCGTCTTGGACTTGCCTCGGCGGATATGCCTGGCGCAGGCCCTGCGGCGCGTGCTGCGGCACTGGGGCCAGTCGATCCAGGCTCCGGGATGCCCGGAGCGCTGGTCCTGGGGGTTTCTCGGCTACATCTGGTCGTTTCCCAACCGCCATCGACCGCGCTTGCTGGCCACGCTCGACGAGCATGCCGCGCACATCCATGTCGTCATGCTGCGCACGCGTCGTGACGTGCGGGAATACCTCGCCGACCTCGCGTGACGCCACCGGTGCTGCGGCGCGCTCTGGAACAGTCGACGAGGTCGATGCGATCATGGGCAGGGAACGGCCACAGCAAGGAGTGCCGGGATCGCCGACCTCACCACCTGATCTGGCCCCAGAATCGCCTCGCAAGCCGCGATCCCAGATGTCGGTGGATGAAGGCGCCGAGCTGCTTGCCGCGCGCGGCACATCCCGGCGTGTGCCACTCACTCAGCTGGCAACTTTGCTGAGCACGACCTCAAGAGCCCGTCCGAATCGGCCGCGATGCTCGAGCCGATTCGGACAGGTTCCGCCTAATGCTGGCCAACGCGCTCCCAGCTGGGCCGGAATGGCGAGGGGTCATTCCCTGCTGCGCGGGAATCGAACATCCTCCGGTCCTCCGCAGGACCGTCCCGCGTGGGAATGAGCATGTGCCTGCACTTCATTCCGACAGGCAGACCCTGCGCCAGCACATCGGTCACAGTCGGGTGTGGTTTTCGATGTCCTGCTCGAACTCCGCGATGACCTCGGCCGTCAGCGTGGGGCGTGCGTCGGTGACCGCCCGCAGGTAGTCCTCGGTGGTGGCCATGGTGCTGTCGTCGTGCAGCACGTCGCGTTCGAACGCGGTCTGGGCGCCTTGGCGGGCGGCGAACTCGATGTCAGCCGGTGTGAACAGATCCGTGCGCTTGACCAACACATCCAGGTCGACGTTCTCGCGCGCCGGCCCGAGGTAGCGCGACCAGATCGCCCGCCTTGCGGGCTCGTCCGGCGGTCCGATCGGGATGATGTAGTCGAACCGGCCCGGCCGCAAGAACGCCGAGTCCAGCGAACTCACCGAGTTGGTGGCGCACACCAACAGCCGGTGGTCGTGCTCGCGGAAGCCCGGGATCAACTTGAGCAGCTCGTTGGTCACGCCGTGCGCAGGACCCGCGGCGGGCGTGGAGCGCGTACCCGCGATCTCCTCCACCTCGTCGATGAACAGGACCAGGTCGTCGAGCTCCTCGAGCTCGGCGAACACCGCGCGCAGCGACGCCGCCAACCCGTCCGGGGAAGCCCCGGCCAGCCGCGAGGGAAACAACTCGACGAACGGCCAGTTCAGCCGGGAAGCGATCGCCTTGGCAAAGCTGGTCTTGCCGGTGCCCGGCGGCCCGAACAGCACGATCGCCTTCGGTGGCAGCACACCATGCCGCTCGGCCTGCACGGGATGCGAAATCGGAAGAACCACGCGACGCTCGATCATGTCCTTCTCCTGCGTCATCCCGGCCAGCGCTTCCCACCGGCCGGGCGGCAGCAACTGCCCGCCCAGCTCCTCGAGCACCCCGAACTCGACCGGGTCGAGGTGCTCGACCTTCTCGAAGTAGGTCAGGTCGGTGCGGGGCCGGTAACCGGAGTTGACCATTGCCTTGAACCCGGCGGCACCTTCTGGAACGAGGCTGGAGATGCGGTGCACGCCCTGGCCTCGCAGCTTCTTCTCCAGTTCATCCAGCAACGCGCTTCCGATGCCACGGTTCCGCCACCTGGGGTCGAGGGCGAACAACGCCAGCCACGCCCGTTCCCCTTCCACCTTCGCCGCCGCCATGCCGACCACGTCGTGCTCCACGACCGCCACCATCGCCGGGTGACCGGCCCGCGCCATCGACACCACCTCGGCTGCGGAGAACACCGGCTCACCGCTTTCGCGGCTCTGGTCCCAGATGTGGATCGCCTGGTCCAGATCGTCGTCGTGAAAATCACGCACCCGCCACAGCGGCATGGCACCTCCAGGGTTTTCTTCCCCATGACGGGGAACAGCTCGCGAGAGCCGCGAATCACAGAGAAAGCTAATGGGCACGACCACGGCGCGCAACGAAGAGCACCAGATCAACAGCTCTCGGAGGGGACACTGCCGAAACTGATGCGAAGCCCGTCCACATCGGCATCGCAGCACAAGAGTGCTGCCAGTTCAGCACAGACCGAACCTCGAACTCAGCGCCGATCCGCTGCGCGCCCCGCTGAATACGCACCGCGTCGACCAAGTGAGCTTCGCGATGTCGGATTTCGACTGCGTTCTTCAGCGGCAATCGGGATGCTGTTGATCACATCTGCGTTCGTGGGGCCGTGCTCGTTGACGAAACCGAACAGCAAGCCTTGCAGGAGGCCGCCCAGGATCGTGCAAGCGTGGCGGTACGCGTGGCGCAGAAAAAGATGCTCGCCCCCGATATCAAACCTATCGGGGGCGAGCATTTTGCACGACAGGACCCGGGCACGAGGCCCACCCCCTCAGGGCCTGCCACGCCCGACGAAGAGCATAGAGAGCCGCCCCGAAACCGGATACCCCCAAGATTTCAAATGGTGACACGTCAGCAGACGGCCGCTGCTCTGAGTGGGCGATTTCCAGAAGGTAGGGGCGCGCCCGCTCGCCGGGTACACGCGTGGCGGAGTATCCCGACGGGATGAGTTCCCCGACTCCCCCCGACAACCCCGTAGAAGCCGTGAGTCTGGCTCGTGACTCGCTAGCGGCGGCCGCGGGCGACCCACGTCTGCGAACGGAGTCGCTCGATGACCTAGCCGCGCTTGCACGCCGAGTGAACGAAACAGTGGTGACTCTCGCTGAATTGACCCTGGAGCTGTCCGAACGCACGTTGATCGAGAGCACCCGGGCGGGAGAAACGTGGACAGATGCGGTCGCCGACATCGCGGGGATGCACACAGCGTTGCGTTCGGCCTCGTGGTACGCGTCATTGTATTTGGCGGCACTGGAGCACCGGTGAACATTGAGTCCCCACCCGCCCAGATCACCGTGGTGAAACTGTTGAAAGGACCCAGCCAGTGACAATTTCCGCTCAAGACACCCTCGACATATTCATCGGTTCCGGCGCCCTGGGGTTCCCGTGGTATCGCGTCGATGAGCACCCGGCCGACAACATCGATGCGGACACCTGGACGCTGGCTTTCACTGAATTCGCGTTCGGAAGCGCAGAGACCGAAATCTCCCAGCACGTGATCACGCACGACGACGTGCTCCGGGCTGTGCGGAAGATCGCTAGCGGTGGCGCCCACCAGGTCGAGGACGTCGTACAACGCGAGTGCCAGGCACTGCTATCCCAGGGGCCCGACGTGGCCAATCGAGATGCCGAGGTGGCCGACGTGGT
Organism: Saccharopolyspora mangrovi; assembly: GCF_035320975.1. Classification (NCBI taxonomy): domain Bacteria; kingdom Bacillati; phylum Actinomycetota; class Actinomycetes; order Pseudonocardiales; family Pseudonocardiaceae; genus Saccharopolyspora; species Saccharopolyspora mangrovi. The sequence continues at coordinate 137,710 of NZ_JAWLNX010000014.1, read as the reverse complement.
CATTCAGGTCGCCACGTTCGGGAAAGTGCTCTACGGCTGAGGTAACCGCGGCGAGCCGGGGTGTGAAGCTGGTGGTCAACGCCGTGCTCGCCATGCAGGAAGCGGGCGCCGGTCACGGCAACTCCTCGCACCCGGCTGCGGATCACCGTCCCTGTGGTTACCGCGTGGGCGGGCGGCACGTTGCCTAAACTCATGTTCGCGCCCGGCCCAGCCTGTTCAACGCGAAACGGAGTGCGAACGATGCGACACCTGCGACTGCCGTCCGGCGGCGACCTTCCCGTGTTGGGGCAGGGCACCTGGGGCATGGGCGAGCGCGGTTCGGACCGCGCGGCCGAGACCGCGGCGCTGCGACACGGACTCGACCTCGGCATCGGTCTCATCGACACCGCGGAAATGTACGGCAGTGGTGGCGCCGAGGAAGTGGTAGGCGAGGCGATCGACGGTCGGCGGGACGAGGTTTTCCTGGTCAGCAAGGTGTTTCCGCACAACGCCGACCGGCGGGGCGCGATCGAGGCGTGCGAGCGCAGCCTGCGTCGGTTGCGGACCGACCACCTCGACCTCTACCTGCTGCACTGGCGGGGCGGAACACCGTTGTCCGAGACGCTCGAAGCGTTCGAGGAATTGCGCGACAGCGGCAAGATCAGGCATTTCGGGGTCAGCAACTTCGACCCCGACGACATGCAGGAGCTGTGGGCGCAAGGCGGCAGCGGCTGCGCGGTCAACCAGGTGCTCTACAACCTCACACGGCGCGGGATCGAGTTCGACCTGCTGCCGTGGTGCCGGGAGCGGGAGTTGCCGGTGATGGCGTACTCACCGATCGAACAAGGTCGCGTACTCGGAGATCCGGTGCTGGAGCGGGTCGCCGAGCGCCACGGGGCCACGCCCGCACAGATCGCCGTGGCCTGGGTCCTGGCTGGCGACGGCCTGTGCGCGATTCCCAAAGCTGCGACTCGCGAGCACGTCGAGCAGAACCACGCGGCGCTGGAGATCAAGTTGTCGGCGGACGATCTCGCCGAGCTCGATGCGCACTTCCCAGCGCCGAACCGGGCAACACCGCTGGAAATCCTCTGAGCATTGTGAAGCTCGGGCAGGCGTTTTCAGCGGCCTGTCCGCTGCGATGATCCGGCCGCCTCGGAGACCGCTCCTCCCGTGACGCCGCTGCGCACCCGGTTCGCGCAAAGCGGACCCGTTGACCACACCCACGCTGGACGACCTCGTCGAGTTCAACCGCAGCCTCCACCACCCAGACGCCGACTGATCACCGACAAGTCATCGTCGGCCTGAACCCACCGGCTCAGGCCAGTCAAGGCCCGTCGTCGACGACACCCGAGCAGACTATTCGGACGTAGCCTCCGCTTTGCTCCTGATAATATCCGGAGGGTAAATCCGGTTCAAACCGATCTGGAGAGCAAGATGGGGGACAAGCAGGAGCGCAAGCCCCGAGCCGATGTCCAGCGCAACCGCGCCGCGCTGCTGGACGCGGCGCAGCGGCACTTCCTCGCCCACGGCGTCGGCGCCTCGCTCGAGGCGGTGGCCAAGGACGCCGGTGTCGGCCCCGGCACCCTCTACCGCCACTTCCCCACCCGTGAAGCCCTGCTGGCTGCCGTGCTGCAGACGCGATCCGCCGAGCTGGAACAACGCCGCGCCGACATCGACCACATCGACGCCCCCGCCGAGGCACTGCGGCAATGGCTACGAGCCATGGAGGACTACTTCAGCTCCTTCAGCGGCCTGCCTGAACCACTCATGGCCGCAGCCAGAGCGCAGGACGCGGACAACCCGCTCACCATCCCCTGCGACATCCTCGTCAAAGCCACCGACGACTACGTCCGCGCCGCCCAGCAAGATGGGCACGTGCGTGACGCGGTGACCGGGTACGACTTGTTCCTCGCTGCCGTGTCCGTTGCCTGGACCATGGGCGCGGCCGACCTCGACACCGAATCGCTCGGCCGTCTCCGCACCCTCATCGAGTCGGGGTACCGCGAACCAACCGAGTAGCGGCCCGCACGAGTTCTCACACATCTGCCCACAGCAGAGTTTTTCAGCCGCTGACACGGGAATGGTGTTCACACGAAACGACTCCGGCTGCCGCCTCGGCCCCTGCTGCAGGCCTACCGGCACCCGGTCCCCGAACCCGTGCTCGGGATCCGGCACGCACCGAGCGCGAACCCCGGGTTCCCCGCCGCGGGCGAGCTCGCCCAGCGCTACGCCGAACTCAGTGGACACGACATCGCGGAGCTGCCGTTCTACCGAGCGCTCGGCCACTACGAGCTCGACGCACCGCCACGCGCGAGCGGACAGGACCTCGCTTCGACCGGATGCTGCCTCCGTTTTATTCTTGGGATGTATCCGGAGGTGGCGTCCGCTTCGAGTTCGGTGCCGCTGAGAGACCTGGTTCGGGAGGGCGCATGCCACCGGTGGCGAACAGGAGCGCCAGCCGCACTCCGACGACGCTGAGTCTCTGAGCAGCCCCGTGAGTTCGTCGAACACGGATACCGCAAACCCGACGAGCAGCCGATTCATCCGGTGGGTCGGCATGATTCCCAAGGAGGGACAGTTGAAGATCGGCATCATCGGTGTCGGCCACATCGGCAAGACCCTGAGCCGCAAGCTGAGCGCAGCCGGGCATGAGGTCAAGGTGGCCAACTCACGTGGCCCCGAAACGATAGACGCGGACGCGCTCTCCTCCGGAGCACGTGCTGTTACCGCAGCCCAGGCCGCGGTCGACGTCGACGTCGTGATCCTCTCGACCCCGCTCAACCGCATTCCGCAGCTGACACCGGTGATCGCGGAGACACCATCCGACGCGGTCATCATCGACACGTCGAACTACTACCCGGCCCGCGACGCCAAGATCGAGGCGATCGAGGCCGGTCAGATCGAAAGCCTGTGGGTCGCCGAACAACTCGCCCGCCCCATCGTCAAGGCGTGGAACGCGATCGGCGCGGCCTCGTTCGCCGAGAAGGGCGCACCTGCCGGAACCCCCGGCCGCATCTCCATCCCCGTCGCAGCCGACGACCCCCGCCACCGCGAAATCGGAATGCGGCTCGTCGACGACACCGGATTCGACGGCTTCGACGCGGGAACACTCGCCGAATCCTGGCGCCAGCAGCCCGGAACCCCCGGCTACTGCACCGACCTCACCCACGACGAGATGCCCAACGCACTGGCAACCGCCGACGCCGAGCGAGCACCCAAGCGGCGCGACCTCGCCGTCGCCGCCATCACCGAGCGCATCGGCGGCGGTGGAGCGAACCCGGACTCCGAGCACCTCGTCCGCATCAACCGCGCCCTGAACATGTGAACCACAGGTCGGGCACCTCGATCCGCTCCGGACCGAGGGGCGATTTGCCGGTGCGCTTTCCACACGCCGGCGAATCGCCCCTCGTCTTGGTTAGGCCAGCTCTGCGAATGGGTGGCGGCGGCGCGGTTCTCGGAGGCGTCGTGTTCAGCTTCGATCTGCTCGAGTTCCAGCGAGGCACGCTTGGCCAGCCCGGTCAGCAGGTCGCGCAGGGCGAGATCCTCGAGATCCACCGGCCCATCCGCAGACCAGTGTTGTGTGGTGACGGGGTGCTACTGCGGGAACCGGCGGCGACTGTTCTTCACTCGTATGGGTGGCTGCGGGGTGGGGCTTCGCGCACGGAGTGTTTCGATTCACGGTCTTCTGGTTGGACATCGGGTGGTTCGGTGTCGAGACTGGGATCAGGACAGCCGAGAGCGTGAGTCCCGCTTGGTCGACTGTCTTTGCTTTTGGCCTCGTTCTGTATCGATACAGATCGTCGGTTCCCCGAGATCGGTGATCTGAATCCTCCCCGCACTGCTCGCAGAGTCTGCTTCCCCGAGAGGAGAACTGTGCCCTTCGCGCTGCTCGCGCTCGCCGTTGGCGCTTTCGGTATTGGCACCGCCGAGTTCGTCATGATGGGCGTGCTCCCCCAGGCCGCCGGCGAGCTCGGCGTGTCCATCCCGACCGCCGGGCACCTGATCACCGGGTACGCGCTCGGCGTCGTCGTCGGCGCTCCGGCGTTGACCATCCTCGGCGCTCGGTTGCCGCGCAAGACCATGCTCATCATGACGATGGGGCTGTTCACCGCCGGGAACGCGCTGTTCGCGCTGGCGCCGAGCGCCGGCGTCGGCGTGGCCCTCCGATTCCTGGCCGGACTGCCGCACGGCGCGTTCTTCGGCGCCGGTGCCGTGGTGGCCGCCAGCCTGGCCGGCACCGGTAGCCGGGCCAAGGCGGTTTCGATGATGTTCATGGGCCTGACGCTGGCCAACGTCGTCGGCGTGCCGTTGGGCACGCTGCTCGGCCAGCAGTTCGGCTGGCGGGCCACCTTCGCCGTGGTCGCCGCGATCGGTGTGGTGGCCGTCGCCGCCATCGTGCGCCTGGTCCCGGACCAGGGTCGCCCCGAGCCGGGACAGTCCGCCGCGCTCGACCAGCTCGCCGCTTTCCGGTCGCCGCAGGTCTGGTTGGCGTTGGCGATCGTCACGTTCGGCCTCGGCGGAACCTTCGCCTGCCTGAGCTACCTGACCCCGATCCTCACCGACGTGTCCGGGTACTCGCCGACCGCGGTGACGCTGCTGCTGGCGCTGGCCGGGCTCGGCATGACGGTCGGCAACTACCTGGGCGGCTGGATCGCCGACAAGGCCTTGATGCCCGGCGTATACGCCGCGCTGATCGGGGTCGCCGTCGTGCTCGGCCTGTTCACCATCACCTCCGGCAACAAGGCGGCGGCCGCGGTGACCGTCTTCGCCATCGGGGCCGTCGGCTTCATGGTCGCGCCGATCATGCAGGCTCTGGTCATGGAAAAGGCCGGTGGGCAGGCGTCGCTGGTGTCCGCAGCGCTGCAGTCCGCCTTCAACGTCGCGAACTCGATCGGTGCCTACGCGGGCGGTCTGGTGATCGCCCACGGGCTCGGGCTGCTGTCGCCGAACCTGGTGGGCGTCCTGCTGTCCGTGGTGGGCCTGGCGCTGGCCCTGGTGACGAGCGGCCTGGACCGCAAGTCCCGGCGCGAGGTTCCCGCGCTGGAGGTCATCGAGGGCGGGCGTCCGGCGGCGGCTCCGCAGCCGGTCGCGGCCGCGGCCTGAGCCGCGGCGACAGGTTCGGAGCAACCCCGCGGGTTGCTCCGAACCGGCGTCTCAACGCGCCAAGCCGCAGCCCCGGCAGCCCGGGGCTGCGGCGAACGGTTCTCAGCCCGGGATCAGGCTGGTCCTGCAGGGCGCGTCCGCCTGAGCTGCTCGCAAGAACGGGGCTCGACGACGCTGACATGCTTCCCGTGGTGCAACGGCGTGCTGTTGCGAGGGCCCTGCAACGCTAGTTCCGTCGGCGTTCGGTCACGGCCGGAAACGCGCCGCTTCGGGATCGTTCCGCTCGCACGCGTGTGGCCGAAGGCTGAAGTTCCACATCAGGGCCATGCTCGGGTGGCGACCTCGGCAGTGCGGCGCAGTTCCTCCCGGCTGACGCCGTCGCGGGCAGCCTGGGCGATCCCGCTGAGCACCGCCATGACGTAGCGGGCGAGCGCCACTGCGTCGGTGTCCGAGGGGAGGATGCCGGTGGCCACATCGCCGCGGATCTTGGCCGCGAAGGCGTCGGCCTTCTCGGCCCGCATCCGCCGCAGTTCCCGCGTGACGGTGGGGTCATCGGTGCCGTTGTCCCCGCTGACGACGAGGCAACCGGTCGGCAGGCTGCGCCGGGTGTAGCGCTCGGGGGCCTCGCGGAACACGCGGGCCACCGCTTTCTCCGCGGTGGGTTCCTCGGCGAGGGCGCGGTCGAGGAACCCGCCGTACTTCTTGTCGTAGGCGTCGAGCGCCTCGACGAACAGCTGCTGCTTGCCGCCGAACGCGTTGTAGAGGCTCGGCATGCCGATGTGCAAGTCCTCGGCGAGGTCGCGCACCGAGGTGCCTTCGTAGCCTCGCCTCCAGAACAGCTGGACCGCCTTGTCCAGCGCCGCGTCCCGGTCGAAGGAGCGCGGCCGTCCGCGTGTCGTCGCCATTCCCACATTTTAGAGCGGTCGCTAGAGATCGTGCTAGGGTCCTATTTCTGTAGCGACCGCTAGCGAATTGAGGGTGTTGTGAGAAAGCTGGCTGCTAGGACAGCGTCGGGGTTCGGCGCAGGTCAGGCGACCACCCGGCGGCTCGATCGCCGAGCCGCCCGGACGGGAGCACCGGTCGGCACGACTGGCGAGGTGACGTTGTGATGCCGATCGCCATCGCGGTCCTCGGCTTCGCGATCTTCGCCCAGGGGACCAGCGAGTTGATGATCGCCGGGATGCTGCCCGAGATCGCATCGGATCTCGGCGTCACGATCTCGCAGGCCGGGCTCCTGGTCTCGGGCTTCGCGCTCGGAATGCTGATCGGGGCGCCGGTGCTCGCGGTCGGGACCTTGCGATGGCGCAGGCGCCGCGCACTGCTGCTCTTCCTGGGGCTGTTCGTGCTCGCGCACATCGCCGGTGCTCTCGCGCCCGGATATCACGTGCTGCTGGTGTCGAGGTTCATCGGCGCGTTCGTCTACGCCGGGTTCTGGGCAGTGGCGGCGAGCACAGCCATGGCGCTGGTGCCGATGGAGCGGCGAGGGCGAGCGATGAGCGTCGTGGCCGGTGGCCTGACCGTGGCGACCGTGATCGGGTTGCCCGCGGGCACGTGGATCGGCCAGAACCTCGGCTGGCGAGGCACGTTCTGGGTCGTCACCGCGTTGTCCGCGGTGGCGATGATCGGCGTGCTGGCGAAGGTCCCGGACATCACGCCGCAGAACGCGCCTCGGGTCCGCGACGAGCTGCGCGGCCTCGCAGTGCCGAGGTTGTGGCTGTCGTACGCCATGACGTCGGTGTCCACCGCCGCGCTGCTGGGGACGTTCACCTACCTCGCCGCGATGCTCGTCGAGAACACAGGCATGGACGCCCGCTGGGTGCCGCTGGTGCTCCTCGGCTACGGAATCGGCGCGCTGGTCGGGATGGCACTCGGCGGACGCGCCGCCGACACCCGCCCGATCGGCGTCCTCGCGGCCGGATTCACCGGACTCCTGCTCGTCTCGGTCCTCATCGCCGTGTTCTCTCAACAGATGGTGCCGGTCGTGGTCCTGGCCGTGCTGCTCGGCTTCACCGGCTTCGGGGTGAACCCGGCGCTGAACTCCCGGGTCTTCGGCATCGCCCCGGACGCGCCGACCCTCGCCGCAGCCGGAAGCACCGCCGCGTTCAACGTCGGCATCACCCTCGGCCCCTGGCTCGGCGGCCTCGCACTCACCGCCGGATACGGCTACGCGGCCATCCCGTGGATCGGTGCCGTGCTGGCCGCCCTGGTCCTGGTACTGCTCGTCGTCGAAGTCCGCGCCCGCCGCGCGGCGACGAGCAGCACCGCAGCGGGAACGCGGGAACCAGCTCTCGTCGAGTGAGGTTCCAGAGCCCATCCGACCGGCGTCCCGGTCGGATGGGCTACCGCTCGAGTTGCGATTGCAGCGCTCGAGGACGGAGGAACGACGGCCGCACTCCCGCATCGTCGCGGAACGCGGCTTCGTGCGGCCACACGTCGTTCACGAGCGGTCAGGTGCCACGCGGACGGGTCAGTGGAAACGGCAACGTGTCCCGAATCGGCCGACCGGTGAGCAACATCAGCAGGCGGTCCACTCCCAGCCCGAGTCCGCCGGTGGGCGGCATGGCGAATTCCAACGAGCGCAGGAAGTCCTCGTCCAGCTCCATCGCCTCCGGATCACCACCGGCCGCCTGCAACGACTGCTCGGTCAAACGGCGGCGCTGCTCGATCGGATCGACGAGTTCGGAGTAGGCGGTTCCGATCTCCACGCCGAAGGCGACCAGGTCCCAACGTTCGGCCAGCCTCGGGTCGTGGCGGTGCGGGCGGGTCAGCGGAGAAACATCGACGGGAAAATCGGTGTAGAAGGTCGGGCGCGTCGTGTGGCGTTCGACCAAGCGCTCGTAGAGCTCGATCACGAACGCGCCACGTGGCCAGTCCGGATCGCAGGAGACCTGCGTCCGCTCGCACAACGACCGCAAGTGTCCCGGCGGGGTCTCCGGGGTGATTTCCTCCCCCAACGCCGAGGACAACGCCTCGTGCACGGTGATCACCGGCCAGCTTCCGGACAGGTCGATTTCCTCGGCATGATCGCCGGTACCCCGCCGCCGAGCTACCGGCGCCCCGTGCACAGCAGTGGCCGCAGCCTGCACGAGCTCTTCGCACAGCTGCCGCATCACCGTGTAATCGGCGTGGGCCTGATAGGCCTCCAGCATCGTGAATTCCGGGTTGTGCCGGACCGAAACCCCCTCGTTGCGGAACGTGCGTCCGAGTTCGAAGACCCGTTCCACCCCGCCCACGCACAGCCGCTTCAGGTAGAGCTCCGGGGCGATGCGCAAATACAGCGGCATGTCGTAGGCGTTGATGTGAGTCCGGAACGGCTGCGCCGAGGCACCACCGTGCACGGGTTGGAGGATCGGCGTCTCGACCTCCAGGAACCGGTGGTCGGTCAGCGTCGAGCGCAACGCCTGCAAGGCGGCCGAGCGGGCGCGCAACATGTCCCGGGCTTCGGTGCCGACGATGAGGTCCACCGAGCGCGCTCGGGATCGGGTCTCCGGATCGGTGAGACCGGCGTGCTTGTCCGGCAGGGGACGCAGGCATTTGGAGGCCAAGGTCCAATCATCGGCCAACACCGTGGTCTCGCCGTGACGAGTGGTGATGACCTCGCCCTGCACCGAGACCTGGTCGCCGATGTCGATCTCGTTCTTCCAAGCTCGCCACCGAGTCGTGCCCGTGTCGGAGGTGGTGAACATGGTCTGCAGGTACCCGGACCAATCGCGCAAGGTGGCGAAGCACAACCGCCCGTGGTCGCGCATCAGCACGACTCGGCCGGTGACCGCGGTGCGTTCGCCCGTGCGGGTGTCCGGTGCGGTTCCGGCGTGCCGTTCGACGATCTCCGCGCAGGAATCTGTGCGCGGGACCTGCGCCGGGTACGGATCGCCCCCGGCTCCCCGGATCTTGGCGACCGTGTCCAGGCGAATCCGCATCTGTTCGGGGACCGATCGCCGAGGCGGCTCCTGCTCGTGCGGCTCGGTCACCGGCATCCGGTCCTCACCTGGTGCGGCCGCGGCAGGGATGGCGGTGGCACTCGAACCGAGCAGGGGTACGAACCCCTCGGCCACCGCCGAGGCGAACCCGACTCGGGCCAGATCGCGCCGATCGCCGAAACCGATGAACCGAGGCACCCAGTCGGGCTGGTACTTGGCGTTCGAGCGGTACAACGATTCCAACTGCCACCAGCGCGAGAAGAACAGCAGGATCCCGCGCCAGGACCGCAGCACCGGACCCGCACCCAACCGGGCACCCCCCTCGAACACCTCGCGGAAGACCGCGAAGTTCAGCGAGAGCCGCTGGAGGCCCGCGGGCGTCGCACCGCGCCCATGCCCTCCCGAACGCGCCAGGGAGCTGATCATCAACTCCACCAGCCCGTTGTCGCTCTCGGGCGCTCGGCGCATGGCTTCCAAGGACAGGCCGGTGCGTCCCCACGGCACGAAGGACAGCATCGCGCACACTTCACCGTCGGTGTTCACCGCTTCGACCAGCACGCAATCGCCATCGGCCGGGTCGCCCCACCGGCCCAACGCCATCGAGAAGCCGCGTTCGGTGTCGCCTCCCCGCCACCGATCAGCACGGCGGGCGACCTCGGCCATCTCCTCCGCCGAGATCTCCTCCTGCCTGCGGATGCGCGTCCGGTACCCGGCGCGGTGCAACCGGTTCACCGCCTGGCGCACCGGCCGCATCTCGCGGCCCTCCAGGTTGAAGGTGGACAAGTCCAGAACCGCTTCGTCGCCCAACCGAAGGATCTTCAAGCCGGCCCGCGCGTAGGCGCGGGCCCCGCGCTCGCCGGCGCCGATCACGGCCGGCCGCCAGGCGTAATCCCGGCACATCCCCAGCCATCGCTCGATCGCCGGCCCCCACGCTTCGGGGTCACCGAGCGGATCACCGCTGGCCAAGCAGACGCCTGCGACCACGCGATAACTGATGGCGCCCTTGCCGCTGTCCGAGAAGAGCACCGCTTTGTCCCGCCGCGTTGCGAAGTACCCCAACGAGTCGATCTCGCCGTGATCGGCCAACAACCTCCTCACTCGGCGCTCGTCGGCAGCAGGCAGTACCGAGGCGGTGCGTTGGGATCGGAAGAGCACGGCCAGCGTGGCGATCAGCGTGGCCATCCCGAACGTGCCGAGCACGAGGTTCACCCAGCCCGGGGCTTCCCCGGCGCGGGTGATGTCCAGGGTCACCGCACCTCCCAGGACTCGTTCGACCGTCCAGCTGAACTGGTCAGCCGGGTCGTGCAACGAGCCTGGGAACACCGTGACCAGTCCGTAGCCCAGCGCGATGAACACCGCGGCGAGTCCGGCGAACATCACCAGCGCCTTGGGCACGCTGGCACGCTGCACCCGTCCGTAGAACTGCCGCGAGGCCAACCCCAGCACCACCATCGCGGTCGTGGTGAGCAGCACGTTCGCACCCAGCGACCACCACAAGCTGCTCGGCAGCACCTGCTCGACGAAACCCGGCTCCCACGGGACCGCCAGGATGATCAGCAGCACCAGTCCCGACAGGACGAGTTGCAAAGCCAGCACCAGCAGCAGGATCCAGTAGGCGATGCGCTTGCGGCGCCCCAACGCCCCTGCCAGCACCAGCAGGAAGGCCGCATATCCGAGGTTGGCAGGAGCGGGGAACAGCACGAGGTCGATGAACTCGCGCACCGGCTGCATCCCGCTCCGGAACGCCGCTCCGACAGCAGCCAGGGCGCACAGGGCCGCGATGCACACCAGTGTTCCGGCCGCGATCCGTGGGACTCGAGCCGTCCAGTCCGGCTCAGTCGCAGGCACCCACTCGCTCGGCGACCGGCCCACCGATGCTGCCCGACCCATCCGTACCTCCTCCACCTACGCTGGCATGCAGTGGACGATCGACGCTGACCTCACGACCCTAGGACAGTTCATGCTGGCCGACTCCGATGCCCGGGTCGCGGCCCGGTGGGAGGCACGTGCAGTCGCAGGATGCTGCGGGTGCGCCGCTGTCCTCTACAGCCTGTGGCTGTTGGGACCGTGGATCAATCCGGACCTGGACGCGCTCAACGGCTACGTCAGCGAATTCGCCGCCCGTGACCAGCCGGGAAGCCGGCTCTTCCGCATCGGTGACGGACTCGCCGGGTTGCTGGCCGCCGCAGCCGCCGTGGCCGGGATCCGGTGCAGCGGCGGCGGGGTCGTGGGGTGGAGCGGTCTGCTGGTCTTCGGCGTCGCCACCGGGCTGGACGGAGCGCTGACCCCGATGACGTGCGCGAGCTACGTCGACTCGGGATGCGCGGTGCGAGAGCTCGTGGGAGCCCTCCCCGCCACCCACACGGTGCACGAGATGACCAGCTCCGTCGCGGCGCTGGGCATGCTCGTGGCCATGGGCGGACTGGCCAGGGCCGGTATCGGGCCGCGCGCACGCTGGGGCTGGGCGTGGTGTTCGATGACCGGGCTGGCAACGGTCGCGACGCTGGGAGCGCTGTGGATGGGCACGGGCGCCGGGGTGACGCAACGGGTGCAGCTCGGCCTCGTCGCGACGTGGCTGATCGCATTGGCCGTCAACCACGCCCGTCGAACGCGATCCGCGGGTGGTTTCGATGCCTGAATCGCCCGCGGTGCTGCTGACCTCGGGAATGGCCGGTGCTGCCTACGACTGGGAGCCGGTCCTGACCGCCTTGTCGCCGCTGCAGCGCGTGCATCGGCTGGAACGCCCCGGTCTCGACGGGTGCACTCCTCGACCAGGGCTGCCCATCCTGCACGACGAGGCCGACCGACTGAGCGCCGCCGCGGACCGACACGGCGGTGCGGTGGTGGTCGCACATTCGGTCTCGGCGCTGCACGCCGAGGCGATGGGTCGACGGCATCCGAGCTCGCTGCGCGCGCTCGTGCTGCTGGACCCGAGTTGCGGCAGCGCTTCGCCGCACCCGGAGTGGTCGCTGCTAGCCGCAGAAGCGCTGGGCCGCCGTGCGGCCACCTGCATCGCACCGTTCGGACCAGCCATCTGGACGGCCACTGCGCGTGCGCAAACGTCCCGACCGCTGCCACCGGCGGTGCGAGCTGCCGGACGTGCCCGCTTCCGCTCCCCGACCGCGATCACCGCAGCATGGCAGGAATACCTCGCCTTCGGGCCGATGCTGCGAGACCTGGCCGTGCTCCGACAGCGCACGACGTTCCCTCCAGTACCCGTGTGGGTTCTCACCGCCGTCGGGGGGATGCGCGCGAACTCGGCCGTGCGGTGGACGAGGTGCCACGCCCGCCTGGCGCGGCTCTTGGGAGGTTGCCACCGCCTGCTGCCCGGCAGCCGGCACCAGTTGGCATGGGAATGTCCGGACGTGGTGGTGGAGACCATCGAGGCCGCGACGGAAAGTGGGAGATGAGGACCGGACTGGCGCTGGCACTGGCAGTGGTCGCCCTGGTGGTCACCGGCTGCGCAGACCCGGCCAAGGCGATCTCGGCCGCCGGGTACCGCAACGCCGTGTCCCTGGGCGCTCGGGTGGAGATGGCGCAGCACGGCGTTCTGCTACGAGAGCGCCCGACCTGCCGCAGCACCGGCGCCGAGAACGCCCGCCTCGGCTCCGACTTCACCGTCGAGTGCACGGCGTCGACACCGGGCAACGCCGCGGTGACCGTGCACGGCGTGGTCACCGCGGCGGGCACCCCGGCCCAACGCGAGGACTACGTCATCCGGCTCGACGGCAGGATGTTCCTGCACTTCGACTGCCTGGGCGCTGGCTGCCGGTGATGTCCGCGTCAAAGCCGGTTCAAGGACACCTCGGGAATGCCCCACCCGGGTGGACTGGAGACAGGACACGCGGGACGACGAAGAGCGTTCTGATTCAACCTGTTTCAGGAAGCTCGTGCTGTGCAACGTTTGCCGCGGTCGTTTGGGCCGCGGTGGGGAGACGGACCTGACCCGCGCACCGTCTCGCGCGGGTCAGGCACCGCACCGGGGGCCGTCGTTCACTGCGCGGCCTCGGGCACGAGCTCGGCCAGCAGGGCGCGGACGCGCTGGTCGATGTCGTCGCGGATCGGCCGGACGGCCTCGACACCTCGTCCGGCGGGATCGGCCAGTTCCCAGTCGAGGTAGCGCTTGCCGGGAAACACCGGGCAGGCATCGCCGCAGCCCATCGTGATGACGACGTCGGCGGCTTCGACGGCGTCGGTGGTGAGCTTCTTCGGGAACTCCTGGGACAGGTCCAGGCCGAGTTCGTTCATCACCTCGACCACGGCCGGGTTGACCACGTCGGCCGGTGCGGAGCCGGCCGAGCGGACCGCGACCTTGCCTCGGGCGTGGTGGTGCAGCAGGGCGGCGGCCATCTGGGAGCGTCCGGCGTTGTGGACGCAGACGAACAGGACCTCGGGGGTGGAGGACACGGGGGCTCCTTGGTGCTGGGCGATATCGACCAGCCGCTCGCGGGCGTAGCGGGTGGCCAGGGTGGTCAAGTGGGTGTGCACGCGAGCGGTGGCGGCCAGCTCCCGGTAGGTCTCGGAGACCACGTGGTGGATGGTCTCCTCGTCGAACACGCCGCGGAATTGCTGCCGGAGTTCCGCGGCGGCGTGGTCGAGAAGTGCGGCGACCTGCTGATCGCTCGGCCGGAATTCCTCGGCGTCGTGGTGGCTAGGTGGTGGTGTGGACATGGTCGGCCTCCGTGGTGGTGGAGGGACGGTTGAACCAGCGTCGAGCCGCCAGCGAGACGTAGACCAGACCGACCAGGACCGGCACCTCGATCAGCGGACCCACGACACCGGCCAGCGCCTGACCGCTGGTGACGCCGAAGGTCGCGATCGCCACCGCGATGGCCAGCTCGAAGTTGTTGCCCGCAGCGGTGAACGACAACGTCGCCGAACGCTCGTAGTTCAGGCCGATGGCCTTGCCGAGCGCGAACGATCCCGCCCACATCACCGCGAAGTACACCAGCAGCGGCAGCGCGATCCGCGCGACGTCCAGCGGGTTCGACGTGATCGCATCCCCCTGCAAGGCGAAGAGGATCACGATGGTGAACAGCAGCCCGTACAGCGCGACCGGACCGATCTTGGGCAGGAACCGGGACTCGTACCAGTCACGGCCCTTGGCGCGCTCACCCAGTTTGCGCGTGAGGTAGCCGGCGACCAGCGGAATGCCGAGGAAGATCAGCACGTTCTTGGCGATCTCCCAGGCCGAAACCTCCAGGCCAACTCGGGGCAGGCCCAGCCAGCCCGGCAGCACGGAGAGGTAGAACCAGCCCAGCGCGGCGAAGGCGATCACCTGGAACACCGAGTTCAGCGCGACCAGCACCGCGGCCGCCTCGCGGTCTCCGCAGGCCAGGTCGTTCCAGATGATGACCATCGCGATACAGCGCGCCAGACCGACGATGATCAGCCCCGTCCGGTACTCCGGCAAGTCCGGCAGGAACACCCAGGCCAGCGCGAACATCAGCGCCGGGCCCAGCACCCAGTTCAGCAGCAGCGAGGAGGCCATCAGCCGCTTGTCGCCGGTGACGGTGTCCAGCCGGTCGTAGCGGACCTTGGCCAGCACCGGGTACATCATCACCAGCAGACCCAGCGCGATCGGCAGCGAAACACCGTCGATGGCCACGGTGTCCAGTGCGGGGCCGAGTCCGGGGATCCAGCGTCCGGCCAGCAGGCCGAGGACCATCGCCGCGCCGATCCACACCGGGAGGAATCGGTCCAGCGTGGACAGTTTCGCCACGACCGCGTTGTCCTGCGTCTGGGTCATGCCGTCACCGCCACGTCCTGCGCCGGGGCCAGCGATTCCGACAGCAGCCGCAACGTGTCGGGCTTGACGCGGTAGTAGATCCACGTCCCGCGCCGATCGCCCTCGATCACCCCGGCCTCGCGCAGCACCTTGAGGTGGTGCGAGATCGTCGGCCCGGACAGCTCGAACGCGTCGGTCAGATCGCATACGCAGGCCTCGCCGCCGGCGTGGGAGGCGATCAGCGACAGCAGGCGCAGGCGCACCGGCTCGCCGATGGCCTTGAACACCTTGGCCAGGTCAGCGGCCTGGTCGACGGTAAGCGGCTCCCGCATCACGGCGGAGGCGCACGGTTCGGCCTCGTCCCGTGAGACGATCAGGACGTCGTGTTTCGGCATGCGTCTAACTTGACATCCATCGAGATAGGGACGCAAGCTCGACGGCAGGTTTCCCGTCGCGCTGTGATCGGCGCCTCGCCGCGCAGGGTGCGCGAACTGTTCGACTCAGGCGGATGGAGGTCGTGGTGCCCGAGGCCCGGGATGTCGTGGTGATCGGCGGTGGGCAGGCAGGTCTGGCGGCCGGGTACTTCCTCCGTCGCGCGAAGCTGGATTTCGTCATCCTCGACGACCAGCCCGAGCCCGGTGGGGCGTGGCGGCACCACTGGGACTCGCTGCGGCTGTTCTCGCCCGCCGAGCACAGCCCGCTCCCCGGGTGGTGGATGCCTCGCCAGCCCGGGGAGGAGTTCCCCACCGCCGACTACGTCGTGAGCTATCTCGCCGACTACGAGCGGCGCTATCAGCTGCCAGTGCAGCGACCCGTGCGCGTGAACGGTGTCCACGACGCCGGTGCGTGGCTGGCCGTGGACACCGACCGCGGGACGTGGCGGGCGCGCGTCGTCATCAGCGCGACCGGAACCTGGAGCGAACCGCACCTGCCCTCGTGCCCGGGAAGCGAGGTCTTCGCCGGGCGGCAGTCGCACACCGAGTCGTACCGGTGCCCGAAGGAGTTCGCCGACCAGCACGTCGTGATCGTCGGAGGCGGCAACTCAGCGGCCCAGATCCTCGCCGAGGTCTCCGCTGTGGCCGACACGACCTGGGTCACCGCTCGTCCACCGCGGTTCATGCCCGATGACGTCGATGGCCGGGTCCTGTTCGACGTGGCCACCCAGCGCGAAGCCGCACGCCGCGCGGGATTGCCCGACGACGGCGGGGTGCGGCAGCTGGGCGACATCGTGATGGCCCCGAGCGTGCTGGAGGCTCGTCAGCGTGGAGCGCTGCGCGCCGAGCCGATGTTCGACCGGCTCACCGAGCGCGGCATCGCCTGGGACGACGGCCGGGCACTCGACTGCGACGCGATCATCTGGTGCACCGGCTTCCGCCCCGCCCTGCGACACCTCGCGCCGCTGGGCCTGCGCACCGAGAACGGGATCGTCCCGACCGAAGCAACGCGCAGCGTCCAGGAACCACGGCTGCACCTGCTGGGCTACGGCGACTGGACCGGGTGGGCCTCGGCCACCCTGGTGGGCGCCGCGCGGACCGCGAAACCAGCGGTCGCCGACATCGCGCAACGCCTCGCACAGGCCGCTGGCTAACCGCTCATCCCAGCGGAGGGACGGGTGGCCAACGCCAGCAGCGCGCTCACCCCGGTGATGGCGGCCAGCACCAGGAACAGGGCCGGGAACCCGCCCAGGGTGGCTGCGATCGCCGAGCCGCCCCACGGTGCGAGCGCGATGGCGATCATCAGCGGCGCCGACAGCAGGCCGCTCAACCTCCCGTAGGCGGCGGTGCCCCACCGGTCGCTGACGGCGGTGGCCTGCAGCAGGGTGAACACGCCCCGGGCCATGCCCACGAGCATCGCCGCGAGGATCAACAGCCCGGCAGGTCCCGGAACCACCGCCAACACCAGCGTGGTCGCCGCGCAGGCCAGCAGGATGACGACGGTGCGGCCACGAGCTCCGGTGCGTCGCTGCAGCGGCGCGTAGCCGAGACGGCCCAGGACCTGCCCGACGCCGCCGAGCCCGAGCGCCCAGGCCGCCAGGTGGGAGTCGAAGCCGCGTTCGGTCAGCAGCGGAACCTGGTTGATCACCACCGCGTACACCCCGAACCCGCCGAGGGCCATCGTCGCCAGCAGCGCCGAGAACGGGCGGCTGCGCGCGATCTCAGCCGCCTTCCCGGTGGCCGTGGAGTCGTCGTGGGCGCGATGGGGCCACGGCAACCGCAACCCGGCGTGCAGCGGGATCGTGACGACGCCGACCACGACGGCCAGCACCACGTACGTGCCGCGCCAGTCGAGGTGGTCGTTCAACGCTGCGGTCAGCGGCGCGAACACCGTGCTGGCCAGGCCCGCCACCAGCGTCAACGCGGTCAGCGCAGGCACGCGGTCAGGCCCGTACCAGCGGGTCAGCGCCGCGAAGGCGGGCGGGTAGAACGTCGCCGCCATCGCCATCCCCGCGACCGACCACGCCAGCAGGAACCACCCGTAGCTCGGGGCGTGCGCGATCCCGAGCACGGCGGGCACGGCCAGCACCGAGCCCGCGGTCATCACCGCACGCGGGCCACGGCGATCCAGCCACCGCCCGACCGCGATCCCGGTCACGGCGGACACGATCTGGCTGGCCGAGAACGCCCACGTCACGGCGGGCAGCGACCAGCCGGTGTCCCGCGTGATCGCCGGGGCCAGCACCGGGAACGCGTAGTACAGCACGCCCCAGCTGGTGATCTCGGTGATGCACAGGGCGATGAGCGCGCGACGCCGCCGCACGGCCTCGACGGGCGGTGCGGCGGCGGTCGTCCGTTCCTCGGAGCGCATCCGGTCAGCGCTCAGCGGCTCCGGGCGCCGCCAGCTCGACGGTCTGCTGAGGCGCGGCGCAGCAGCCGCCGCCCTGCTCGGCCTCGGGCTCGTCGAACAGTCCGGCCCCACCGCACACCCCCGTCTCCGGCAGGACGAGCTCCACCCGCTCGGCGGACTCGGTGTCGCCGGCGATCGCGGCGGCCACGCTGCGGACCTGCTCGTAACCGGTCATCGCCAAGAAGGTCGGCGCCCGGCCGTAGCTCTTCATCCCGACCACGAACACGCCCGGCTCCGGATGTGCCAGCTCCTTGGCCCCGTGCGGGTACACGGTGCCGCAGGAGTGCACGTTCGGATCGATCAACGGCGCCAGCGCGGTCGGCGCCTGCAGCACCGGGTCCAGACCCAACCTGATCTCCGAGAGCCAGGACAGCTCCGGCCGGAACCCGGTCAGCACCACGACCTCATCGACGGGCTCGCTCTTGTTCCCCTCGAACGAGGTCAGCACCACGCGGCCATCCCCATCGGCCTCGACCGCTGCCGTGCGAAAACCCGGCACCGCGCGAACGTGCCCGGCTTCGACCGCCTGCTTGGCACGCAGCCCCAGCGCCCCGCGCTCGGGCAACTGGTCGGCCTCGCCGCCACCGAACACATCCCCCGAGCGGCCCCGGCGCAGCACCCACACGATCTCCGTGCCCGGCACCTCCTCCGCCAGCCCGGCGAAGGCCACCAACGCGGTCAGGGCCGAATGCCCGCTACCGGCCACGGCGATGCGCTTGCCGGCGAACCGAGCCCGGACCTGCGCATCGGAGACGTCGGGCACCTGGTAGCTGATCCGGTCCCGCGCGGCGCGCTCTCCGACCGCCGGGAGCCCGTCACCGCCCAGCGGGTTCGGGCTGCGCCACGTCCCGGAGGCATCGATGACCGCCCACGCGGTGATCCGCTCCTCGCCGCCCGCCGTCTCGACGTGCACCGTCAGCGGCTCGGACTCCCGTCCGGCATCCACGACGCGGTCCCTGCCACGGCGAGCCACGCCCACCACCCGGGCGCCGAAGCGCACCCGCTCCCCCAACGCCGCCGCGAGCGGCCGCAGAGAGCGCTCGACCCACTCCGCACCCGACGGGTACGCCGCCGGGTCCGGCGCCTGCCAGCCCTGACGCTCCAGCAACCGCGCCGCGGCCGGGTCGATCAACTCCGACCACGGCGAGAACAACCGCACGTGCGACCACTCCCGCACCGCAGACCCGGCTTCCGGCCCCGCCTCCAGCACCAACGGCTGCAGACCCCGCTCCAGAACCTCCGCAGCCGCCGCCAGGCCCACCGGGCCCGCGCCCACCACCACAACCGGAAACTCGTCCACGGCGCACCCCTTTGCATCGATCAGCTTCGATGAAGTTACCTCGACTGTATCGACGCGCATCGATTGACGCAACCATCGATCCGGGTCGATACTCGGGGCATGACGACGACGGCTCCTGAGACCGGACTGCTGCCGGCCGAGAACGCGGCCACCTACGCCGAGTGGTTCGCGTGCCTGGCCGAACCCACCCGCGTCCGCCTGCTGCACGCGGTGGCGGCGGCCGGCACGATCAGCGTGGGCACCTTGACCGAACAGCTGGGCATCAGCCAGTCGACCTGCTCGCACCACGTGCGCAAGCTCGCCGACGTCGGGTTCGTGCTGCTGCACAGGGAACGCACCACCACCTTCGTCTCGGTCAACACCGCCTGCTGCACCGGCTTGCCGCACGCCGCCGACGCCGTCATGGGTGTCGTCGCCCGCCCCTGCTGCCCGGACGACCCCCCCGAGGACGTCACCGTCCGGCAGCTGCGACCCGACGACTGGACGGACGTGCGTCGCATCTACGCCGAAGGAATCGCCACCGGGAACGCCACCTTCGAAACCGACGTCCCGCCCCGCAAGTCGCTGGAGGCCAAGTGGCTGCCGGACCACCGGTGGGTCGCCGAGGTCGACGGGCAGGTCGCCGGGTGGGCCGCCGCGACTCCGGTGTCCAACCGGGACTGCTACTCGGGCGTGGCTGAGACGTCGGTCTACGTCGGCGAGGACTTCCGAGGTCGCGGCGTCGGAAAATCCTTGTTGCACAAGCAAGTCACCGCCGCCGACGCCGACGGCCTGTGGACGCTGCAAACCTCCATCTTCCCGGAGAACCGGGCCAGCATCGCCCTGCACTCCTCCGCGGGCTTCCGCACCGTCGGACTGCGCGAACGCATCGCCCAGCACCACGGTGCCTGGCGCGACACCGTCTTCCTCGAACGCCGACGCACCTGCGAGGACGACTGACCCGACCTGACGAATCCCTCACCTCCTGCACCTGCCGCACCATCGGGGTTTTCGATCTCGACGAGCGTGCTGACCCTCGCGCGGAGGAGCAGCCTGGTACGAAGCGCAGCTCCTGGGTGGTCCAGCCGCGAGCACGGGATGCCGACGTGCTCGGAGCCCGCGACCGATCGCAGGTGGGGCGCTATCGTGAGGGTTGGGGGCCGAATGGCTCGCCCAGTCGTCTGTTCCGGCGCGACGACGTCACGTCCGGAACACCAGGTCCGGTGCGAGCATGCCCGAACGACACCCCAGGTGCCTGGCGGCGGTCAGCACGACCGGCGTCCACCTCGCTGCGCTCGCCGTCGCCAACGTCGCTGCCGTTGCGCTGGTGCTCTCGGGTGTGCTGGGGACTGCGGTCAGCGAGCTCGTCGCAGACCTGACCGGTGTGATCGCCGCCGTCGCCGCAGCCGCGACGTTCGCCTGGATCGGGTGGCGCCGGTCAGGTGACGAGCGGCGCTGGCGATGGCTGATGGTCTTGGCACTCGCCTGCTTCGCCACCGCGCACGCGCTGTGGACCTGGTACCGCAGCATCGATCCGATGACGTTCCCGAATGCTGCGAACGCGGTCTATCTCGGACTCCCGCTGTTCTCGCTCTTGGCCCTGTTCGTCCTGACGAAGGAGGATCACGGGGCGGTTGCAGAGCAAGCCCCGTCGCGCGTGGTCGTCCTGCTCGACGGGTTGATCATCGCGGTGAGCGTGCTGGCACTGAGCTGGAAGATCGCTTTCAGCGTGGTTCGGCAAGCGGACACCGTCCGTGCGATCAGACTTCTCGTGGTGTCTTCCTACACCCTGGCCGATTTGGTCCTGATCACCATCGCAGTTCTGTTCGCGATCGCGCTGTACGGAACCCTGCGCTTCCCCCTGGTGTGGTTGGTGGCCGGCCTTGTCGCGATCGACGCGTCGGATGCGACGTACCTCTACGCCATCGCCAAGTACTCGACGCCTCCGATCGTGGCGGATGTCGGCTACATGGTAGGGCCGTCACTGCTCCTGCTGGCTGCGCCGGCGCGCGATCGGCGACTTCCACGAGCAGTTCCGCAGACGCCCCTCTTGTTCGTTCCGTACGCACCGTTCGCCGTCGTGTTCGGGTGGACGCTCTTCACGACGATCTCCACCGGTGATCCGCACGTCGGCGAGGTGTACGCGCTCCTCGGCGTTGTAGCGCTGGTGGTCGTGCGACAGCTCATCACTCTTCGCCAGCTGCACGTGGCCCGGCGGCAACTGAGCTACCAGGCCAACCATGACCCTCTCACCGGGGCGTCAACGCGGACCGTTCTGCTGCTCCGCCTCGACAGGGCTCTTTCGCAGGGTCAGCAGCCTCGACACCTCGGCCTCCTGTACGCCGACTTGGACCACTTCAAAGAAGTCAACGACGCGCTGGGGCACGAGGCGGGGGATACCGTGTTGCGCACGGCCGTAGCTCGCGTTCACGACTGCATTCGGCGGACGGACACGCTCGCGCGAATGGGCGGCGATGAATTCGTGATCCTCCTCGACCCCGCACCCGAGGATCCTCACGTGTTCTGCAGGCGAGTTCAGGAGGCCTTCGACGAACCCGTCCACCTGAACGGCTCCTCCTGCGCGGTCAGCGCGAGCCTGGGCTATGTCGGTTTGCGCGAGGATGACAGTCCTGACGAGGCCCTCGCTCGTGCCGATGAGGCCATGTACCAGGCGAAGGCCGCTGGACGCGATGGGATGAGGATCGATCCTTGAGCGCGGGCTGATGAGTCACGCGTGCTCTGACGACAGCCAGACATGATCCCCCGGCGTGACCTCGCCGGTGCGGCAACCGTTCTGCGCGGCGCGGCCAGTCACCGGGGAAGCTCGTCCCTGCGCCGAAGCCCGAGCGCGGCCTCCGTCGCCACGCATCGTCCGGTATTCGCAGAGCCGACGTCAAGCCCGCAACACCCTTTCCGGACGACTGATCGACGATTGATATATTAATCTGCGATCCCAATTGATCTCCATTTGCGCAGGTCAGAACGCTGATCTTCGGTGATCACAGTGCGCTTCGGGCCGCTGGCACCCTTGACAAGGCCACCGAGCGAGGCAAGGCTGTTGCATTCAACGAGCCATGTTCCCCATTGCGCAACAAACGGAAATCTCGGCGTGAGCCACGGCAGCACAGCCAGTGCTGACGAGGCGGAGGGTCCGCGGCCGGATACGAGCCGAGCGCGCAACGCGCGAGATCAGCCCTTCGAGCAGCTCTTCTCCCGTCACCAACGCCAGTTCCGCCTGACCGGCCCCCATGGCCTTTCAGGAACCCGACGTTGAAAGGAGGCGGCACCGCGCCAGGTGCCGAACACCATGTCAGCGGAAGTTCCCACGGAAAAACGCACAGCACACACCTCTTCCACAGTCGTCGCTCCCCCACTGGTCAAGCGCGCGGTCACCGCAGCAGCGGTCGGCAACGTCACCGAGTGGTTCGACTTCGGGGTCTTCGCCTACATGGCGACCACCATCGGCAAGGTCTTCTACCCCGACTCCAGCCCGACCGCGCAGCTGCTGGCGACCTTCGGCACCTTCGCGGCGGCCTTCCTCGTACGACCGCTGGGCGGCGTGTTCTTCGGGCTGCTGGGTGATCGGATCGGACGCACCCGCGTGCTCTCCACGACGATGATCCTGATGGCGGTCGGCACCTTCTGCATCGGGATCATCCCCAGCTACAGCACGATCGGCGTCGCCGCGCCGATGCTGCTGCTGATCGCCCGGCTGGTCCAGGGCTTCTCCACCGGTGGCGAGTACGGCGGAGCGATGACGTTCATCGCCGAATACGCACCGGACAAACGCCGCGGTTTCCTGGGCAGTTGGCTCGAGTTCGGCACTCTGGTCGGCTACATCCTGGGCGCGGTCGTCGTCATGGTCCTCAACGCGACGCTGTCCGAAGCAGATCTGCTGTCGTGGGGATGGCGAATCCCGTTCCTGATCTCCGGACCGCTGGGAATCGTGGGCCTGTACCTGCGCATGAAGTTGGAGGAGACCCCGGCATTCGCGAAACTCGTCGAAGAAGCCGACCAGAAGGAGCAGCACGCCAAGAAGGCGGTCCGGACGATCTTCGCGCAGCACTGGCCGGCGATGCTGCAGTGCGGTGGGCTGGTGCTGGTCTTCAACGTCACCAACTACATGCTGACCTCCTACATGCCCACCTACCTCTCCGACGTGCTGCCACCGAGCATCGGCGAGACCGAGTCCTACCTGCTGCAGATCGCCGTCATGGGCATCATGCTGATCGTCATCGCGTTCATCGGGCGGTTCTCGGACCGCGTCGGCCGCAAGCCCGTGGTCCTCGGCGGATGCATCGCCCTGGCGGTGCTCTCGGTTCCGTCCGTGCTGCTCATCCAGCAGAACACCACCGGCACCGTCTTCACCGGCCTGCTGATCATGGGTCTCATGCTCGTGGTCTTCAGCGCGACCATGCCGTCGATCCTGCCGGCCCTGTTCCCGACCGGTGTCCGTCAAGGAGCGCTGTCCATTTCCTTCAACACCTCCGTGTCCCTGTTCGGCGGCACCGTCGCCTCGGTCATGACCGCGCTGATCGCCACCACCGGCGACGTCATGTGGCCCGCCTGGTACCTCATGGGAGCCGGTGCCATCGGCGCGATCTCGATGTGGTTCACCAAGGAGTCCGCCAACCAACCACTTCCCGGATCCCCCGCCGCGGTCGAAGAGCCGGCTGAGGAATCTGGGAGGTACTAGCGGATCCCGTCCCCTTCGCCGCCGCAGACGAGGTGCCTCGTACCGCACGAGGCACCTCGTCGGTTGCTGCGCTTCAGCACACGGCGACGTCCGGCGGTGCCGGACTGGCGCTCATGCCACGCGCAGCGCACCTTTCGGGAGTGGGATCACGAAAGAGGGCACGCGCGCGACGATCTCAGGAGAAGGAGGCTGCGCGATCGTCAGCTCTTCTCACGTGCAACGAGGTCGATGCCCTACTTCACCGCGGAACGGCGGAGGATCTCAGCTTTGACGAGCAACTCGCGGTGCTCTGCAGCCGCATCCGAGCTCCAGGTGATCCCACCGCCGGTGCCGTACTGGGCCCGGCCGGTTTCCCGGTCGACAACTGCCGTGCGAATGGCGACGTTGAACCGTGCTCTGACCGAGGCCGACGGCGGTGCGACCCAGCCGACGGCGCCGCAGTACACCCCACGCGGGTCGGCCTCGAGTTCGCGGATCAGGTGCATCGTGCTGATCTTCGGCGCACCGGTGACCGAACCGCAGGGGAAGAGGGCCCGGAAGAGCTCGCGCAGACCAGTACCGGGACGCAGCCGCGCGACCACGTCCGAGGTCAGCTGAAGTGCGGTGGGATACCGCTCCACCGACAACAACGACGGGACCCTCACGCTGCCCGGCACCGCGACCCGCGCGACGTCGTTGCGCATCAAGTCAACGATCATCACGTTCTCAGCCCGTTCTTTCGCGCACCCGCGCAGCGCGCGTTCCAGGTCCAGGTCTTCCTGCTGATCGCGGCCACGGGGCGCGGTTCCTTTCATGGGCCGCAACAACACCTCGTCGCCCCGCAGCTCGAAGAACAACTCCGGACTCGCACTGGCGATCGCGAACCGCCCGAGGTCGAGGTAGGCGTTGTGCGCTCCGCATTGGGCGGTCGCCAGGTCGCGGTACAGCCCAGCCGGGTCACCGGAGAAACTCCCGCGCATCCGCACGGTGAGGTTCGTCTGGTACGTCTCCCCCGCCGCGATCCTCTCCCGAACTCGGTCCACCAGGGCCCGATGCTCCTGCGGCGACCAATCCGGCTTCCACCCGACGTCGAAGTCACCCGTCTCGAGGTGGCTGCTCACGACGGGGACCTGCGTGGGCGGGTCCGTGATTCCGAACCAGGCCAGCGGCAACCCTTCCTGCGGAGGGTGGACGGCGAACTCGGGATCGAGTCCTGCCGCGGCCTCGTACACCAGGAACCCGAAGGCCCACCGACCGTTCGACGTGGCCCGGTGCACCTGATCGAGAACCGGTGCCACCTCCTCCGGCTGGTGCGCGATCAGCACGCCGGACGGTGCCGGGAACCGGAGCGCGGTTCCCGCGCGGAGGTCGTCGAAACGAGCAGCGCCTCCGCGCGCCGTCCCAGCCGCTCCGGAAGTCATGCGCCACCGATTTCCCGGCCGTGGGCCGCCAGCGCTCGGAACGCAGCACTCACGACGACCAGACCCTCGAGATCGTATCCAGGTAGCCGCTGACGGCGCGGACGACGCCCGTGCGGTTCGGGCAGCTCAAGGTGCGATTCATGCGGATCTCCTCAGCATCCCAGGATCTTGAAAGCCCCGCATCGGGCCGACCGCGTGCGAGCTCGAGGGCCCGATCCCGGCCTTGACCAGGTCGAACGCGGAGATGGTCAGCGGCGACTCCTCGTACGCGGCGGGATCCGCTAATATATCAGTCTTGCGTAATAGATACATCTATGAAGTGGTGGTGTACGTCCGTGCCGATCTCAGCCCCTAACATGACCTCCGTGACCACTGGCCCGCACGAGCTCGAACCAGCGCCCACCTCGATGGCCGAACGCGCGTACGCCGCCATCCAGGACCAGCTGATCATGCTCGACATCCCGCCGATGTCACCCATCGACGACCTGGCGCTGAGCGAAGCCCTCGGCATCGGCCGCACGCCCGTCCGCGAGGCGCTCAAGCGCCTCGAAGTAGATCGGCTGGTGGTCTCCTACCCGCGCCGCGGCACCTTCGCCTCCGGCGTCGACATCACCGACCTCGCCTACATCTCCGACATCCGCGTGCACCTCGAGCCGCTGGCCGCCCGCCGCGCCTCCGAGAACGCGCCGGAGATCATGCGCACCGAGCTGACCGAGCTGGCCGACGCCATCCAGGACGACGACGTCATGCTCAAGTCGCGCCACGAGCTGATGCAGTGGGATCTGCGGGTGCACCGCTCGATCTACCGCGCCGCCGGCAATCCCCACTTGGAAGACACCCTGGTGCGCTACAACAACCTCGCCACTCGGATCTTCTGCGTGTTCTTGGACCGGATCACCCATTTCGACCGGCACGTCGACGAGCACGTCGGCCTGCTGCGAGCAGTCGCAGACGGCGAGAGCCGGAAAGCCGAGGAGATCGCCGGAGAGCACGTCGCCGGGTTCGAGAAGGCGATCCGGGCGATCATGTGACCGCCCGGCCACCTCAACCCTCGACGGCGTCGAGCACCCTGAGCACGTCGACCGTGGCCGCCACGTCGTGCACCCGGAGCACCTTCGCCCCGCGCTGCGCCGCCAGCACGGCGGCGGCGACCGAAGCCGCCTCCCGGTCACCGACCGGCCGTCCGGTGATCTGGCCGAGCATCGTCTTGCGGGACAGACCAGCCATCACAGGTGCGCCGAGCTCGGTGAACGAGCTCAGCGATCGCAGCAAGGTCAGGTTGTGCTCGAGGGTCTTGCCGAACCCGAACCCCGGGTCGATCACGATGTGCTCCCGCGGGATCCCCGCGCTCAGGCACACGTCGATCCGCTCCCGGAGGAACGCGGCCACTTCGACGAGCACGTCGTCGTAGCTCGGGTCGTGCTGCATGAGGCTCGGCGGCCTGAGCATGTGCGACAGGCACACGGGCACGCCCAACTCCGCCGCCACCTCGACCGCACCGGGATGGCGCAGCGCGCGCACGTCGTTGATCAACGTTGCGCCCGCGGCCACGGCTTCCCGCATCACCTCCGGTCGCGAGGTGTCGATCGACAGCGGGACGTCCGTCTGCGCTGCCAGCTGCTCGACGACCCCCACCACGCGGTCGAGCTCCTCAGCGACGCTGGGCGGGCACGAACCCGGCCGAGTGGACTCACCGCCGATGTCGAGGATGTCAGCGCCCTCCTCGACCAAGCGGAGGCCACGCCGCACGGCAGCGCCGCTGTGCCAGTAGGCTCCGCCGTCGGAGAACGAATCCGGTGTGACGTTGAGGATTCCGCACACCAGCTTGCGCGGACCGCGGAGCAGTCCCAGCAGTGTGCCAACAGCAGCTGCGGGAGCCCTCGGTGCCACGGCAGCGGGCAGCGGGCCTGTCATGCTCGGCTCCGGGAAGCCGACTCGATCGTGTGCCGGAGCAGCAGCGCCGTCGTCACCGGCCCCACGCCGCCGGGAACCGGGGTCAAACCGGCCACCGAACCAGCCACTTCCGCCTCGTCGACGTCGCCGGTCAAACCGCCGTCCGCCGTCGGATTGGTTCCCACGTCGATCACGACACAACCGGGGTTGACGTGCTCAGCGCCGATCAAGCCGACCCGGCCGACGGCCACCACCAGGACCTCAGCGGGGCGGGTGTGGGCGGCGAGATCACGGGTGTGGCGGTGGCACACGGTCACGGTCGCATCGCGCTGCAGCAGCAGCTGGGCTGCTGGTTTGCCGACCACGTTGGAGCGTCCGACGACAACGGCCCGACGACCTGCGAGCGGAACCTCGTAGTGGTCCAGCAGTTCCAGCACCGCTGCTGCGGTGGCCGGAACGAACGCGGGCATCCCGGCGCTGAGCCGCCCCAGCGACTCCGGGTTGGCACCGTCGACGTCCTTCTCCGGGGCGATCGAAGCCGCCAGGTCTTCGACGGACGCCCCGCTGGGCAGCGGGGTCTGCAGCATGATCCCGTGCACGGACGTGTCCCCGCTCAGCTCGGTGAGCCGGCCGCGGATCTGGTCGGGCGTCGCTTCAGGGCCGAGATCGACGATGTCGCACCGGATTCCCGTCTTGGACGCGGCGTTCGCGATCGAGCGGACGTACCAGGCGGTGGATTCGTCGTCCGTGGCCACGACGACCGCCAAGCGCGGCGGTGTGCCGGCTCCCGCGAGCGTCTCCGCCGCCGCTGTCACCCCGGCCCGGATCTCCTTGGCGAGGGCCCCTCCGCTGAGCACCGCCGTGGTCGGCTCGTCGGAAACGAGCTGTCCTGTCATCGTCCGACCACCTCCCGCACCGCGGCGGTGACCTTGTCGGCACGCGCGGTGATGTCGTCGACTTCGGCGATGGAGCCGAGCAGCTCGGTCCGCTCCTCGGCACCGCTGATCCCGTTGAGGTTGACCTCCACGTTCACGCGCGCGGTGGTCGCCGCGGCGCGGGCGGCTTCCGCAGCAGCGGCGATGTCGCTGATGACGTTGCGATTCCCGATCGGGAGCAGCTGTTCGGCCAAGCCGACGACCTGCTCGGCAACGGCGACCACCCTCGCGGGCACCCGGCCCGCCTCGATCAGGGCGGCCGCGATCGCACGCGATCGGACCTCCTTCTGCTCGTCGGTGGAGCGCGGGAGCGCGTAGGCCGCCCCGACCGCGCCGAAGGCGGAAGCATCGTCTTCGGCCAACGTCAGTGCGAGCTCGCGGAGCTGATCGGTGTCGTTGCGCACCGCCGTGATCGTCGCGGCGTGTTCGGAGTACTTCTCGCCGTCGCTGTAGCGGGCGACCATCCCGACCAGCGCGGCGGCTTGAGCGGCGTGCAACCCGGCGCTCGCCCCACCTCCCGGGGCTGCTACCCGGTCTGAGAGCGAGCCCAGAAAACGTTCGAGGGTTTCCATGCGCATGGCATCGGTCCTTCTTCTCTGCGGGCTGGGAATGTGATGGCAGGACTCGTGCGTCGGTCCCGCAACGCCTCCGGGGCCGACGAGGGTTTGGGTGGGGTGCGCGGCCACCGACCCCTTTTCAGACCGCGCACCCCGGCTCGGGGGTCACCGGCGAATGCGGGTCATCTCCGGGTCGACCAACGGCTCGACGGCGACGGTGGCGCGCACCTTCCGGTCGAAGTACTGGATCTCCACCGAAGTCCCCGGCGTGGCCGGTGCGGGGAGCCACGCGTAGGCGATCGGCTTGCCGATGGTGTGGCCGAAGGCCGCCGACGTCACGTAGCCGGCCGGCTCGCCGTCGACGAAGACGGGTTCGCTGCCCAGCACGACGCTGCGGCCGTCGTCGATGGTCAGGCACGCCAGGCGGCGGGTGACGGTGTCAGCGCTGAGGTCGGCGACCGCGTCGTAGCCCACGTAGTCGGTCTTCTTCTTGCTCAAGGCGAACCCGAGGCCGGCCTCGTAGGGGTTGTGCTCGGTCGTCATGTCGCTGCCCCACGACCGGTAGCCCTTCTCCAGGCGGAGGCTGTTGAACGCGGCACGCCCTGCGGCGATGACGCCCAGCGGCTGTCCGGCTTCCCACAGCGCGTCCCAGAGCCGCTGCCCGAACTCGGCGCTGGTGTAGATCTCCCAGCCGAGCTCACCCACGTAGGACAGCCGCATCGCGGTGACCGGGATACCAGCGATGTGCGCGCGCTTCAGGCGGAAGTACTTCAGCGCCTCGTGGGAGAAGTCGTCACCGCTCAAGGGCTGCACCAGGTCCCGGGCGAGCGGCCCCCACACGCCGATGCAGCACGTACCGCCGGTGATGTCGCGGATCTGGACGCTGCCGTCGTCCGGGGCCTCGCGCAGGAAGTGGTCCACGTCGAGATTGCTGTTGGCCCCGACCTGGAACAGCTGCTCATCGAGCCTGGCCACGGTGACGTCGGAGCGAACGCCGCCGGCCTCGTCGAGCATCAGGGCATAGGTCACCGAGCCGACCGACTTGTCCATCTTGCCGGTGGTCAGCCGCTGCAGGAACGCCACCGCCCCGGGCCCGCTGACCTCGATGCGCTTGAGCGAGGTCATGTCGTACATGGCGACCGCGGTGCGGGTCTTCCACGCCTCGGCCGCCGCGATCGGCGAGTGGAACATCGCCGACCACGCGTCGCGCGATGGCGGCTGCCACTCGGTCGGCAGCTCCTGCACCAGGCGCGCGTTGGCCTCGTACCAGTGCGGCCGCTCCCAGGCGTGCGATTCCAGGAAGAACGCGCCGAGTTGCTTCTGCCGCGCGTGGAACGGGCTCACCCGCAGGTCCCGGGGTGAGAACCTCGGCTGCAGCGGGTGCCGGACGTCGTAGATCTCCACGAAGTTCTGCTGCGAGGTCTCCTCGACGTAGGCGTCGGTCGTTTGAATCGCGTCGAACCGGTTGACGTCGCACCCGTGGAGCTCGGTCTCGCTGCGGCCGTTCACGAGCAGCTGGGCGACGGCGCGAGCGACACCGGCGGAGTGGGTCACCCACACGGCTTCGGCGACCCAGAACCCGGCGACGTCCGGCGACTCGCCGACCAGCGGACCGCCGTCGGGCGTGAAGGAGAAGACGCCGTTGAACCCGGAGTCGATCTTCGCGTTCCGCAACGACGGGAGGAGCTCCTTGCTGTGCTCCCACGAGGCGGCGAAGTCCTCCTCGGTGAACGGCAGCATCGAGGGCATCGCCGCCTCGCTGACGTCCTCGCCGTCGACCTCGGGCAGCTCCGACAGCTGCGCCGGCATCGGGCGGTGGGCGTAGCTGCCGATGCCGAGGCAGTCGTGGTACTCCCGGAAGTAGAGATCGCGGTCCTGGTGGCGGAGTGCCGGCAGGCTCGCCTCGGTCTGCTCGTCGTTGCGCCCGACCAGCTCCGCTACCTGCCCGGTGCGCACGAACTGGTGGGCCAGCGGGAGCAGCGGCACCTTCATGCCGACCAGCTCGCCGACGGCCTTGCCCCAGAAGCCGGCGCAGGAGACCACGACGTCCGCAGCGATCTCCTCACCGCCGTCCGCGCGCACTCCGGCGACGCGGCCGTTGTGCTGCAGGACCTCCGTCACGCGGGTCGAACCGCGGAACACCGCTCCGCGCGCCTCAGCCCGGCGGATGAGGGCAGCGACGGCTCGGGGCGACTTGGCCAGTCCGTCGGTGGGCGTGTGCAGACCGCCGAGCACGCGCTCGCGGTCGAGCAGCGGGTGCAGCTCCGCGCACCGCTCCGGCCCGACGACCTCGCTGGGGACACCCCAGGACGTGGCCCAGCCGTGCTTGCGGTGCAGGTCAGCGAGCCGTTCCGGGGTGGTGGCGATTTCGAGCCCGCCGACCTGGTTGAAGCACCGGTCGCCGTCCACCTCGATGCTGCTGAACTTCTCGACCGTGTAGGTCGCGAACTCGGTCATGGTCTTGGAGGGGCTGGTCTGGAAGACGACGCCGGGTGCGTGCGAGGTCGACCCACCGGTGAGGGGCAGCGGTCCCTGGTCGAGGACGGTGACCTCGGTCCAGCCGCGCTCGGTGAGCTCGTCGGCCAGATTGGCGCCGACGATCCCGGCGCCGATGATGACGACACGAGGGGTGGTGCTCATGGCGGGGGCGCTCCTTAACTGAACGGTCTGGGGTGACCGCGCGGAGGATGCTTCGTGGGAGGTCGGCCGTGCCCACGGTCACGGCCGACCTGCTGCTAGGTGGTGGTGCGCAGTTCCTCGGCCGTGTCGAGGAGCCAGTCCGCGAGGTAACCCGCGAACGACGGCCGGACGAAGAGCCGGAAGTCGTCACCGTCGCCCAGGGCGAGGATCAGCACCCCGGCCTGCCCGATGCTGGTCTGCGCGCTCGATCCCTTCGGGAACGCAGCGGGTCGCAGGTCGAGCGAGCACCCGAACGACAGCAGCTCGCGCGCCAGCCCGCCGCTCACCCGGATCGCGGTGCGCTGCGCCGACACGTCCACGGCCGCGCCACCATGCGCGGACACGACCTCGACGAGCGAGCCCTCCAGCTCGTGCGGGCGGGCGACCTTGCTCGTCACGAGCCATTCATCCGGCCCCAGCCAGACGATCTGGCCTTCCGGCGTGGAGGTCCAGGTGTTGGGTTTGACGGGGAGCGCCGAACCCAACGCGCGCTCCACGGCCGCGGCACCCGGACCGGCGCGATCGATGCGCAGATCCGCGGCGGGCACGAGTTCCTCGGGCTTGACCACCAGGCCGTCGATCGACCAGGTCAACGCGGCCAGGGCGTGCTTCCAGGCTTCCAGGGGGTGCGCAGCGCGCAGCGTTCTAGCCATCTCGGCGTGCTCCTTCCGGGTCGACCAGCACGGTTTCGCCGATCTCCGCCTCGACGAGCGCGCCGTCCACCGGGACGTGCACCAGGTCGCCGACGCGGGCGCGGCCGTTCTTCACCAGCGCCAGCGCGAACGGCCGGCCGAGCTCAGCGCTGTGATAGCTGGACGTGACGTGCCCGAGCATCGGGACCGGTGGCTCGGGAAGAGCCCCGTCCGCCCGGAATTCCACGATCTGCGACCCCTCGCGCAACTTGGTGCGCCGATCCGTCGGGAGCAGCGAGACGAGTTGCTTCCGCAGCGGGTTCAGGTTCTCGGCGCGGGAGAACGAGCGCTTGCCGATGAAGTCTTCCTTCTTCTTCGACACCACCCAGTTCATGCCCAGGTCGTGCGGGGCGACCGTGCCATCGGTGTCCTGCCCGATGATCGGGTAGCCCTTCTCGGCGCGCAGCACGTGCATCGTCTCGGTGCCGTACGGCGTGATGCCGAAGCGCTTCCCGGCCTCCAGCAACCGCTGCCACAGCGAAAGCCCGTACCAGGAATTGATGTTGACCTCGTAAGCCAGCTCGCCGGAGAACGAGATCCGGGCGACTCGGACCGGAACGCCGTCGAGATGCGTGTCCTTCCACGACATGAAAGGGAACGCCTCGTTCGACACGTCCAGCTCGCGGAACACCTCGCCGACCACCTCGCGCGAACGCGGCCCGACGACCGGGAAGACCGCCCACTGCTCGGTCACCGACGCGAGGTGCACCTGCAGCTCGGGCCATTCCGTCTGGAGCCACTCCTCCATCCAGTCCAGGACCGTGGCCGCCCCGCCGGTGGTCGTGGTGACCAGGAAGCGGTTCTCCTCGATGCGCAGCACCGTGCCGTCGTCGATGATCATGCCGTCGTTGCCGCACATGACGCCGTAACGCACCCGGCCGACCTTGAGGGTGCTCATCATGTTCGTGTAGATCCGGTCGAGAAGAACACCGGCGTCCGGGCCTTGGACATCGATCTTGCCCAACGTGGAGCCGTCGAGGATGCCGACACCGGACCGGGTCGCCGCGCACTCGCGCAGCACAGCGGTGTCCATGTCCTCGCCCGGCTCCGGGTAGTAGCGGGCTCGCTTCCACTGGCCCACGTCCTCGAACACCGCACCGGCGTCGACGTGCCAGGGATGCACCGCGGTGATCCGCTCGGGGTCGAACAGGCTGCCGCGTTCACGCCCGGCCAGAGCTGCGAAGGCGACCGGTGTGTACGGCGGCCGGAAGGTCGTGGTGCCCAGGTCCTCGATCGGGCGGCCCAGCAGCTCGGCGGTGATGCCGGAAGCGATCACGCCCGAGGTCTTTCCCTGGTCGTGAGCGGTGCCGATGGTGGTGTAGCGCTTGACGTGCTCCACCGAGTGCAACCCGGCGCCGACCGCGCGGCGGATGTCGGCCACCGTGGCGTCGCGCTGGATGTCGACGAACTGCTCGGACGGGTCCCCGTCGGTGCGCCAGACCACCTTCGTCGGTGTGCGGGAGGGCTCCGCATCGACCGCCGGCGCCTCCGCGCCGGCCCCGTCCCGCACGACACCGGCCAGGTCGAGGGTGCCGTTGGCCGAGCCGATCACCGTGATGCCGGGCAGGCTCCCGGACGGCCGGAACGAACCGAGCGAGGCGTCGTAGGTCAGCGCACCCTTGACGTGGCTGAACAGGTGCACCGCCGGGTTCCAGCCGCCCGAGACGAGCAGCAGGTCAGCGGGGATTCGCACCTCTCCGCCTGGGTTGCGCGCGATCACCGCGCCGACGTGCTCCTCGCCTTCAGCGCGGATGACCGCTGCGGACGCGGACACCTCGACGCCTCTCGCCGCCGCACGCTCCGCCCAGTCCGGCGGCAGATCGTCCCTGGCGTCGAGGACCGTCACGTCCGCACCGGCGGTGGAGAGGTCGATCGCCGCGGAGTAGGCGGCGTCGTCGCTGGTGAACACGACGACCTGCTGCCCTGCGAGGACGCCGTAGCGGTGCAGGAAGTCCCGCGCCGCCGATGCGAGCATGATCCCGGGGAGGTCGTTGTTCTCGAACGCGATCGGACGCTCGTGGGCACCGGCCGCGACGACGACCTTCAGAGCGCGGATGCGGTGCACGCGTTGACGACTGCGGTTCGCCGAAACCGCGGCACCGGGGTGGCCGCTGCGGCGCTCCAGGGCGAGCACGAACCCGTCGTCGTACTGGCCGAACGCGGTGGTGCGCTGCAGGTGCAGGACTTCCGGGTTCGCGGCCAGCTCGGCGACGACCTCCGCCACGAACTCCAGCGCCGGCCGTCCACCGATCCGCTCAGCGCCGGTCAGGCTGCCACCTGCGGTGGCACGGTCGTCGAGGAGGACGACGCTCTCCCCGGCGCGGGCGGCGCTGCGCGCGGCGAGCAGCCCAGCCGGGCCCGCCCCGATCACGACGGTGTCGACGTGCGTGTGCTTGCGGTCGTAGCGCGCCGGATCGGGGTGCTCGGCGAGACGTCCCTGACCGTTGACGCCTCGCGCCACGAGTCCGTCGGTCAGCTCGACCGCGGCCGCCTGCAGCATCGGTTCCGGGAACGGCTGCTCGATCTGCACCAGGCCCGTGGCGTCCTCGGTCCACGCTGCGCCGATCCCGCGCGGCCGCCCCAGCTTCACGCTGGAGCCGATGAGGTGAACGTCGTTGGCCAGCAGGGCGGAAGCCAAGGTGTCGCCCGGGTGGCCGGTGTAGGTGCGTCCGTCGAAGGTGAAGGTGAGCGCGCGACCGCGATCGATGCGGCCGTACCCGTCGACCCGGCTCATGCCCGCACCTCCGGCTTCGTCGATCCCACGCCCGGAACGCCGGGAACCGGTTCACCGACTCGGTAGATGGCCAGGAACTCGTAGGTGCGGGTGTCCCGGACGGCGTTGAACCAGCGCCGGCAGCCCGTGCTGTGGCACCACCGCTCGGGGAACGGCCCCTTGTTGTTGTCGCGGTAGAACACGAACTCAGCCCATTCCTGGTCCGACAGAGCAGCGGGGCTCTCCGGGTAGGCGACGTCGGCCTGGCCGCCGTAGTGGAACTCGACCTCCTCGCGGGGGCCGCACCAAGGGCAGTGGATCAATTGCATGGCTGGCAGTCCTCGGTTTCAGTGGGCGACGGCGGCGGCACCGTGCTCGTCGACGAGCGCTCCGGTCGTGAAGCGGTCGAGGCTGAACGGTGCGACGTGCGGATGCGGTTCGCCGTGGGCGATGGTGTGCGCGTAGCACCAGCCGAGCCCCGGCGTGACCTTGAACCCCCCGGTCCCCCAGCCGGAGTTGACGTAGACGTTCTCGAACGGTGTGCGCCCGACGATCGGGCTCGCGTCCGGGGTGACGTCGACGATCCCCGCCCAGCTGCGCAGCAGGTGCGCGCGGGCGAAGACCGGGAACAGCTCCACGGCAGCGGCCATCTGCCGCTCGATGATGTGGAACGCGCCGCGCTGCCCGTAACCGTTGTAGGAGTCCACGCCCGCGCCCATCACCAGCTCGCCCTTGTGCGCCTGGGAGACGTACACGTGCACGGCGTTGGACATCACGATGGTCGGGTGCACCGGCTCCAGCAGCTCCGAGACCAGCGCCTGCAACGGGTGCGATTGCAGGGGAGCGCGGACGCCGAGCTCGTCCAGCAGGACGGAGGTGTGCCCGGAGGAGCACAGCGCGACGGTCCCGCAGGCGATGTCACCGCGGCTGGTGCGCACGCCGGTCACCCGATCACCGTCCACGGTGAACCCGGTGACCTCGCAGTCCTGGATCAGGTCGATCCCGGCCTCATCCGCGCTCCGAGCGAAACCCCAAGCGACGTAATCGTGCTTGGCGATCCCGGCCCGGGGCTGGTAGGTCGCACCCTGCACCGGGTAGCGGATGTCGTCGGAGACGTTGACGATCGGGCAGACCTGCTTGACCTCGTCGGGGCTCAGCCACTCCGCATCGATGCCGTTGAGCTTGTTGGCCTCCACCCGCCGGACCGAATCCCGAACGTCCTGCTCGGTGTGGGCGAGGTTGAGCACGCCGCGCTGGGAGAACAGGATCGGGTAACCGAGTTCGTCCTCGAGCCCTTCCCACAGCTTCAAGGCGTGCTCGTAGATCGCGGCCGATTCGTCCCACAGGTAGTTGGACCGGATCAGCGTGGTGTTGCGGGCCA
The DNA here is from genome assembly GCF_035320975.1 of Saccharopolyspora mangrovi. Taxonomy (NCBI): domain Bacteria; kingdom Bacillati; phylum Actinomycetota; class Actinomycetes; order Pseudonocardiales; family Pseudonocardiaceae; genus Saccharopolyspora; species Saccharopolyspora mangrovi. Next base: position 101,911 of record NZ_JAWLNX010000014.1, on the reverse strand, counting down.
TGTTCCCGCCCGCGAGCCACCCCTTCTCCAGCACGGCGACGTCGGTGATGCCGTGGTTCTTCGCCAGGTAGTGCGCGGTCGCCAGACCGTGCCCGCCGCCACCGATGATGACCACGTCGTAGGACTTCTTCGGCTCCGGGTTGCGCCAGAGGAAGTCAGGGTGTTCGGGCAGATCCGCGCCGGGCGGCGTGGAGTTCGCGTTCATGCCTGCAGCTCCGGGTACAGAGGACGGCTCTGGGCGAGTTTCGCGACGCGCTCGGCGAGGGCGTCGAGGCCGGCTCGCGGCGTCTCGGGACGCAGCGCCAGCGCGATGATGTCCGCGACCTCGCGGAAGTCCTCGTCGTCGAAGCCGCGCGCGGCCAGCGCGGGAGTTCCGATGCGGACGCCGGAGGAGACCATCGGCGGTCGCGGGTCGAACGGGACCGCGTTCCGGTTCACCGTGATGCCGACCTGGTGCAGCCGATCCTCGGCTTGCTTGCCGTCCATCTCGGAATTGCGGAGATCGACCAGCACCAGGTGCACGTCGGTTCCACCGGAGACCACGCCGACGTTCTCCTCCAGCAGCAGCCGGTCGGCCAGGATTCTCGCCCCGGCCAGGGTGCGCTCCTGCCGCTGGCGGAAGGCGTCCTCCCCGGCGAGCTTGAACGCCACCGCCTTGCCCGCGATCACGTGCTCGAGCGGACCGCCCTGCAGCCCCGGGAAGACGCTGGAGTTCAGCTTCTTCGCCAAGCTCGCCTCGGCGAGCACCACACCGCCGCGCGGTCCTCCCAGCGTCTTGTGGGTGGTCGAGGTGACCACGTGCGCGTGCGGCACGGGCGACGGGTGCAGACCGGCGGCGACCAGCCCGGCGAAGTGGGCCATGTCCACCATCAGGTAGGCGCCGACCTCGTCGGCGATCCGCCGGAACTCCGCGAAGTCCAGGTGCCGCGGATAGGCCGACCAACCGGCGATGATCAGCTTGGGCTGCCGTTCCTTCGCCAGCCGCTTCACCTCGTCCATGTCCACGAGGTGGTCGTTCTCGCGCACGTGGTACGCCGCGGCGTCGAAGTACTTCCCCGAGAAGGTCAAGCGCATCCCGTGCGTCAGGTGACCGCCGTGCGCGAGGTCGAGACCGAGGAAGGTGTCGCCCGGCTCCAGCAGGGCGGCCATGACCGCGGAGTTCGCCTGAGCTCCGGAGTGCGGCTGCACGTTCGCGTAGTCGGCGCCGAAGAGCTCCTTGACCCGGTCGATGGCCAGCTGCTCGATCTCGTCGACGTTCTCGCAACCACCGTAGTAGCGGCGCCCCGGATACCCCTCGGCGTACTTGTTGGTCAGCACCGATCCCTGGGCCTGCATCACGCTCAGCGGGGCGAAGTTCTCGCTCGCGATCATCTCCAACGTGTCGCGCTGCCGAGCCAACTCCCGGTTGACGGCCGCATGGACCTCCGGGTCCGTCTCCGCCAAGGGAAGACCGAGCGCGTTCTCGGCGCTCGCCGCCCCTTGACGATCAACCGTTGCGGACAATGCGGCCACCTCCTGGTGTATCTGTGTTTGATGGTTGATATATCAGTTACATGTCAAGGTAGGCGTCGTTGCGCCCTCGGTCAACAGCCCGAGGGCGACGACTTCTCGCGAGGGCCGGGGCGGTCAGTACCCCCGAGCTCTCCACTCCTCCAGGTGCGGAGCCTCGTCCCCGATGGTGGTGGAGCCTCCGTGTCCGGTGTGGACGGTCGTCTCCCCCGGCAGGGCCAGCAAGTCGCGGCTGATCGAGCTGATGATCGTGTCGAAGCTGGAGTAGGACCGCCCGGTGGCCCCCGGCCCGCCCTGGAACAGCGTGTCCCCGGTGAAGATCGTCTTCAGCTCCGGCACGTGGAGGCAGGCGGAGCCGGGTGAGTGCCCCGGCGTCGACAGGACGCGCAACTCGATACCGGCCACCGCGATGACCTGACCGTCCGACAACTCCCGGTCCGGTTGCCGGTCCGGGTGCGCCAGCTTCCACAGCGGAGCTTCGGCCGGGTCGAGCAGGATCGGCGCATCGAAGCGGTCCGACAGAACCGGTGCCTGGTTGACGTGGTCATCGTGCGCGTGGGTGCACACGATCGCCGTCAACCTGCGATCGCCGATCCGCTCCGCGACCGCATCGGCGTCGTGCGCGGGGTCGATGACGAGGACCTCGCGCTCGTCACCGATGAACCAGACGTTGTTGTCGACCTCCCAGGTACCCCCGTCCAGGGAGAAGGTGCCCGAGGTGACCAGGTGCTCGATCGGGCTCACAAGACCACCACCGAACGCAGCACGTCACCGCGGTGCATCTTCTCGAAGGCGTCCTCGACCGCGTCGAGGGAGATCTCCTCGGTGACGAACTTCTCCAGCGGCAACCGACCCTGCAGGTGCAAGTCGACCAGCGCGGGGAAATCACGCGAGGGCAGGCAATCGCCGTACCACGAGGACTTGAGCGCACCGCCGCGGCCGAAGTACTCGATCAACGGGAGTTCCGGTGCCATCATGTCCGGCGTCGGCACCCCGACGAGCACGACCGTGCCGGCCAGGTCGCGCGCCTCGAACGCCTGCTTCCAGGTCTCCGGGCGTCCCACGGCGTCCACCACCACGTCGGCGCCGAACCCCCCGGTGTGACTCCGGATGGCCTCGACGACGTCGGCCACTCGAGCGTCCACGAGATGCGTGGCACCGAACTCCCTGGCTTGGTCGAGCTTCCGCGGGTCTCGGTCCACCGCCACGATCGTGCTGGCTCCGGCGAGCTCCGCACCCGCGATGGCCGCATCGCCCACACCTCCGCAGCCGATGACCGCGACCGAATCACCGCGGCCCACGCCTCCGGTGTTGATCGCGGCGCCGATTCCGGCCATCACGCCGCATCCGAGCAATCCCGCCACTTGCGGCTCCACCCGCGGGTTGACCTTGGTGCACTGCCCGGCGGCCACGAGGGTCTTCTCCGCGAAGGCTCCGATCCCCAGTGCCGGGCTCAGCTCCTGCCCCGACGTCAGCGTCATCTTCTGCGTCGCGTTGTGCGTGTCGAAGCAGTACTGCGGTTTGCCCTTGCTGCAGGCACGGCACTGCCCGCAGACCGCGCGCCAGTTCAGGATCACGTAATCGCCCGGGGCGACGTTGGCGACACCATCACCGACCGATTCCACGACGCCTGCGGCCTCGTGCCCGAGCAGGAACGGGAACTCGTCGTTGATCCCGCCCTCCCGGTAGTGCAGGTCCGTGTGGCACACCCCGCACGCTTGCACCCGCACGACGGCCTCACCAGGACCGGGGTCGGGGACCACGATCGTCTCGACCGTGACGGGTTTGCCCTGCGCGAGCGAGACGACTCCGCGGACCTCTTGTGGCATAACGCCTTTCTCCTTCTCCACGATGGTTCCTCGGCCAGGGCGCACCTGCCGATGGACGGCCGCCAGACCGGTGTTCCGGTTTGCGAGGACGCGACTGAGGGCGACAACGCGATTCCGGCGCCCACTGTGACATGCGACTGGTATATCAGTCCAGAGCGCAGTGCGACCTTTTTTGCGGCGCCTCCCGGCCTCCCGCGTTCCTCACCCCGCCCCGCGTCCACGGACCCGGTTTCCTCGGCGCACAAGCGCGGCCATGAGCAGCCGACGCGATTCCCGAGGGGCTCGTGGAGCAGGCGAGCCCGCTCCACGCCCGGGAGCCACAGCGCCTGCGGGACGGGCGAACTGCGATCAACGCCCGGCCGGCAGGCGTCCCGCCAGCTGGCGCCGCCACCGCCCGAACGAGCGGGCGCGGTCGATCCCGAGAACCCCTTCCGGGTTCCCTTCTTGATCGCGGTAGAGCACGAGGAAGTCGAGTGAATCGACGCTCCCCTCGACTACCTCGGCCGTGGAGCTCTCAGTGCGGCGTCCGGCGAACTGGATCTTGTGACCGTACTGGTCCGACCAGAAGTACGGCACCTCGTGGTGCGCCGGCGGTACGTAGCTCCCGCCGAGGAGGGCGGACACCGCGACCGCGGGCTGCTGCAGGGCATTGGTCCAGTGCTCCATGCGGCGCGGCGCACCGAGGAAGTTGCGGTGCGAGTTGGCGCAGTCCCCCACCGCGACGACGCCGGGGACGTTCGTCAGGCCCTGCGCGTCGGTCACAACACCGTCATCGAGGTCGACGCCAGACCCGTGCAGCCATTCCACGCACGGTTCCGCGCCGATCCCGACGACCACCACGTCGGCGGGCAGTTCGCGACCGTCGGACAAGCGGACCGCCGTCACCTGCTCACGACCGACCAGTTCGGCGAGCGTGGCACCGGTGTGCAGCCGCACGCCCTTCGTGGCGTGCAACCCGGCGCAGACCTCGCCCATCTCCGTCCCGAGCGCCTTCAGCAGCGGCACGGGCGCGGCTTCGACGACATCGACTTCCACGCCCAAGCCCACTGCCGTCGAGGCGATTTCGGAGCCGATGAACCCCGCCCCGATCACCACCAGGCGGGTTCCCACGACCAGCTCGTCGCGCAGCGCCCGTGCGTCGTCGAGCGTGCGAAGGGTGTGGACGCCCTTCGGCAGGTTCCAGGGGAGGTTCTTGGCCCGGGCGCCGGTCGCCAGCACCACGCCGTCGGCCACGATCCGCTCGCCGTCGTCGAGCACCACCGCCCGATCACCGGTGTCGAGAGCAGTCGCCGGGTTCCCGAGGCGCCACTCCGCGCTCAGCTCGTCGTCCTCGGGCGTCGCCAGCTTCAGGTCCTCTTCCGAAACCGCCCCCGCCAAGAACTCCTTCGACAGGGGCGGGCGATCGTACGGCGCGTGGGTCTCGTCGCCGACCACGACGATGCGCCCCTCGAACCCCTGATCGCGCAGGGATCGGGTTGCGGTCAGCCCGGCGAGGGACGCGCCGACAACGGCAATGGTCTGCATCAACGAACCCCTTCGCCAAGCACTCCGGCGACCTCCGCGCCCACTTCGACCGTCTCGTTCACGAACACCTGCCCGTCGTCGACGACCACCTCATGCGTTCGCACGGGTTTCCGCGCGGGCGGCCCGCTGGGCTTTCCGGTGCGGAGGTCGAAGCAGGCGGCGTGCAAGGGGCACTCGACCGCGCAGTCCTCGAGCCAACCGTCCGAAAGCGACGCGTCCTGGTGGGTGCACGTGTCGTCGATCGCGTAGAAGGTCCCGTCCGCGTTGAAGACCGCGATTGCCACGCTGCCCTGCACACGTACAGACTCTCCGACCGGGATGTCGGCCGCCGCGCCAACTAAGATCATCGTTGCTCCTGTTGCTGATTGCGGAACACGACGTGTGATTCGCAACAGAGCATCCGACACTTATCGTTTCCCGTCAATTAACCGATCCCAAATCAACCCGCGCCGATTTCGGAGTTGCAGGATGCACAACAAGAGCAAGGCCGCAGGGGCCGCTGAGCCCCGGACCGCCACCCAGGCCGTGGAGCGAGCTCTGTCCATGCTCGTCCTCCTCGGTCAGCGCGGCCCCTCCGGCGTCACCGAGCTGGCACGCGAGCTGGGCGTGCACAAGTCGACCGCGTCCCGCTTGATGACGACCATGGAGAAGTTCCGGTTCGTCGAACAAGTGGGCTCTCGCGGCAAGTTCCAGCTCGGCTTCGGCATCGTCCGGCTCGCCGGCGCCACCGCGGCGCAGCTGGACATCGCGGGGGAGGGAAGATCCACCTGCACGCGATTGGCCGCCGAGCTGCGCGGGACCGTGAGCATCAGCGTCCTCGACGGCGGAGGCACCACCACCGTCACCCAGGAGCCGAGCACGGAGCGGAACTGGATCGGGCTCCGACTACCGCTGCACGCGACCGCGAGCGGGAAGGTGCTGCTGGCGAACTTCGGTTTCGAGAAGCTCGACGAATTCCTGCGGCAACCGCTGCCCCGCTTCACCGAGCGCACCATCGTCTCGCGCGGCGCCCTGGCCGCAGACCTCAACCGGGTGCGCGACCGCGGTTGGGCGACCGCGGTCGGGGAGTTCGACGCCGAGCTCCACTCCGTCGCCGTCCCCGTGCGGGGCCCCGGCGGGCGCGTGGCCGGAGCGCTGAGCGTCACCGCCGACAGCGAGCACCTCCACGCGTCCGATTTCCCCGCCGTGGCGCGAGTTCTCGGCGAGGCAGCCGAGGAGATCCTCGAACGCTTGCAGCAGCTCGCAGGCCCGTAGCTGCACCCGAAAGCCTTGACCCTCTGAGACACATCTATTATCGTGCATAGATATATCAGCTGTGCGCGCCGAAGGTGATCATGCGTCGACCTCGTACGTCCCGAGCGGACGTCCCGCTGAACGGACCGGCAGGGTGAACGACACGCCCGTGCCACCGGGGACGGGCGGCAAGCCGGCCATCGAGGACGCGCAGACGATTCGTCGCGCGACAACGGCAGCGGCCTTGAGCAACGTCGCCACGTGGTACGACTTCGGCACCTACTCCTACATCGCCCTCGCCCTCGATCGGGTCTTCTTCCCCGACGCAGGCGTGTGGGCACCGGTGTTCACCCTGGGCACCTTCGCCGCCGCGTTCCTGGTCCGCCCCCTCGGCGGAGTCATCCTGGGACCGCTGGGGGACCGCTTCGGCCGAACCAGAGTTCTGTCCGCCACGATCTTCCTCATGACGTTCGCGACTGCGCTGCTCGGACTCGTTCCCAGCTACGGCGCGATCGGCATCGCAGCGCCGCTGCTCGTGCTGTTCATCCGCATGCTGCAAGGCTTTTCGGTGGGCGGCGAGTACATCGGAACCCTCACCCTCGTCGCCGAGTACGCCCCGGACCGGCGGCGCGGCTCCCTCGGGAGCCTGCTGGAATTCGGCACGCTCATCGGGTACATGCTCGGCGCAGGTATCACCTCGATCCTGGTGGCCGCACTGCCGGAAGACGATCTGCTCACGTGGGGCTGGCGGCTTCCCTTCATGCTCGCCCTCCCGCTGGGCGTCACCGGGCTCTACCTCCGGAGGGACCTCGAGGAGACCCCGGCGTTCCGGCAGCAGATGGAGCGCTCGCCGGCGATGGCCACCATGGCACTTCGGCGGGTGTTCCAGATCTTGGCCAAGCACTACCGCTCTGCGGTTCTGATCGCAGGCGGACTGATCGTCGCCTGGAACGTCACCAACTACGTGCTGACGAACTACGTGCCGACCTACTTGACGACCACCCTGCCCGGACACGGCGAGAGCGGGACCAGCGGGGCCGTGTCGGCCACGCTGCAGGTTGCCGTCATGCTCGCGATGCTGATCGTCATCGTCTTCGTCGGCAAGCTCAGCGACCGGATAGGCAGGAAACCCATCCTGCTCACCGGCAGCGCGTCGCTGATCCTGCTCGGCCTTCCTTCGGTGTGGCTGCTGCGGACAGGCCTCCCCGGTCAGGTCGCAGGCTTGATGATCATGGGTTTCGCGCTGCTCTGCTTCGCCGCGGTGACCCCGTCCACCCTGCCCACGCTCTTTCCGACGTTCATCCGCTACGGCAGCCTCGCCATCATCTTCAACGTCTTCGTGTCAGCATTCGCCGGGACGGCACCCACGGTCATCGGAGTCGCGGTCACCACGACGGGGAACCTCGACTGGCCCGGCTACTACCTCATCGGAGCAGGAGCGATCGGGCTGGCGAGCACCCTCTTCCTCGAAGAACCAGCTGGAAGACCCCTGACCGGAGCGGCACCGCTCACCTCGAGCGCGGACCTGCCCACTCCCCCGCTCTCCGAAGACGGCGTGCCCATGGAGAACCCACCGAAGGACCGGCCGGAGTGACGCAACGTCAGCCCCAGCGGCGGAGAACCCGCGCCATTTCGTCACCGTGACATCGTCGGCCTGCGGAGAGCCCCGGCCACGGGTGGCGCACCAGAGGATCTTGACTCCCCTGTCCCAGCTCCTGACCGGTCACGCGTGTTACGTCGCGCGGTAGCGCCCGGGCTCGACCTCCGCGACTAGGCCGTCGGCCATCAAGCGCTCCAGGTGCCGCTCCGCTGTCCTGCGCTCGACGGGCTCCACGTGCGCTCCTTCGACATGGGGTCGGTAGACCAGCCTGTGTTCGACGATCTCCGCGAGGGTCCGCGGTTCGCCCAGCAGCCCCAGGAGCGTTTCGTCCCGCTTGCGCACCACGTCGGCATACGCGTCGAGGCGTTCGCGGAACTCAGCAGCACCCTCGATCACGCCCTTCTGGTGCGATGTGCCGTACCAGCGCGCGTCGATCTGCCGGCACTGCTGCATGGAGGCCTCGAAGTCCGCCAGGCTGCTCTCGACATCGCCGTAGTACGGCCCGAACGACGTCAGGTCGATGTCCGCGATGAACAGGAAACCGTCCGGCTCGATCAGGAAGCCGCTGTGCCCCGCGGTGTGACCGGGCAGGTGCACAGCGGTGACGGTGCGCCCGCCGAGATCGAACACGGCACCGTCGTCGAACCCGATCGCATCCGGGCGCCCTGCCACGTGGAAGTGATCCCGCAGGTTGCGGTCCGCGCTGGCAACGGCGTCGGGCGCCAGGCCGAATCCGGCGACCAGGACCTCTCGAGAGCGCAACGCGGCGCTGTCGGCTTCGTGCACGTAGACCGGAACGTCATAGCTGCCCAGTCCCGCGATGTGATCCTCGTGCGCGTGGCTGACCAGGACCAGATCCGCAGGCGGCGCTCCCTCGACCAGCGACAGCGACGGATCGACCACCATCGTTGCCTCGGTGCCGCGCACGAGAAGCGAATTGCCGAACGGGTAGGCACCGCGCTTGGCCCCGACGAGCACGGAAACCTCCCCGTACTCCATCTCCGCGTACCCCTCGTCGACCAACTCGATTCCCTCCCACGCGTTTTCAACCTCGTGCAACGGCTGGGATGCCGGACACTACTCGAACACCACCACGTGCGGGAGCCCCTGCTGGCGGCGTGCGTCAGTTGATCTCTGGGGCGAGTTTCGCGAGCCCGGGCAGAACTGTGTCGCGCCACCCAGGACCCATCCGCTCGCACGCGTCGCGGGCGCGCTTGTCGTCGAGATCGAACCCGGAGTGCTCGAGCAGAAGTCGTGTTCCGCGCCCCTCAGCGACCAGTCGCCAGGTCAGCGTCCAGTCACCGTTGAACCGGTACGCGAAACGTTCATGAGGCTCGGATTCCACGACCTTGCACGGAATGGACCCGAACCCGGGCATCTCCAGGTGGAACTCGTGGCCGACGTGCTCGGCGATATCGCCGGGCGCCCACCACTTCGCGTGCAGCTCTGGTTCGGTCAGGGCGCGCCAGACCTTCGCCGGAGGGGCATCGATGAACTGGTCGACCGAGATCGTCCCGGTGCGGGCGTAGGTCATGGTGGATCCTCCTCGTTCTCCAAGACCTCGGCCATGCTGCGCAGGCGGTCACGCCAGAACTGCTCGAACGGATGCAGCCACTCGTTGATCTGCTCCAGGGGTGCGGCTTCCAGGTGATAGAGACGCTGGCGACCGACCGGCTCGTCCCGGACGAGCGCTGCACGGCGTAGAACTTGCAAGTGTTCGGCGACCGCGGGACGACTCAGATCGAACTGAGCGGCCAGGTCCCCGGCTGTCCTAGGTCCGTCCGCCAGCAGCTCCAGCAGGCGGCGCCGGTATGGGCTGGCCAGAGCGAGGAAGACGTCTTCGGACATGGAGAGAGTATGTGTCGGCGATACCCGACATGTCAATAATCTCCGACATAACCACCCGGCGCCCGGTCGCGCGGTATCGGCGCTCGCCACACGTGCTAAGGCCCGTTTCTGCACCGCACATCACTGCTGTTCCGCGCGGACGCGTGTAGTGGTTGTTGCAGCAACCAGGACGTCCCAGCACGCCCACTGCGCGTCCGCCGCCGCGCAGCCCGTGCGGTCCGCGAGGACCGGGTCCTGGCTCGGCGAGCGCGCGCAGAGTTGTTCCGGCATCGTCGATGTGGCGGTCAGTTCCGGGTGATGCAGTCGGCGCCGAAACAGGGGGAACGAGGATGTCCGACCTGAGCAACGCGATCGTCGTCGGGATCGACGGTTCCGGCCCGGCGCTCAGCGCGGTGACCTGGGCCGCGAAGGTGGCCGCGGCCCGCGGCCTGTCACTGCACCTGGTCTCGTCGACCGAACCGTACTTCCGCGCCTTCTACGGCGCGAGCATGCCGGTGCCGCCGGAAGCGTTCAGCGAGATCGACGAACTGGCCCGCACGCGGCTGCGCGAAGCCAACGGCCGCGCGACCGCGGCAGCCCCGACGTTGACCGCGACCACCGAGTACGTGCAGGAGCAGCCGATCTCGCTGTTGCTGCGCTTGTCCCAGAGCGCCCGGTTGCTCGCGCTCGGCGCCTCCGGGCGCGGTGGCTTCAGCGGCATGCTGCTCGGTTCGACGGCCGCGTCCGCCACAGCGCACGCGGCCTGCCCGGTGGCCGTGGTGCGCGCGCCGAGCGCCCCGGACGGCCCGGTCGTCGCTGGTGTCGACGGCAGCGAGACCAGCGTCGACGCGCTGTCGGCCGCCTTCGTCGAGGCCTCGTGGCGGCGGGTGAAGCTCGTGGCCGTGCACGCCTCGCGAGATGCGGAGCTCTCGATCCGCGAGGTCGGCCTCGGTCGCCCAGCACCGGACCCGCAGGAGCCCGAGCGCGTCCTGGCCGAGAGCCTCGCGGGCATGCAGGAGAAGCACCCCGACGTCCAGGTCGAGCGCACCACGATCAACAACCACCCCCGGGACGCGCTGCTGGACTGGAGCACCCGCGCCCAGCTCGTCGTGGTCGGGAGCCGAGGCCGAGGAGGCTTCCTCGGCATGCTCCTCGGCTCGACCAGCCAGGCCCTCCTCCAGCACGCGGAGTCCCCGGTCCTCATCGTCCACCCCGGCCAGGACCGCTAGTGCTGCTTCGATGAGCGGCTGCAGCGCCTCTCCGACTTCCCGGCTGGCGTGGAACAATTCGGCCCCACCTCCGCGTACTTCGCGTGCGTGATGTGGTGCGGTCGCTCGCCGCGCTCCGGGTTCGGTGCCGGTGTTTCCGCTGTGGTCAGCTGCGGAGGATGCCGACGCCGCCGAGCACGTTGCCCCGGGCGGCTTCCTCGTCGCTGACCGGGGTGTCCGGGCGCCAGTGGGCTGCGGGCACCACTCCCGGGTCGACCAGCGCGTATCCCGGGAACAGCGCTGCGACCTCGTCGGCGGTGCGGATGTGCAGGTGCGGGGTCGATGTTCCTGCCAGCAGGGAACGCAGCGCGGCGACCTCGTCGTCGGTGCGCGACATCTGCGCGTTGTTGGACACGGCCAGCGCGCTGCCCGGAGCGCACGCGTCGCGGTAACGCTCGACCAGCGCCGCCCCGTCGGGGCTCGGCACGAGGTCGAGGATCCCGAACGCCAGGACCGCGACCGGTTTGGAGAAGTCCAGCAGCCCGGCCACGCCCGGAGATCGCAGCACCTCTTCGGCGTTGCAGACGTCGAGCTCGGTGACCGAGACCTGCGGGTCCTCGCCCAGGAGGTGGCGAGCGTGGTGGCAGGCGATCGCTTCCCAATCGACGTAGGCCACTTTCGCCTGCGGGCAGTGCGCGCGGGCGATCTCGTGCACGTTGCCGACGGTGGGAACCCCGGATCCCAGGTCGAGGAACTGGTCGATACCGGCCTCGGTCGCCAGGTAGCGCACCGCGCGGCCGAGGAAGGAGCGGTTGGTGTAGCTGTAGTCCCGTTCGGTCGGTACGAGTTCGAGAGCTTGTTCTGCCGCCTCGCGGTCCACCTCGAAGTTGGCGGACCCGCCGAGGAGGTAGTCGTACATGCGCGCGATGTTCGGCCTGGTGAGGTCCGCGTGCGAAACCTCTGCCGCCAACTCGACTTCCCTGGCCCCGTCGTTCATGACGCCACCGTATCTGAACCAGGAGCGAATGATCACCTGTTCAGCGTGATGGGTTTCGATCCTCGATCTTCCGGCCGCTCGATCCCTGACCGGCCGCTCCCCGGGATCGAAGTGCTCCTGACGGGTCGTTGCGGCATGCGGACAGGTGCTGCGCGATCCGGATCGCGGCGGGCTCCGCTGCGACCTAGTTTTGGCCTCGGAACCGAGAGGCGTTGCCCGCGCCGGGAAACGACCGGTTCCGCCCACGAACATCCCGGAATCCGTTGGGGGCAACCGTGATCCGCGAACTGCGCCAGCACAGTGCCGTGTGGCGCGGGATCAGCGAGGTACCGCCGGACTGGCCCGCCTGCGCCGTCACCATCGGCGTCTTCGACGGCGTGCACCGCGGGCACGCCTGGCTGATCGAGAGCACCCTCCGCACCGCCCGCGAAACCGGTCTGCCCACGGTCCTGGTCACCTTCGACCCGCATCCGGCTCGGGTGCTGGGGCTGCCGCGCGACACCTCGGCGCTGAGCAGCGTCGCACGGCGAGCGGACCTCGTCCGCGAACTCGGCGTCGATCGGGTGTGCGTCCTGCCGTTCACCCACCACCTGGCCCGGATGAGCCCCGAGGAGTTCGTCGAGCGCGTGCTGGTCGACGCCCTGCACGCCGCGGCCGTCGTCGTCGGCGCCAACTTCACCTTCGGCCACCGCGGCACCGGCGACGTCGAAGACCTCCGGTGCCTCGGCGTGCGCCACGGCTTCACCGCGCACTGCGTGCACCTGCTGCCCACGGGCGAGTCCCGCTGCTCCTCGACCCACATCCGCGACTGCCTGCGACGCGGCGATCTCCAGGCCGCCACCCGGGCGCTCGGCCGCCCGCACGAGGTCGAAGGCGTCCTCGCGCCTGGACACCAGATCATCATCGCGCCAGGCGCCGCGCTTCCGCCCCCTGGCCGCTACGCGGGCCTGATCGCCCAGCACGCGGTCGAACTCCGGGTGACCCGCTCCGCCGAGGACGGCTCGGAAGCCCTGCACCTCGAGTCCCCGGCCGCACCCCTCGCGCCGCACGAGACCGTGCTCGTTCAGTTCCTCGACCGCGTGCCCTCGGCCTGCTGAGCAGCGGCGCCGGCCGGCTGCGGTCGAGGTCTACACTCGAGGCGGCAGTGATGTGCGTCACTGATCTCCTCGCTGACCGTGAGCTGGTGGGTGGCATGACCCGGCGTCTGGGCAATCTCCCCCGCTCGGAGACCGTCACCAGCTTCGTCGGCCGACGGGCGATGGTCGGCGAGATCCGCACGCTGCTGGGGTCCGCCCGGCTGGTGACGCTGCTCGGCCCCGGTGGGATGGGCAAGACCCGGTTGGCCGTTCGCGTCGCCGAGGCCGCGCACCGGGCCTTCCCGGACGGCGTCTGGCTCGTCGAGCTCGCCGAGCTCCGCGATCCGGCCCTGACCGATCACGCCATCATCGACGCCCTCGGCGTCCCGGACCGGTCGGCGGAGTCCTCCGAGGAGGTGCTGATCGAGCACCTGCAGGACAAGTCCCTGCTCTTGGTCATCGACAACTGCGAGCACCTGCTCGACGCGTGCGCGAACCTGATCGCCGCCGTGCTGCGCGCGGCTCCCGGGGTGCGCATCATCGCGACCAGCCGCGAAGCGCTGCACGTCCCTGGGGAGCACGTCGTCTCCGTCCCGCCGCTCAGCTTCACCAGCTCCGAGGAAGGTCGCGCGGACGGGAACCCCCTCGATCACGAAGCGGTCGAGCTGTTCGTCCAACGGGCGGCCGCCGCGGTGCCCGGGTTCACCCTCGATGCCGAGAACCGCGAGGCCGTGGCCAGGTTGTGCGCCCGGCTCGAGGGGATGCCGCTGGCCATCGAGCTCGCTGCGGTGCGGCTGCAGGCGATGGGCGTCACCGAGATCCTGGACCGCCTCGAAGACCGGTTCCAAGCGCTGTCCACCGTGGTCCGGGGCGCACCGGCCCGCCACCAGACCCTGCGCGCCGCGGTGGAGTGGAGCTACGCGCTGTGCTCGCCCGCCGAGCAGACCGCGTGGGCGCGGCTGTCGGTCTTCCCGGGCGGGTTCGACCTCGACGCAGCCCTCGCCGTGATCGGGCACGGCTCCCTGACCGCGCAGGAGGCCACCGACGCGGTGACGGGCCTGGTGACCAAATCGGTCGTGCTCCGCCAGGCCCACAGCACCGGAGCCCGGTACCACGTGCTGGAGACCATCAGGCAGTTCGGCCGGGAGATCCTCCGCGGCACCGACGCCGAGCTCGACGTAGGCCGGCGGCACATGCATCACTTCGCCGACTTGGCGGCTCGCGCCTGCCACGACTGGTCGGGACCGCGGCAGCGGGAGTGGTCGTCGATGTTGCGGCGCGAGCAGGTCAACTTCCGCGAAGCGCTCCGCTTCGGCTTCGACAACGACGCGGACCGGTCCGTGGCCGTGCGGACGGCGGTGGACCTGCGGCACCTGTGGGTCATGGGCGCCAGCCGCGAGGGCCGGGAGTGGATCGACAAGGCTCTCGCCGCGCTCCACGCCGACACGCCGCTGCGGGCCCAGGCGCTCTGGGTGGCGGGATGGGTCCGCCAGGTCCAGGGGGAACCGATCGGTTCCACGGCGATCTTGACCGAGTGCATCGACGCCGCCCGGCGACTGGGCGATCAGGTGACGCTCGCCCGAGCCGAGCAGTTCCTCGGCGTCAACATGCTGCTCGGCGATCACCTCGACCACGCGGAGGCGCTGCTGTCCGGTGCCCAGGCGATGTATCGGTCGCTCGGGGTTGTGGACTCGGAGTCGCTGATCGGGCTGGCCGCCCACGGATGGCTGCGCCTGATCGAGGGCGACAGCCGGGAGGCCGAACGGATCGCCGAGGAGTGCCGCCGGCTCAGCCGGAACATCGGCGAAAGCTGGGCGGCGACCTGGGTGCTGTGGGTGCTGGGGCTCATCGGCTGGACCCGTTCCGACGAGATCCTGGCCACGGCGGCGCTGCGCGAGGCCATCGAGATCAAGCGGGAGCTCGGCGACTGGCTCGGCATCCCCTGCTGCGTGGAGGTGCTGGTCTGGATGCTGGCGGAATCCGGCCAGCACCGGCGCGCAGCCCGGCTCATGGGCGCCAACCAGGAGCTCTGGATGCCGATCGGCCAGCCCATGTTCGGATTCGTCACCTACCTGGAGGCCCACGAGCGCTACACCGCCACCCTGCGGGAAGCGCTGGGCGATGCGCAGTTCGCAGCGGAGCACACCGCGGGCACCCACCTCTCACCGGACGCCACCGTCGCCTACGCGCTCGGGACACCTCGACAGACCCGCACGGCTGATTCCTCACCGCTGACCCGCAGGGAAGGGCAGGTCGCACGACTCGTGGCGGAGGGGCTGACGAACCGGGAGATCGCCGAGCACCTGGTCATCTCACCGCGCACCGCCGAATCGCACGTCGAGAACATCCTGAGCAAGCTGGGTTACACGTCGCGGGCTCAGATCGCCGCCTACGTCCGCGCGGACCTCAGCCCTGATTCTCGTCCGGCTCAATCCCGGTGAGCCGCTGATCGTCACCCCTCCGCGGGGTGGACGTCGTCGAGGACGGGGAATCGAGCATCCGCGGGCAGCTGGCGCGCGGGAGCCGCGGTCACCGCCACGCGGACCGCCTCGAGGTGGGTCCGGCAGACGGTGCGTGCGCTGTCGGGCCCAGGCCGGGCGCGGGTGCCCACGGAGTCGCAGATCCAGGTGCCGGTGCACGGGTTGCGGTACACGTGGGATGTCTGGTGCGGCGCATGACTTGTGGTTCGAGGCGAGGACATGGTCGAGCTTTCTCACGCGAGGCGGATCTGACGCACTCCAAAGTCCCCCGCGGCCTCTCACGCGACCAGGGCAGAACTACTGAGTTTCCTACGTAGGTGGCCCTCGATCCCGGCAGGCCGCGCACCCCCCACCCCGGCGGCATTGCGCAGTAAGCTGCCCAGTGCGGACGAGCTGACGGGCGGCGTTTTCGGGTCGTCACCGGGCTCCGACGTCGCCGCTGACCCTCGCCAGGCGGCGGAAGGCCTCAGGACCCGCTCGGTGGGCGCCTGATTCGATCTCGTGGATGATCCGGGTGAGTTCCGCGTTGAGCGGTGCCTCGCGGCCGATCTTCCGGGCCGCTTCGACGACGCCGCCGTTGATGACGTCGACCTCGGTCGGGCGGGACCGCTGCAGGTCCTGGAGCATCGACGCCTTGGTGGGCCCGGCCCGGACCATGAGCCGATCGAGGGCGTCCTCGGCGGCCGCGCGGTCGGTGGCGTCGCGGGTGAGCAGCTGATCGGCAGGGGTCGCGAACACCTCCCCCAGCGTCATGCCCAGGGCGCCGGCCGTGTCGTAGCCCTCTCGCCAGAGCTGCAGGGCCACCTCGCGCCCGACCGGGTCGGCCACCACGTCCCGGTACAGGCAGCCGCCCGCGGCGCCGAGCCCGGAGAAGGTGCTGTTGAGCAGGAGCTTGGTCCACACCTGGCTGGCGATGGTCGCGGTGGTCTTCGCCTCGGCGATGCTCCCGAGGACCCGTTGCAGCCTGGCGAGCCGTTGCGTGCTGCTGCCGTCGAGCTCACCGACGACCGTGGGGGCGTCGGTGGTCTGCTGCAGGTGCCCGGGACCGAGGTTGGTCGCTCCCCACTCGATCAGACCGACGATCAGGCGGTCCCGGCCGACCAGCGACTGCACGAGGTCGTGGACCAGACCGTTGCCCAGCGCGACGTAGGTGTCCACCAGTCCCGCCTCGACCAGCGGTGTGACGGCCGGCCGCAGCGCGAGGGACTTCACGGTCAGCAGCGCGAAATCGAAGTGCCCGGTCAGCTCGCCGGGGTCCGACACGGCCTGCAGCCGGCGGCGCGAGACCTGGCCGTCGACCTCCTCGAACAGCAGTCCCGGGTCACGAAGCGCGGTGACGTGCCGGTGGTCGGCGTCGAGCACCGTGACGTCGTGGCCCGCGTTGGTCATCTGCGCGGCCGCGACCCCGCCGATCGCGCCGCCTCCGACGACGATGATGCGTTCTGCCATGTTCGCTCCTTCGAGTTTCAGGTGGTGCCGGCGAGCGCGCCGGCCGCCGGGGGAACCGCACGCGGCGGACAACCGCAGGTGGTGCCGATGTGGAGTTCGTAGGGCCGGATGGATTCGCGGGTGGGCCCTCCCGCGCCGTCGATCCGGCGGATGAGCTGGTCTACGGCCAACTCCGCCATGTGCCGGCGGGGAACGGAGATGGTGGTCAGCTCGGCCAGCATCGAGGCGGGCGGGAAGACCCCGTCGATGCCGGTGACGGCGACGTCCTCGGGAATCCTGATTCCGTTTCCCCGCAGGCTTCCGATCACGCCGGAGGCGATCGCGTCCGATCCGCAGACGATCGCGCGGGGCAAGTCCCCGGTTTCGATCAGGTGCTGGGCCGCGTGGTTGCCGCCTTCGGCGGTGAGGCTCGTGGTGAACCTGCGGTGCGGCGGCACCGGGGCGCCGAGCTGCTTCGCCGTGGCGACGAACGCCTCCGCCCTGCTGCCCGACGACGACGAGTTGTGCGGTCCGGTGACCACCGCGAGGTCGGTGTACCCGTGCTCGACGACGTGGCGGACGATCTCCTCGGCCGCCGTGACGTCGTCGATGCCGATGAAGTCCGCGTGCAGGTCGGGGATCCGGCGGATCAACTGCACGAACGGCATCCTGGCCCGGCGCAGCCGCCGGACGATCCCGCCGTCGTCGGGGTGCAGCACCGTGAGCACGATGCCGTCCACGCGCCGGGCGATCATCGCCTCGACGACGCTCGCCAGCGTCTCCGAGCTCTCCTGGGTGTGGGCGAGGAAGACCTCGTAGCCCTGGCCGCGCGCCGCGTCGATGGTGCCTGCCGCGACGTCGGCGTAGAAGGGGTTGTCGATGTGGGCCAGGACCAGGCCGAGCACGCGGGTGCGGTCGGCTTCGAGCTTGGCGTGGTGGCGTTCGAGCGGGTAGCCCATCTCCCGCGCGATCTGCAGCACTCGTTGGCGCATCTCGGCGGACACACCGCCACGGCCGTTGAAGACGTAGGAGACCGTGGCCGGCGTGACCCCGGCTTCCCTGGCGACGTCCGCTGCGGAGACCCGGAGGGCCCGGACTCCCGTTTTGCGCCCGTGGTTGCTCGACTTCATGCCGGTAGCCTCCTCTCGGTCCTTCTCAGGGGGAAGCGCAGGCCGGGCTCTCACGGCCGTCAGCGCAGCTGGTCGCGCGGCTCGACGAGAGCGACCTGCCCGAGTTCTGCGCGCAGCCGGTCGAGCCCGGCGTAGGCGCGATCGCGGTAGCGGGCCACATCGGCGCCGACGCCGTCGGCGAACTCGTAGAAGCCCTGCCCGGTCTTGAGCCCGTGCCGTCCCCGTTCGACCTGGTCGACGAGCATGCGCGGGGTGCCGATGCGGTCGCCGTAGGCGGCTTCCAGCGTCGTGAACCCGTCGCGGTACACGTCGAGACCGGCGATGTCGGCGATGGCGAACGGGCCGAAGAACGGCAGCCGGAAGCCGAAGGAGTTGCGGACCACCTCGTCGACCTGCTCCGGGGCGGCCACGCCGTCCTCCACCAGGCGCGCGGCCTCCCGGAACAGCGCGTACTGGAGCCGGTTCGCGACGAACCCCGGGGAGTCGCCGACCACGGTCGGCACCTTCCCGATGCCGCGCAGGAAGCCCACGACGTCCTCGACCACCGACGGGCTCGTCCGGGCTGCCGGGATGACCTCGACGCTGGGCACGAAGGGCGCGGGGTTCATCCAGTGCACCCCGAGGAACCGCTCGGGCGCGGTGACGCTCGTCGCGAGCTCCCCGATCGGGATGGCCGAGGTGTTCGTCCCGATCACGACCTCCGGTCCGACGACCGACGAGATCCGTTCCAGGACCGGTCCTTTCACCTCGACCCGCTCCGGGACGACCTCGGCGACGTAGCCGACGCCGACCAGCGCCGCTTCGAGCGATTCGGCGGCGCGCAGGCGGGCCCGAACGGCGTCGGCCATCGCTGCCGGGATCAGCCCGTCGGCGGCGAACTCGTCCGCCTCGTCGTGCAGCTGCCGCACCCGCTCCCGCGACCGCTGCGCCGTCTCGTCGACGACGACGCAGTCGATGCCGCGAGCCGCGAAGGACTGGGCGATGCCGCCGCCCATGTACCCGGCGCCGACCACCGCGACGCGCACGTCCTGGTTCGCCATCTGCCCGGCCATCAGAAGCCCACGGCCGAGCGGCCCATGAGCTGCAGCATCTCGCGGGCCTCATCGGGCGTGGCGACCTCGAGGTTGAGCGCCTCGAGGATGGTGCGGATGCGCGTGACCTGCTGGGCGTTGCTCTCCGCGAGCTGCCCGGGCCCGATCCACAGCGAGTCCTCCAGGCCGACGCGCACGTGCGAGCCCATCGCGGCGCCGATGCTGGCCAGCGGCATCTGGTTGCGCCCGGCGCCCAGCACCGACCACTGGTAGTCCGCACCGAGGAGCCGGTCGGCCGTGCGGCGCATGTGCATGAGGTCCTCGGGGTGCGCACCGATTCCTCCCAGCAGGCCGAAGACCGACTGGACGAACAGCGGGCCGTCGGTGAGGCCGCGGCCCTGGAAGTACGCGAGGTTGTTCAGGTGCGAGATGTCGTAGCACTCGAACTCGAAGCGCGTGCCGTTCGCGCGGCCGAGCTCGAGGATGGTCTCGATGTCGGCGAAGGTGTTCTTGAAGACCAGATCGCGGCTGTTCTCCAGGTTCTCGCGCTCCCAGTCGTGCTCGAACTCCTTGAACCGGTCGAGCATCGGGTACAGCCCGAAGTTCATCGAGCCCATGTTCAGCGACGCCAGCTCGGGTTTGAACTCCACCGCGGGCCGCATCCGCTCGGCGACCGTCATGTGCGGGGAACCGCCGGTGGTGAGGTTGATGACCGCGTCGGTGTTGCGCTTGAGCGAGTCCAGGATCGGCGCGAAGTGCTCGGGGTCCTGCGACGGGCGGCCGTCCTGCGGATGCCTGGCGTGCATGTGCACGACCGCAGCACCGGCCTCAGCAGCGCCGATCGCGGCTTCGGCGATCTCCTCGGCCGACACCGGCAGGTGCTTCGACATCGACGGCGTGTGGATCGCACCGGTGACGGCGCTGGTGATGATGACTTTCCTGGCCGCGGGCATGGCTACCTCTCATGTCGGGTGGAGTGGTCGGACGCGGTGTGGTGACCGGCGAGGGAACGCGAGCAGTGCGGTCAAGACTGGAACCGCGAAGGGGGTTAAGCAACGTTAAGCAACCTGGAACGGTCGCGCTCGCTCATCGCTGGCGCTGACCCGGAAAGCCCGCAGGGACAGTCGATTTCAACTCGAATCCCTGCGGACGCGGCCTCCGGCGCGGATCATTCCCCGTACGCCGTCTGCGGACCCGCCTTCGCCGCGTGGTCCTGGACGAGCGGGTCGCGCTTGGGGAATCCGAGCCCGAGCAGAGCACCGATCGCCACGAGCGCGGCGACGAACCACAGCCCGGACACCGCGCTGCCGGTCGCTTCCTCCAGCAGGCCCATCACGTAGGGGCCGACGAACCCACCGAGGATGCCGAGGGTGTTCATCAGCGCGATCCCACCGGCCAGCGTCGCACCGGACAAGCGGGTGGAGGGCACCGCGAACATGATCGGCTGCACGACGAAGAAGCACGCGGCGGTCAAGCAGAAGCCCAGCAGCGCGACGATGGCCGGAGCGACCGCGGCGATCAGCAAGCCGACCGTCATCGCCGTGAGGCCGCCAACCAGGATGCTGCGGGAGCGCGCGGCGTTGGTCGCGTAGCGCGGCAGCAGTAGTGCGCCGGCCGCCGACGCCACCCACGGCAGAGCGGTGATCAGGCCGATGGTGAAGCTGCTCATCTCGCCCCACGAATCGATGATCGTGGGCAGGAAGTAGGTCAGGCTGTAGACCGCGATCTGGTGGCAGAAGTAGATCGCGATGGCCATCACGATGAACTTGTCCCGGAACACCCCGGCGAAGGAGTGCGTGCCGGATTCCGCCGCCCCGGCCTCCTGCTCGGCCCTGAGGTGCGCCTCGAGCCGACCGGCCTGCTCCTCGCTGAGCCACTTCGCATCGCGCGGACCGTCGGGCAGCAGCTTCCACACGACCACCGCGAGGAACACCGCGGGCAGCCCTTCGATGATGAACATCCACTGCCAGCCGTGCAGACCGGCGGCACCGTCGAGTCCGAGGATCGCTCCGCCCAGCGGCGCGCCGACGATGTTGGCGACCGGAACCGCGGCGAGGAACATGCCCATCGCAGCGGCACGCTGGCGACGGGTGAACCAGTAGGTCAGGTACAGCATGACCCCCGGGAAGAAGCCGGCCTCCGCGATGCCCAGGAGCACCCGCATCACGTAGAACGAGGTCTCCCCCTGCACGAATGCCATGCCCGCCGAGAGCAGCCCCCAGGTGACCATGATCCGCGTGATCCAGAACCGCGCCCCGAAGCGGTGCATCATGAAGTTGCTGGGCACCTCGCACAAGGAGTACGCGAGGAAGAACAGGCCCGCTCCCAGTCCGAAGGCCGCCGCCGAGATGCCCAGATCGGCCTCGAGGTGCGTCTTCGCGAGCCCGATGTTCGTGCGGTCGATGAACGAGATGACGTAGGCGATCATCAGCAGCGGCATCAGCTTGCGGGTGATCAACCGCGTCAGGCGCGGATCCTCGGCAGCGGGCACCGCGGACGAGCTCTCAGGAGTGGAGGACATCATTGTCCCTTTCCTCGTTGCGTGGGCGTGTAGGTCGTGCCGCAGTGCCCGCTTCGAGTCCCGGCGAGCTTCGGCATCGGGCGAACGTCAACCGGTTCGGAGTCGGCCGCCCGGTACTTCGAGCGGCGACGTGTGACGCACGCTAAGTACGGCCTCTCGCCTTAAGCAACGTTAATCTCGCGCGCCCGGAGCCCCTCCGAGCCCACAGATCCGATGTCGGCCGAGCACGGCATCGAGCACCGGCTCGCGGCGTTGTCATTCACGCGGAACGGCCACGACTAACGAGCCTGGCGGCCGAGAACTCTGAGGACGTCGGCCAGCCACACCAACGCATACGGCGGGATCTCGCCGCCAGGCTGGTTCAGCCGGACGAGGTTGCTCCAGCAATCAGAGAGCTGTCCGACGGTCAACTGGTCAGGCTGCGGCTGCGCGTAGACGTCGTAGGTGAGCTCGGGCGGCACGGACCAGAAGAGATCATCGTTCAGTTCCACCCGCTCGCCCGCCTGCTCCCGCAGGTTGTCCAATGCCCTGATCAGGACCTCGCGCAGGACCTCGCGCAGGACCTCAACCGACACCACCAACTCCGCCAGCGGCAACGTGCTCGCCGGGCAGGCGCTCGCCAAGATCACCGGGATTCCGCTGGACGCCAGCATCCTGCTCTGCGCCGGGCTGTCCGCCGCGATCGCGATCGTGGGCTACCGGCTGATCCACCGGTTCGGCTGACTGGCTTCCCTGGTGTCGGTGGTGGTGTTCGTCTACCTGACGTTCCGGCTGGTGACCACGCACGACCTGGGCGCGGTGCTGGCCGCACCCGAATTCGACGGCCCGGCCTTCCTGCTCGCGCTCTCGCTGACCGCCTCGTGGCAGCTCACGTTCGGCCCGTACGTCGCCGACACCTCCCGCTACCTGCCGACCAGCACGTGGGTGCGCACCACCTTCTGGTGGACCTACGGCGGGACCACCCTCGGCGCCACCTGGGCGATGTCGTTCGGCGCGCTCGCCTACTCGGTGGCGGGATCCGCGTTCAAGGGCAACGAGGTCCCGTACGTGGTGGGGCTCGGTGGAGAGGCGCTGCTGATCCCGCTGCTGCTGGCCATCGCACCCTCGGCAAGTTCGTGATCAACGTGCTCAACATCTACGGCGGCTACATGACGGTGGCCACCACGATGACCGCCTTCACCCGCACGATCGCGCTCTCGCCCGCCACCCGCGTCGCCTACGTCGCCCTCGTCGGCATCATCGGCGGAGTGCTCGCGGTGCTGGGACGCGGCGACTTCCTGTCGAACTTCGTGCTCTTCCTGCACTTCCTGCTGTACTTCCTGACGCCGTGGAGCGCGATCAACCTGGTCGACTTCTACTTCCTGCGCAAGGAGCGCTACGACCTGGCGGACATGTACGACCCGGACGGCCGCTACGGGCGCTGGTGCGTGCCCGCGCTGGTCGCCTACGGCGTCGGCATCGCCGTGCAAATCCCGTTCTCCCACGTCGAAGACATCTTCACCGGGTTCCTGGTGCCGATGCTCGGAGGCGCCGACATCGCCTGGCTCCTGGGTCTGCTGGTGCCCGGCGTCCTCTACTGGGCGGCGATGCGCAACCGCATCGAATCCCCGGAAGAGAAGGCGGTCGTGCACGCCGAGTAGCCCGCGAACGTCCTTCGCAGCCCGGCTCGGACGCTTCACCCGCCGGGTGACGGACACCGTCCGCCGCTGAGGTCGTGTGGTTTCAGGCTTCTTCCGGGCCCTGCTTGCGGAGCTCGTCGACCTTGGCGAGGGCCTCTCGCAGCTCGCCGAGCCAGTCCTCGGTGTGCTGACCGACCAGGCGCACAGCCCAGGCCAGCGCTTCGGAACGGGACCGGGCGACGCCGGCGTCGACGAGCGTGTCCAGCACCCGCCGTTCGGGCTGGCGCAGCCGGGTCATGACCGGGACCGACAGCGTGGTGAACAGTTCCTCGGTACTGCCGAGCCGCGCGCCCCAGGCGATCTTGCGTCCGTACCGGTGCTCGGCTTGGCGTGCGATCTCGATCCGCTGTTCGCGGGTCTCCTCCCGAAACCGGTCGATCCGGCCGCTCTCGGCGGCGGCTCGCTCGGCATCGTCGGCAAATTCGCCCTCGACCGCGGGGATCTCGCCGACCACGATGATCTCCTCGCGGTCGACAGCGACCTCCGGTGCCGCAACGAACCAACCCTCGGGCAGTCGCCCCGTGAACCACGCCTTCGCGTCCTCCGCCGAGGGAGGCTCGCTGCGGCCACCACCGCCCCAGCCCCGGCCCCGACCGCGTGCCGCTCGTTCGAACCTGTTGAACATCTCTCCCACCTCCACTTACAGAATTACACGCTTACACCGCAGGTGAGAGAGGTTCCACTCCCGGCGAAATTCCGGAACGCGCGTCGCATGGGTTCAAGGCCGGCCCCGCAGCGGAGGGGCTCGGCGCCAACAATCCCGCCAGGAGTTGCGACCGGCCTGGGCGTTCGGCTTCCGCAGGGCAGTCGGTCCGGGCGACCTGCGCGCACCGGCGCTCAGCGCTGTTGGTGGCGCTGAGCCTTGGCGCGGTTGCCGCAGGTCGCCATGGAGCACCAGCGCCGTCGGCGGGTGGGTGACGGATCGAGGAAGAGCCAAGAGCACCGGCCGCAGACGTTGAGCTGTGCGCGCTGATCACTGGTCAGGAGTCTCGCGGCGGACAGGGCCAGCCGTCGCGAGAGGAGTCGCGCACCGACGGCGGTGATGTCGACGGCCCACGCCGGTTGCGCGAGGAAGTGCTCGGACGGGGCGGCTTCGCGGTAAGCCGTGGCGATGTCCGAGTGGACCCGCTGCCGGGCCGCGGTGTCGCACTCCGAGCCCTCGACACCGGCGAGCAAGAAGGCGTGCAGGGCCTCCCTCTGCTCGCGCAGCTCGTCCAGCGCTCGCTCCGATTCGACGGGGTCCCGGTCAGCTCGGGCCACCAGCTCGTCTCGCTCCGCCTGGTCGAGCACGCCGCTGGCGTACGCCCATTCCAGAGCGTCCTCGAACCGGTTCAAGCGCTCGGTGTCGCGAGCTTTCGTGCGACCGCCAGCGGTGTTGACGAAGTCGAGCGCGGGATCGCCGCCGACGAAGCACGCGTCGGGCCACGCCGTCATCGTCCCCTCCTCGGATCGGCAACCGGGTTGACAGTGCGCCGCATGACCCCAATCCTAATCAACTAACCAGACTTAAACAAAAAGGGGTTAGTTGTGGTGAAAGCTTCCGACACCACCGGCTGGGACCTGCCCGGGGCGTTCGACTTCCGGGACCAGGAAGTCCGCTACGGCGCGATGGGCACCGGCGAGCCGTTGGTCCTGCTGCACGGCACACCGTTCTCCTCGGTCGTGTGGCGGCGCATCGCGCCGCTCCTGGCGACTCGCCGCCGCGTCCACTACTTCGATCTGCTCGGCTACGGCCGCTCCCACAAGCAGCACGGCCAGGACGTCTCCCTGGGCGTGCAGAACCAGCTGTTCACCGCCCTGCTCGATCACTGGGGACTCGACCGGCCCGACGTCGTCGCCCACGACTTCGGCGGCACCACCGCTCTGCGCACCCACCTGCTCGACGGCCGGGATTACCGCACCTTGACGCTGATCGACCCCGTTGCGCTGAGCCCGCACGGCTCCGCGCTGGTGCAGACCGCCCGTCAGCACTCCGACGCGTTCGTCGAGCTGCCCGGCTACATCCACGAGGCGATCGTGCGCGCCTACATCGCGGGCGCTGTGCACCGCACGCTCTCCGAGCACGAGATGAACCGCTACGTCCAGCCGTGGCTCGGCGAGGTGGGCCAGTCCGCGTTCTACCGCCAAATCGCGCAGATGGACGACCGGCACACCGACGAGATCCAAGACCGCTACGCCGAGATCCGCTGCCCCGTGACGATCCTCTGGGGCGAGCACGACGCCTGGATCCCCATCGAGAAGGGCCGCCACCTCGCCGACCGGATTCCGCACGCGACCTTCCACACCGTGCCCGAGGCCAGCCACCTCCTCCCCGAGGACAGCCCCGAAACCGTAGTCGCGGCAGTCCTCGACTTCATCGACCAACCGACCGCCACCTCGGCGGCCTGACCGAGGCCGCCGAGGGACGAGCTCCACCTCAGCGATCGCACCCACCCGCACCGAACACGGGAAAACTGCCGGAAGTTCACGAGCGGGCCGCCTGCTGGTCGCAGATGGCCCGCTTCCGCTTCTCAGGTGTTCGGGTCTCAGCGCGCCAAGCGCTCCAGGCGAGCGAGCCCTTCCTTGTACAGGTTGAGGTCCGTGTTGGTGTTGATGCCGGCGACCTTGCCCTTGCTGGTGTACTGCCAGAAGTCCCAGTCGCCGAAACCGTTGGGCACGGACGGGTTGTCAACCCCGTAGGAGGCCAACCACAGCGCGTGGTCGCCGAAGGCGTCGGTGCTGCCCATGCACTCCCGCCAGAACGACGGGTTGGCGTAGATGATCGCTTCCTTGCCGGTGCGCTCCTCGACCTTCTCGTTGAACGTCTTGGTCCACTGGTGCATCTCCTCGACGGACAGCCCGTAACAACCGCCGACCTTCGGATCGACCTCCAAGTCCAGCACCGGCGGAAGGGTCTTGCCGTCAGCCTGGTACCCGGCCGTGTCCAAGAAGCGCTCGGCCTGCTCCGCGGCCGAGGAGGATCCGGGCCTGGCGAAGTGGTACGCACCGGCGATCAGACCGGCATCCTTCGCCCCGTTGTACTGCTCGGCGTAGCGCGGGTTGGTGAAACTGGTGCCGTCGGTCGCCAGCACGAAGGTGAACTTCTTGCCGGCGGCAGCGACCTGCTTCCAGTCGATGTCGCCGTTGTGGTTGGACACGTCGATTCCCTCGACCGGCGGGCCCGGCGGGGCTTCGGGCTCAGCCTGCGTCTCCGCCGGAGCGTTTGCCGGTTGCTGCTCGGGCGCGCCCGACGTGGTCGCCGGCGGCTCGGGGACGGCCGGCTGCTGCGGGGCCGGTGGTGCTTGCATCGGTGCTGCGAGCGCGGCGTCGCGCACGTCGGACTGCGATTCGCCGGAGTTGCCGCACCCGATGAGCAGCCCCATCGCGCCAACCGCAGCGACCGCCACCCCGGCCCGCACCGCACGCTTCCGCGAAGTGCGGGTGGCCGGTACGGGGAGGCTTCCGCGGATCGTGGTCAGGTACGGCGCGACCCTCTCCCGGAAGCGCCGCGCTGCCGGTGCATTGTCAACGGATCGATCGTCGTGTTCGGGGTTCTCGATTTCGTTCGTATGTTCGGGGATCACGAGACCACACTTCACGACCCAGCGTGACCACGCCTCGCGGTTTCTACCTGAATCACTACCTAGTTTTGACCCTTTCGAGTGAGTTCGTGAGCCTGACCCAGACACTCAGCGTAATTCGTGGGTTTTCGACCGGCTCACCGGTCAGCACGGGAACGAAGCGGTAGGCGTCACCTCGAATTGCCGGTGGAGCCCGAGGGCGCGTTGCCCCCGGACTGCTCTCCCGGCTCCGTCCCGAAGCGCTCAGCAGGTCATGCGTCCGGCAGGTCGATCGGTGCGATGCGGTCGAACACGTCGCCCGGGCCCGGGTTGGTCGGGTCGGTGCTGCCGCCGAAATGGGTCATGACGCCCCAGACCGCGTTCAGCGCCGTCTGCACCGCGCCCTCGGCCCACCCGGCCGTCCACGAGATGTCATCGCCGGCGAGGAAGAGCCCGGTGTGCCGGGGATCCAGGTCGTCCTGGGCGAAGTGCGTGAACAGCCGCCGCTGGTAGCGGTAGTGGCCGGGCAGGTTCGCCTTGAACGCGCCCATGAAGTACGGCTCGGCCTCCCACGACACCGTGACCGGGTCACCGATGATGTGGCTGCGCACGTCGACGTCCGGGTAGATCGCGCGCAGCGACTTCAGCATCACGTCGAGCCGTTCCCGCGCCGACAGCGGGAGCCACTTCAGCGAGTCGTCGCACCAGGTGTAGGACAAGCACATCGCGGCGGGCTGGTCCGGGCCGTGGTCGAGCAGGTAGGTGCCGCGGGTCATCCGGTCGGTCAGCGTCATGCTCATCCGGTCCCGGCCGGTCACCGGGTCGACGTCGCGCCAGAACGGCCGGTCGACCGGGACGAACAGCTTGGACGACTCCATGTAGTGGGTGCGCTCGATCGATGTCCAGTGGTCGGCCGGCAGCAGGTCCTCGGCGCAGTCGATCTTGCTGAGCAGCATCCAGCTCTGCGCGGTGAACACCGCGGAGCGGTAGTCGCGGGTCGCCCCGGAGGCGTCGGTGACCGCGATCTCCCCGTCCGCGGTGCGGCGCAGCGCCGTGACCGCGGGAAGCGGGCCGTCGGGGTGCAGCGCGTCGAGGTTCGTGTCGCCGGACCAGTGCACGACCTTGTCCGGAACCCGCTGCCACAACCGCAGCGGCAGCTGCTGGCAGCCGCCGACGATGCTGACGTGGTCGTCGTCCGCGCCGGTGCACACCACGCGCAGGATCTCCAGGATGGAGTTCGGGAAGTCGGTGTCCCAGCCACCGGTGCCGAAGCCGACCTGGCCGAAGATCTCGCGGTGCCGGAAGGACGCGAAGGACGGCGCGTCGCAGAGGAACCCGTAGAAGGTCTGGTCGTCCAGCGCGGGCACCAGCGCGTTCCAGATCTCCTTGATCCGGTCGGTGTCGCGCTCCCGGATCGCCTGCTGCAGGTCGCCGAACCGGGCGCCGTGCTCCAGGGCCTGGTCCCAGGCGCGCGAGACCTCCGCGAACACCGGCGGGAGGTCGTCCAGCGCACGCGCGTAGTGCGACGCGCCCTTGAGGTCGACGACGGTGCTCGGCGTGCACTCGGCGAGCGGGTTGGGGAACGGCGTGGTCTCCAGGCCGACCTCGTCGATGTAGTGGAACAGCGCGGTGGACGCCGGCGGGAACCGCATCGCACCCATCTCGGCGACCACGTCGTCGGCGCAGCCGTCCAACTGCACGGTGCGCAGGCGACCGCCGAGCTGGTCGGCCTCGTAGACGACCGGCCGCAGCCCCATCTTCATGAGCTCGTAGGAGGTGATCACTCCGGACAGGCCGCCGCCGATCACGGCGACCTCGGTGCCGTGGTGCGACGGCGGGACCGCGCCGAGCCCGGCGGGGTGCTGGAGGTAGTCGTCGTAGGCGAACGGGAAGTCGGGGCCGAACATGGTGACCGGCGGCAGGTCACCACCGGCGGTGGCGGCGCGGTGCCGCGCAGGCGTGGGCAGTGCGGAGGTCACGATTTCCTCTACGTCTCAGGGTTTTTCGGGGAGGGTGGGGTTCAGGCCCGCAGGGCTTGGGCCAGGCCGGGGTACAGCTCGGGGCGGCGGTCGGCGAGCTGGGTGTTGTCCAGCCGCTCGGCGAGCACCGCGGCCGGGTCGACGGTGCCGAAGAGCAGCTCCTCGCCGTCGGAGGCCCGCACTAGCTCGGTGCCGTCGGGGGCGACCAGCACGCTCTTGCCGCAGTACTCCAGGTCCGCTTCGCGGCCGCAGCGGTTGACGTAGGCGACGTGGAGCTGGTTCTCGTAGGCCCGGGTGCGCACGAGGGTGTCGGCGACGAAGTCGTAGGGCCGCATCAGCGCGGTCGGCACCAGCAGCAGCTCGGTGCCCGCGATCGCGTGCGCCCGCACCATCTCGGGGAATTCGACGTCGTAGCAGACGAGCACGCCGACCCGAACACCGTCCACCGCGGCCTGCACGACCGGGAGGTGTCCAGGGGCGAACCACTTGCGGTCCAGGTCGCCGTAGAGGTGGGTCTTGCGGTAGGCGGCGAGCGGTTCGCCGTCGGCCGACACCAGGGCCGCGGTGTTGTGCACCCGGTCGCCGTCCCGCTCGGGGTAGCCGTAGAGCACCGCGATGCCGGATTCGGCTGTGATGCCGCGGATTTCGCGGGCGATCCGCCCGTTCGCCGGTTCGGCCAGGCGCGGGATGTCGTCAGCGATGTTGTACCCGGTCGTGGACATCTCCGGGCACACCAGGAGCCCGGCGCCGCGATCGGCGGCGGCGCGGGCGGTGGTGGCGAGCTGGTTCAGGGTGGCGTCGACGTCGCGCGAGACGAGCGGACCCTGGTCCAGCGCGACGGTCAGCGGCGGACGACTTGTGCTTCTCACGTCGTCGACACTAAGGAACCTCGGGAACGCAACACAACACCGTTGCATTGCGCTCCCGATGTCCATTCGTTGCACACTTCAGCGACCAATCGACGAATCGTTGTCCAGATACGCGGGTCCCGCGCAAGAAAGCGCCGAGTGGCGGCGCGAGTACCCGAAGTACACCACGAGACCGGCGGCCATCCAGGCCCCGAAGGCGACCCAGGTGGCCGAGTCGAGGCTGAGCATCATCCACCCGCACGTCACGACGCCGAGGATCGGAGTGATCGGTGCGAGCGGCGCCCGGAAGGTGCGCGGCAGGTCCGGCTGGGTGCGCCGCAGGACCAGCACCGCGATGTTGACCAGCCCGAAGGCGAACAGCGTGCCGATGCTGGTGGCGTCCGCCAGCGCGCCCAGCGGTACGACCGCCGCCAGCACCGCGATGAACGACGACACCAGGACGGTGTTCGCGCTCGGCACCCCGGTGCGCGGGTTGACCCGGGAGAACACCTTCGGCACCAGGCCGTCGCGGGACATCGAGAACAGGATCCGCGTCTGCCCGTACAGGACGGCCAGCACGACGCTGGCGACCGCGACGACCGCGCCGAACGACAGCAGGACGGACCCCGCCGTCCCGCCGAGCACCTTGCTCAACGCCGCCTCGGCGCCTTCGAAGGCCGACCAGTGCATCGCGCCGACCGCGGCGAGGGCGACGAGGCAGTACAGCACCGTGACGATGCCCAGCGACAGCATGATCGCGCGCGGCAGGTCGCGTTGCGGGTCGCGGGCCTCAGCACCCGCTGTCGACGCGGCGTCGAAACCGATGTAGGAGAAGAAGACCTTGGCCGCCGCTGCGCTCACACCGCCGAGGCCCAGCGGCAGGAACGGGCTGAAGTTGCGGTCCTGCACGGCCGCGAACGCGAGCACGCAGAACAGCACCA
This sequence comes from Saccharopolyspora mangrovi, assembly GCF_035320975.1. NCBI lineage: Bacteria > Bacillati > Actinomycetota > Actinomycetes > Pseudonocardiales > Pseudonocardiaceae > Saccharopolyspora > Saccharopolyspora mangrovi. The sequence goes on along the minus strand of NZ_JAWLNX010000014.1, from coordinate 71,532 downwards.
GCGTCGCGACCTTGATCACGACCATGATCGTGTTCGCCCGCGCGCTCTCCTTCGCGCCGCCGAGCAGCGCGACCATCGCCAGGATCACGACCGCGGCGGCGGGCAGGTTCACCAGTCCGCCGTCCCCGGGCGGCTGGCTCAGCGCGTCCGGCAGCGCGACGCCGAGCGTCAGGTTCAGCAGTTCGTTGACGTACTCGCCCCAGCCGACGGCGACCGCGGCGACCGACACGCCGTACTCCAGCAGCAGGCACCACCCGCACACCCACGCGACGAGCTCACCGAGCGTGGCGTAGGCGTAGGAGTAGGACGAACCGGCGACCGGGATCATGCCCGCGAGCTCGGCGTAGGACAGGGCCGACAGCAGCGCCGTGACACCGGCGAGGACGAACGCCAGCACCACCGCGGGACCGGCGACCGGCACGGCTTCGCCGAGCACGACGAAGATCCCGGTGCCCAGGGTGGCCCCGACGCTGAGCATGGTCAGCTGCCTGAGACCCAGCGTGCGACGCAACGCGCCGCCCTCGCCCTGGCCGCTGTCGGTGACGATGTCCGCGATCGGCTTGCGGCGCAGCAGTTGCGCGCCCAGCGGATGCTCCACGAAATTCCTCCGTTGTGGATGAAAAGGGCTCCAGTGCGAGGTGCCGCGCCCGCCGGGAGCGCGCGGCCTTGTGAGCTGCCGCACCTCGTGTTGGCGCGCAACGTTAATGGGGCAGCCGTATCGTTTGAAGGAGCCTTCGTTGTGGAAATCCGCAAGTTTCCGGCGATGCGTTGTGCTACGCAGTGACGCCACGTCGATGCAGTGCGTGCACGCCGGGTTCGCGACGCGGACCGCGGGGTTCGGCTCGTCGGTCTTTTCTCAGGGCACGAGCGGTGGACCGACGATGTCGATGCCGTGCGCGGCGGCGATCTCGGTCAGCTGCGCCGGGGCGGAGATGCCCTCGTCGGCGGCGGCCGCCACGAATTGTTCGAACGTCGGCCCTTGACGCATCGTCAGGTAGCGGGCGGTCTCGCTGGTGACGACGAAGCCGTGCGCAAGCCCGGCGGGCAGCACCGCGGCGCTGCCCGCACCGGCCTCGTGCTCCTGCCCGTCCACGACGACCCGCAGCGCGCCTTCGAGGACCAGGAAGATCTCGCAGTCGTGGCGGTGGAGGTGCATCGGGCTGCCGTGCCCCCGCTCGGCCTCGGTGTCCAACACCGCGAACGTGCCTGCGGTGTCCTGGCCCGAAACCCGGACGCGGTAGCACTCACCCAGGAAGTTGATCGTCCGCTGGGTGTCTCGGCTGGTGATCGCCGGCGTCACGATGCGACGCCGGACTCGACGGCCTACCGCTCACCGCTCCAGTCTGAGCCCGCCACCCGGGACGGGCAAAGCCTCTCCACCAGCGGCCGCACCGATGCTCGGAACGGGCTCGATCGGACCTCTGCTCGGTAAACTGCGGCAGATGGCCATCAGAATCGAGAACGTCGGGATCGCCGTTCGCGACCTCGAAGCGACGATCGCCTTCTTCACCGACCTGGGGCTCGAGGTCGTCGGTCGAACCACGGTCAGCGGCGAGTGGACCGACACCGCCGTCGGCCTCGACGGCAACCACGCCCACGTCGCCATGCTCCAGACGCCGGACGGCCACGGTCACCTCGAGCTCTTCGAGTACCTCCACCCGGCCGCCATCGAAACCGAACCCACTCGTCCCAACGAGATCGGCATGCACCGCGTCGCCTTCTCGGTCGACGACATCGACCACGCCCTCGAGATCGCCGCGAGGCACGGCTGCCACCCGCTTCGCGGCGTGGCGAACTACGAGGACATCTACAAGCTCACCTACGTACGCGGGCCCAGCGGCATCATCGTCATGTTCGCCGAAGACCTCACCAAGGCCTGACCGCACCTCGCCCGGCTACGACGTGGCCGACGGTGCGGAAACGACTGCGTTCCCTGGGTTTCCGCGTCCTGCTCCTACTGCGGCAGGGTGCCAAGGGCGCCCCGGGACAGCAGGGCGCGGAACTCGGCGGCGGGCAGAGCTCGGGAGAAGTACCAGCCTTGGTACGCCTGGCAGCCCAGCTGATCGAGGTGCTGGAACTGGGCCGCGGTCTCGACACCTTCCGCGATGCAGGTGTGGCCCGTGGCGTTGGCCATGCCGATCACCGCCTCGGTGAGCACCTGATCGGTGTGGTTGGTGGCCATGCCGGCGACGAAGTGGCGGTCGATCTTGATGAGCTGGGTCGGTACGTCCTTCAGGCGGCTCAGCGACGAGTAGCCCGTGCCGAAGTCGTCCACGGCGAACCGCAACCCGTTCTTGGCGAGCTGCCCCATCGAGTCGTAGGCACGATCGGTCAGGCCCGCGAGGGGTGTTTCCGTGATCTCCAGGACGACGCGTTGCCAGTCCAGGCCGCTCTCGTCGATCGCGTCGGAGATCTCGTCGGCGAAGCCCGCCGTGTCCGGGAGCAGACCGCTGAGGTTGATCGCGACTCCGGCAGGGCGCGGTGGCGGCCAGGTCGCGGCTTCGGCCAGCGCACGGCGCAGCACGTAGCGGTCGAGGTCGCCTACGAGGTCACCACCTTCCGCGACTTCGAGGACCAGGTCCGGGGGCAGCACGCCGTGTTCGGGATGGCTCCAGCGCAGCAACGCCTCAGCCATGATGACGGTCCCGGTGCTGTCGACGATGGGCTGGTAGTGCAGTTCGACGCCGCCCTGAGCGATCGCGTCGCGGAGGTCGGTTTCGAGGTGCAGCTGCCGGTTGACGGTCGTCATCAGGGCTGGGTGGGCGTGCGACACCTGCCCCGGCCCCGCGTTCTTCGCCTCGAACATCGCCGCGTCGGCGAAGCGCAGCAGGTCGTCGCCGGTGGTGCCCGTTCCGGTGTCCACTGCCGCACCGACCGCGGCGGAAACCAGCACCACGTGGCCGCGGACCGGGATCGCGGCGCGCAGGAGATCCGAGACCTCGGCGGTGAGCGCGTCGAGTCCCCCCACTGCGTCCACATCGGAGCAGACGATGACGAACTCGTCCCCGGAGATGCGCGCAGGTGTGCACCTGGCCGGCAGCCCGGTGCTCAGCCGGTGCGCCAACGCCAGCAGCAGTTCATCGCCCGCCTCGTGACCGAGCCCGCCGTTGACCCGCTTGAAGTTGTCCAGGTCGCAGTACAGCACCGCGACCTTCGCGCGAATCCCGTTGGCGAGCAAGCTGTCGAGGAGTTCCCGAACACCGCGGCGGTTCGGCAACCCGGTCAACTCGTCGTGCGTGGCCTGCTGGTGCCACTCGCTGGCTTCGCGCGTTCGAGCGAGGCGGAGCTCGGCGCTGGTGCGCAGGTGCTGATCGAGCTTCGCGGCGATGGCCACCGCTCCCGCCGCTTCCTCGGCGAACATGGCGACCCGTGGGAGAACCGGACTGATACCGCCTTCACTGCGGTCGTACACGTTCAACGATGCGACCACCGAGCCCCGAACCAGCAGCGGCACGGACAGAACCGAGCGAGCGCCGACGTCGAGGGCGTGTTGGACGAACTCCGGCCAGCGCGACTCGCGCCCCAGGCTGTCACTCATGACGATCTCGCCGGTGCGCAACGCCTGCGGACCCGGTCCGTCACCCATGACCTGCTGCATCTCGTCGAGGCCGGCGGCGAAGGCGTCACTGGCTCGGAACGTGAACGGTGCCTGTCCCCCATCACCGGGGACGGTCAGCCCGCAGGACAAGGCTTCGGACCCCACGCCGGCGACGCGCGAGATCACCTCGTCGAGGAAATCTTCCAAAGAATCCGTCGACAAGATCATGTCGGACAAGGTCACCGGCGCCCGAACCGTTCCCGAACCAGGAACAGACATGGCATGTCATCCTTCCACGCAGCACGACGAGTCCGCGGCGCCTATCAGCGACATACCAGGGTCCGGGGCACGCCCCGCCACGTCGCGAACCCTACGCCCCGCACCCGATCACCGCTACGGGCGACAACACCTTTTCGGAATCAAGCAAACGCACCGGATGTGCACCTACTCGCTTTTCCCGGGGTGAACCGCGATCGCCCTCCGCAGCACCCGGAACACACGCTCTCTCAGAGACCACACGCATCACTCGTACCCCTTTTGACACCTTGCGCGCTGCTGCACCTGGACATAGCGTCAGCACCTCAGAGCCCAGCCCCCGCTCTTCGTTCTCGAAGGCGGGGGTTCGTGCTTGCTCTGGCCTTGGCGCACTGCACCGGCACTCACTTCCGGGGTGCCGTCATGATCGCGCGTCGTTGACGCGCACTCGCATGCGGTATGCACGACCACACCGGTTCACTCTGGCCGGACCGTGCACCGCTGCCGCTGGGGGCGGGGCAGACCCGAAAAGACCGGGTCGAGGGGGCCCAGGCCTCGGGTCTGCCCCGTGAAACCTCCACTGTGGAGCTCCCGCTGCGGAACACCGCCAGTTCACGCGGATGCGGCGGATCCAGAGCTCGGTGCCCGGCCGTGTCGGCCGGGCACCGAGATCGTCAGCTTACGGTTGCCCGTTCAACGAGACTTGCGTTGCAGGACGTCGCCCGCCACGCTCCGGTCGATCCCCACGGTGCGCGCGAGATCGCTGAGCCTGACCCGGTGATCCCGGGCGTAGTCACGCAGCAGGACGAACGCGGCGTCGACGTCGATGCCACCTCGCTCCGCCAGCACGCCCTTGGCCTGCTCGATCGTCACTCGGCTGTTGAGGGCGCCTTGCAGCTGCTCGATCACGGTTTCGCTGCGCGCCAGCGCGCGCTGCTGCAGGATGCCGATCGTGGCCACATCAGCCAAGGCCTGCCCCAACTTCTGGTCGTCCTCGGACAGCGATGTGGCTTCGATGCTGAACAGGCTCAGCGCCCCGACGGTCTCGTCCCTCAGCCGCAACGGCAGCGCGTGGACGGCCCGGATTCCTTGTCGCCGCGCCTCGAAGGCGAACGCGGGCCAACGTCGGCCGTTGCTCTCCAGATCATCGACGAGAACGGGACTTCCCGTGTGGAACGCTTCCAAACACGGTCCCCGTTGATCGGTTTCGAGTTGGAACAGCTCCAGCATCCGGGCCTGTTCGTTGGACGAAGCCAGCAGACGCAGATCGCCGCGCTCATCGATGAGCATGAGTCCTGCGGCCGACACGGGCAGCAGGTCGACGCAGTGCGAAGCCAGCCGGTGGGTGAGGTCGACGACGTCGTAGTCATCCACCAACGTGTCTGCCATATCCACGAGCGCCTCGGTCAACGCCTGCTCGCGCCGCGGGGGGCGGGTAGTCATGGCCACTCTCCTTGATGCGATGCGAACGTGATGAGCACGAGCTCTTACTGCGGCAGGTCGGAGAAACGAAGTCTGCGCGCGACGACATCCGCGCCGACCTCGTCCAGCGACCGACCGTGCCGGTAGGCGTACGCGCGCAGCCGCACGAACGCCTCCTCAATGCTGATCTCCAGTTGCGCCGAGACCATGCCGGTGGCCTGGTGCACGGCCGCGTGGTGCCCGACAGCCATGTCGGCCAACCCGTGCCCGTCCCCGTGCGCCTGCGCGTGCAGCAGCGCCAGCGTCACCGCCTCGGCAACGACGAGCGCCTCCGTCACCTCGTGCAACGGACCGGGCTGCGTCCGGTAGCAGTCCATCGCACCGATGCTGATCGCGCCGAGCTGCAGCGGGAAAGCGAACAGGGCTCGCGCCCGGGTCGTCTCCGCCTCGTGGACGAACATCGGCCACCGCGCCTTGGCGTCACGGTCACCGAGGTCCGGGACCAGCACCGGTTGTCCGTCTGCGAACGCGGACGCGCACGGCCCCTCGCCGAGATCGAACTGCAGCTCTTCGAGGCGAGCCCCGGTCGAGTCGCTCGCCCCCAGCAGGGCACGCCCCGCGAGGTAGTTCCCACCCATCAGCGACAGTCCAACTCCATCCACCGGCAGCGCGGCCAGACACGCACCGCACAACCGTTCCGGCAGCGCGTCGAGGTCGGGAGTGCTCTCGACGATGGCGAAGAGGCCGTCTGCGAGACGGCTTCGGTCCATGACCATTGTGGTTTCCGCCCCTCCTGAACCGTCTGAACACGGCTCGAAGCCGGGTACGGAAACGGATGTCTGGGTCAACGCATCCGACCATGCCAGTACACCCCCGAGTCTACTCGTCCCGGCCGCGCCCCTGGGAAGACACGCAAGATCCAGACCGAAGCCTATGGGACGTCCCGACCCCCTACGAGCCCTGATCGTCTCGACGCCGAAATCGACACGTCGCCTCGTTCGAACAGCCCCTGACCGGCGCAGGTGACCCTGGCCCGCGGACCCGTTTCCGCTATCTCACGACGAAGACTCGAGTCCGAAGTGGACCACTGCGATCGGTGCCGCATCCGCTGCTCGCGCGCTGCCCGCGTTGTTGGACGCCGGGACCACCGATCACCAGCGGTCCACCTCTCGGAGCGATGATGGACCGGGCGGTCCAGTACGGGTAGCCTGGGCGCATGCCGCGTCCACGCCAGTTCGATGAAGAGCGCGTCCTGGCAGCCGTGCAGTCGGTGTTCTGGGACAACGGGTACGCGGGCACATCGCTCGAAGACCTCCTGGCGGCCAGCGGACTGGGCAAGGGGAGTCTGTACGGGGCGTTCGGGGACAAGCGGAGCTTGTTCCTGCGCGTGCTGCGCGAGTACGACGAGGCCAACGATCGGACGCTGCGCACGTGGCTGGAGCAGGCCGACCGCGCCGTCGACGTGATCCGCGGCTTCGTGACCGGACCCGTGCGCGATCCCGGCGGCGAACAGGCCCGTCGGGGTTGCCTGCTCGCCAACACCGCGATGGAGCTCTCCGTGAACGCCTCCGAGGTGGCGGCCGAGGCCCGGCGCAGCTACGCCGCGACCACTTCCGTGCTGGTCGACGCGATAGAGAGAGCGCAGCGCGAGGGCGACATCGCGCCCCACGTCGACCCGGACAGCACCGCCCACGCGGTGCTGGCGGGTCAGCTCGGACTGATCGTCCTCGGCCGGATCGGTCAGGACCCGGCCGCCTTGCTGGTCATGGCCGAGACCCTGATCAGCGGTCTGCTGACCAAGCCCTGAGCGTTCCCGGAGCAGTGCGAGCCACCGTTCCGGCCCAAGTTCTTGACCGGACGGTCCACATCCTGTGTTATGGACGGGTCGGTCAAGAACAGGAGTCGGGAGACTGCCATGAAGGCTCTGGAGGGCAAGGTCGCGGTCGTGACCGGGGGCAACGCGGGTATCGGACTGGCGATCGCGCGGGCTTACCTCGACGAGGGCGCCCGGGTGTTCGTCGCGGGCCGTCGTCAGGCGCAGCTCGACGAGGTCGAGACCGGACTCGGCCCCGGGGTGACCGGGGTCCGCTGCGACGTGGGCCGGCTCGAGGACCTCGACGCGCTCTTCGCGACGGTCGCCGAGCAAGCGGGTCGGATCGACGTCCTCGTCGCCAACGCCGGGATCGGGATCGTGGCGCCGTTGGGCGAGATCACTGAAGAGCAGTTCGACGCCATGTTCACCACCAACGTCAAGGGCTCGCTGTTCACCGTGCAGAAGGCGCTGCCGCTGCTCTCGCCGGGAGCGTCGATCGTCCTCACCGGATCGACGGCGGCCTCGCGGCCCGAGCCGCACCTGGCCGCGTACGGGGCGACCAAGGCCGCGATCCGCAACCTGGTTCGCGGGTTCGCCCACGACGCCGGGGAACGTCAGTACCGGATCAACGCGCTCTCCCCCGGCGGCACCCGCACGCAGGGTTTGGTCGACCTGCTCTCGGCTGAAACGGTCGCCACCGCTGGGGCGTCGGTTCCACTCGGCCGGTTGGCCGAGCCCGAGGAGATCGCCGCGGCAGCCGTCTTCCTCGCCTCGGACGCGTCCAGCTACGTCAACGGGTCCGAACTCGCCGTGGACGGAGGCTTCGCCCAGATCTGAGGCGCGCAGCGCCCGACGCCGATCCGGGCGGAGGCGCACCACGAGCGCTTCGAGCGCGCGGTGACGACTTCTCCGTGATCAGCGCCGGGCCTGCTCGGTGAGGACTACCGCTGGCCCTCGGTGGTGGCCGGATCGAGGACGGAGAACGAGATCCCGGCGTCGATGAGCCTTCGGGTGAGGTTCTCGCCCATCGCGGTCGCGGTGGTGACCTGACCCGCGGTGCGCGGGTTGTCGTCGTAGGCCAGGCACATGGCCGCCTCGGCGAGCATCTTCGCGGTCTCGGTGTAGCCGGGGTCGCCGCCGCTGATCCGCGTGCGCACCGTGCGGCCGGCGGCGCGTCCGACGAAGTCGACGGTGAACCACGAGCGGGCTCGTCGCTGCGGCGAGGGGCCTTCCCCGCGCGGGAGGCGGGAGGCGATGAGCCGCCGCAGCGGCGGCACCTGCGCGGCCGCCATCAGCGCCGCGATGCCCAGCACCGCTCCGGCGATCGTGACCGGGTTCTTGACCCCCGCGTAGTGCGTGTAGGTGAAGTTCGGACCGTAGTCGTCGCGCGCCGCGGCGGAGCGCTGGACGATGAACGGGTCGATGGTCGGCAGGGGCACCAGCCAGAGGCCGAGGTTCTGGTCGCGGTGGGGCTTGCCCGACTTCGCCCGTGCGCGACGGCCTTCGGGCCGGGGCTCGATGCTGTGGCGCTGCTTCATCGCCTGACGCATCTGCCCGGCCCGCGCGAACTGCCCCAGCGCGGAGTGGAAGGTGCCGCCGGAGATCATGGCGTTGCTGCGGACGACGCCGTGGATGGTCACCGGTGCGCCCTCGGGCAGGTGCTTGCGGGTGAACAGGGCGCCCAGGTCGTGGGGGACGGAGTCGAAGCCGCAGGCGTGCACGATGCGGGCACCGGTGCGCGCGGCCGTGGCGTGGTGGGCCAGGTACATCCGGTCGACGAACTCGGGTTCTCCGGTGAGGTCGACGTAGTCGGTGCCGGCGGCGGCGCACGCGGCCACGAGCGGTTCGCCGTGTTCCAGGTAGGGCCCGACGGTCGTGATCACGACGCGGGCCGACTCGGCGACCTCGCGGAGCGAGTCGGCGTTGGTCGCATCGGCCACGAGCAGTTCCACGTGCGCACCGGCCTCGGCGAGCTGGTCCCGGACCGCTCGGAGCTTGGCCGGGTTGCGGCCCGCCAGCGCCCAGCGCGCCTCGGGAGGGAGGTGGCGGGCGAGGTGGTCCGCGGTGAGGGCGCCGGCGAATCCGGTGGCGCCGAACAGGACGAGGTCGTACGGGCGGTCGGGCATGGTCTCCTCCGGTGGTCGGGCGGCGGGTCAGGCGAGTCCGGTGCGGTAGCGGCGCAGGGCAGCGCGCCGGGCGGTGCTTCGCGGAGGTGGGCGAGCATCGGGTCGATGCCCGGCCGGCTGGCTTCGCCGATGACCGCCCTGCCCGGCAGCGTCCGCTATGTTTACAGTGCTAACGCGTACCGTAGGGAGGGGAGTGAGCAGTGTCAACATCGGCGAAGGGCGGCTACCACCACGGAGATCTGCGCGCGGCGCTGCTGAGCACGGCCATGCGGATGCTCGAGAGCGGGGAGACCTTCTCGCTGCGCGCCATCGCCCGCAACGCCGGCGTCTCCCCCACCGCTCCCTACCGCCACTTCCCGGACCGCAACGCGTTGGAGTCCGCCCTCGCGGTCCAGGGCTTCGGCGACCTCGAGCACGACCTCACCGACGGCCGCGACCTGCCCACCTCGGTCGCCGACCTCGCGGAGTTCGGCGTCACCTACGTCGACTTCGCGATGCGCCGACCGGCGCTGTTCCGGCTGATGTTCGGCAACCCCTGCGACAACTCCGACGACGAGCGCGTCAGGGCCGCCAACGCGCTGCACGAACTCCTCGAGCAGGCACTGGCGAACGTCGTGCCCGAGTCGGACACCACCGCGCTGGCGTGCGCGGGCTGGAGCCTGGCGCACGGCCTCGCCTTCCTGCACCTCGACGGCAAGCTCCCGGCCGACTCCCCCGAGGAGGTCGCCGACCGAGTGCGCTCGGCATTCCTGGCGATGACCGACATCCCCAAAGAACGGGCGCCGCGCCTGAAGCCTCCAGCCGCACGGCATCCGGGACAGCGAAGGCGAGGGACGGATCGCTGAGACGGCAAGGGACACCCGCGATCCGAACTCGGAAGCAGACCCGACCGGTCGAACGCGTTGCGCGCGAGAGCAACTCCCGAGATGCCACCGCCGATCACCCCGCACCGAGCCGGAAGCGACACTCGATGATCGGCGACCAGCCGTCGGCTCACTGCCAGCGGATCCTTCGGCTACGCTGCCCGTCGTGTCGGAACAAGCGTGGTCGCCCAGTTCTGGGGCGGCGGTGGTCGAGTACCGGTCGAGCCGTTGGATGTTCCTCGGCGGGCTCGCCATGTTCGTCTTCTTCGGGTTCGCCGCGCTCTTCCCGGACATCGGGAGCCCCTCGTCGTCGCCGCGAGCCAACGTCTCACCGACCTTCGCGGTGTTCCTCTTCAGCGCGCTGGCATTGGGTGGGCTGCTGCTGATGTTCGGCACCGCCCCCCGCACGCATCGCTTCTCCGTGGACGAACGCGGGCTGTGGTGGCGAGCCGGTCGCAAGTCGGACCTGATCGCGTGGGAGGAGCTGCGGGCCGTGCGCGGCCAAGAACCACGCCAACCCGTGCAGGGCGACCCGAACTCGAAGGCGGTGCTGTCGGCCCTGGTGTTCACCCCCGTGGACCGCCGCTTCGTCACCCGCCATCAGGCGCTGCTGAATCAACTGCCCAAGGCCGATCCGGAAGTGCAGCTGCGGCTGCCCGTCGACGTGGTCCGGCGGTTGACCCAGCAGGTGACCGCGGTCCGGCCGGACCTGCTCGGCTGATTCACGACCGCGCACTCCGGCTGCGGAGGTCGCTGCGGTGGGGCGGTGCGCCGAAGCTGAGCGAGATCTGGCGGGCCGCGTCGGTGACGAGCGCGCCGTGCTCCGGGAAGTCTCCGGTCGCGCCGCCGGGGTACGCCAGCGCTGCGGCGCTGATGCCGCCGATCACCTGGCCGAGGTGGTCGAAGACCGGGGCACCGACGGCGATCACGCCGTCCTCGTTCTCCTGGTGGTCCTCGGCGTAGCCCGCGGTGCGCACGTGGTCGAGTTCGCGCAGCAACGACTCCACGTCGGTGTGCGTCTTCGGCGTGCGGGCGGGCATGCCCGCGCGGCCGAGCAGCGCGCGCACCGCTTCGTCGGTCATGCAGGCCAGCATCGACTTGCCCGCCGACGTGGAGTGCAGGCACATGCTCATCCCCACGCGCGAGGCCAAGTGGTACGGCTTGCTGCCCTCGACCTTGACCGCGTAGACAGCTTCGTCGCCGTGCAGCAGTGCGAAGTGGACGGTCCACCCGGTGCGCTCCTGGAGCTCTTGCAGCGCGGGCCGCACCTGGCCCGGCAGGTCCAGCTGCTGCAAGAACTGGCCGGCCAGCGTCAGGATGCGGGGACCGCTGACGTAGCAGCCACTTCCGGTGTTGCGCGAGAACCCGCGCTGGGTCAGCGTTTGCAGGATCCGGTGGACCGTCGGCTTGGACAACCCGGTCGCCTGCGCCAGCTCCGCGACGCTGGAGTGCTCGGCGAGCGCCTCCAGCACGTCGAGCGTCTTGTCGGCCGCCGTGCGCCGGGAGTTGCTGTCCATGCTCCTCAATCTAACCGCCGCCGCCGGCGTCGCGGACTTCGGCGAGCCGCGCGCTCTCGCGGGCGCCTCGGAAATTGTCGCGTGACTGGCTTCACATCCGGCCCGGGCCGTGGCACGCTGTCTGGCATCAAAGGCGGAATACCGTTTCATCTGACGGAACGGATGGCGCGTGGGCAACGTCGTGGACCCCTCCGGTCTCCCCTCGCCCCTGACTCGACGAGGAGACAGCGGTGTCTGAAACATCCCCCGCCATCACGCCGACGAGCGGTGCGGAGCTCAAGCGCGTGGTGTGGGCGTCCATCGTCGGCACCGCGCTGGAGTGGTACGACTTCTTCATCTACGGCACCGCTGCCGCGCTGGTCTTCAACAAGCTCTTCTTCCCGCAGCAGGAGGCCGCGGCCGGAACCCTGATCGCCTTCGCGACCTTCGGCGTCGGGTTCGTCTTCCGGCCGCTGGGCGGCTTCCTGTTCGGCCACCTCGGAGACCGCATCGGCCGCCGATCCACCCTGGTCATCACCACCCTGATCATGGGGCTGTCGACGGGCGCGATCGGCCTGCTGCCCACCTACTCCAGCATCGGCATCGCGGCGCCGATCCTGCTGACGCTGGCGCGGATCTGTCAGGGCCTGGGCGCCGGTGCCGAGTTCGGCGGCGCCTCGACGCTGCTCGCCGAGCACGCCCCTGCCGAGCGGCGCGGCTACTTCACCTCGTTCGCGCAGATGGGAGTCCAGATCGGGCTGGTCATGGGCACCGTCGTGTTCCTGCTCGTCGGGCTGCTGCCGGACGACGCGGTGCAGACCTGGGGCTGGCGTGTGCCGTTCCTGGTCAGCTTCCTGCTGATCGCGGTCTCGCTCTACGTGCGGCTGCGGGTCGCCGAGTCCCCGGTGTTCGAGAGCATGACCCGGGGCAAGCGGGTCGTGAAGATGCCGATCATCGACGCCCTGCGGGACTACCCGCGCAACTTCGTCGTCGGCATCGGAGCGCACATCTGCGACACCGCGCTGGTCTACCTCTGCGCGACGTTCTCGGTGTCCTACGTGACCCAGCAGCTGCAGCTCCCGAGATGGGTCGCGCTGACCGGTGTGATCGCCTTCGCCGTGGTCGTGATCATCTTGCAGCCGGTCTACGGAGCCCTGTCGGACCGCATCGGCCGTCGCCCGCTGAACCTCTTCAGCGTGGTGTTCACGGCCCTGTTCGCCTACCCGTTCTTCGCGCTGCTCAACACCGGTGTCCCGGTGCTGATCTGGCTCGCGCTGATCGTCGCCACCGCTCTGGGGCTCGCACCGATGATCGCCGTCCAACCGGTGTTCTACTCGGAGCTGTTCGGAGCGCGCGTGCGCTACACCGGCTTCGCCGCCTCGCGCGAGATCGGCGCGGCGATCGCGGGCTTCTCACCGACCATCGCGGCAGCGCTGCTGGCGGCCTCCGGCGGCCAGCCCTGGCTGATCGCGCTGTTCATGGTCGTCACCGCGGTGATCTCGCTGGTGGCGTTCCTGTACTCGAAGGAGACCAAGGAGGTCGACATCACCCGGGCCGACGTCGCCGACGGCGGGCGCGATCTCAGCCCCAGGTCATGAACCGGTAGTGCAGCCCGGTCGACGACTCCTGCCACGGCCCGACCGAGTCCGGCGGGCGCTCCACCTGCGGCGCGTAGGTGTCGCCGTCGAAGGACTCCTGGATCTCGGTGACCACGATCCGGTCGGCCAGCGGCAGAGCCGCCCGGTACACCGCCGCGCCACCGATCACCCACACGTCCCCGGACACCGCCGCCAGCGCCTGCTGCAGGTCGGGGAAGGTCTCCGCGCCCTCCTGCGGCGTCCGGGACAGCACGACGTTGCGCCTGCCCGGCAGAGGCCGGAAGCGGGGCGGCAGCGATTCCCAGGTGCGCCGGCCCATCAGCACCGTCGCGCCCGCGGTCACGGAGCGGAAGTGCTTCAGGTCCTCCGGCAGGTGCCACGGCATGGTGCCGTCGCGGCCGATCACACCGTTGGCCGACTGGGCCCAGACGAGCCCGATCACACCGCCACCGGGGCCTTGATGCCGGGGTGCGGGTCGTAACCGTCGATCTCGAAGTGCTCGTAGGTGTAGTCGAACAGGCTCTCCGCGGGCTTGAGGTTCAGCGCCGGGAACAGCCGGGCGTCGCGGGCCAGCTGCGTGCGGACCTGCTCCTCGTGGTTGTCGTAGATGTGGCAGTCACCGCCGGTCCAGATGAAGTCACCGACGCCGAGGCCCACCTGCTCGGCGATCATGTGCGTCAGCAGCGCGTAGCTGGCGATGTTGAACGGCACGCCGAGGAACAGGTCCGCGCTGCGCTGGTAGAGCTGGCAGGAGAGCTTGCCGTCGGCGACGTGGAACTGGAAGAACGCGTGGCACGGTGGCAGGGCCATCCGCGGGATGTCGGCCACGTTCCAGGCGGAGACGATGATCCGCCGCGAGTCCGGGTTCTCCCGCAGCGTGCGCAGCACCTCGCTGAGCTGGTCGACGTGCCCGCCGTCCGGGGTCGGCCACGACCGCCACTGCACGCCGTAGATCGGGCCGAGGTCGCCGTCCGGTGCCGCCCACTCGTCCCAGATCGTCACGCCGTTCTCCTGCAGCCACGTGACGTTCGAGTCACCGCGCAGGAACCACAGCAGCTCGTAGGCGATCGAGCGGAAGTGCACCTTCTTGGTCGTGATCAGCGGGAATCCCTCGGACAGCGGGTAGCGCAGCTGGTGCCCGAAGATCGACCGCGTGCCCGTTCCGGTGCGGTCCGCTTTGCGAGCGCCCGTGTCCAGCACGTGGCGGAGCAGGTCTTCGTACTGCGTGTCCGGCATGCCCGCGAGCCTAGTCCGTCCCACCCGCAGCGGCGTGAGCACGGTGTTGCGGCCGCCGACGGCCTCGCGCCGTCACCGGCCGGCGACGCTGCGTCGAGCGCTGGTCAGCGGAGGTGCTTGGAGATCAGCGCATCCGCGATGGCCAGCGCGACCAGGAGCACCAGCGTCCTCGCCGCGGACAGACCGGGCACGACGCGGTGGTCGCTGCTCCGGCCGAAGGGAACGGGCAGCACGATGCCCGGCCAGAAGACCCGGTTGCTGTGGAACACCGGGTACAGCGCGTGCACCAGCCGATTCCGCAACCGGCGCAGGCTGGGGCGGATCGCGATGCGGCCGCGGTGCAGCTGCAGCAGCGCGTGGCGGTGGAACGCGACGAAGTGCGGGGTCCAGTCGCGGTCGAAGTAGATCAGCCCGTGGACCTCCTCGTTCTTCCGCACCGAGTGCTTGCGCGGATCGGCGGGCAGCCCCGAGCGGAAGTACGCCTGGGTGCGCTCCCGGAACCGCGCGTACTGCGCGCGGTCGAGCGGCACCAGGATCACCAGCCTCTCCGGTGGAACGCGCGAGGTCGCCTGGGCGAACTCCCACCGCAGACCTTCGCTGTGACCTGCCGAGATCAGCACGAGCGAGGCGTGGTGCAGCAGGCCGAGCACTTCGGCCTGCCACCGCTGGAGGTTCCAGCCCGGCCCGATGACGGCGGTCGCGTCCTCGGGGACGTGGATCTGCGCCGGTCCCAGGCCCGGCAGCGGTGCACCGGGGTCGCCGATCGCGACGACCTTCCCGAACCCGCGGACCGCGCGGACGACCTCCTCGATGTAGGAGGACCGGGAACCCAGCGCCACCAGCAGCCACCGGAACGGTGAGGCTTGCTCCAGCATGGCGTCGTGCTCGAAGGAGCGGAGGTAGAGCACCGGCGGCCGGACGCTGGTGCGCAGCACCTCGCGCCCGTCCGCGGCGAGGTGCTTCTTGCCTAGCGTGGTCGACCAGGCACCGGCCAGGCTCAAGACCACCAGCAGCCCGATCGTCAGGTACCCCGGGCCGGATCTCACCAGCCCGCCCAGCGCCGCGAGCACGCAGGCCACGCCCAGGACCCGGAAGAGGAACCCGAGTCCGCGGCGCGGGCCGGAGCTCGCGAACGCCATCCGGGACCCCGGCGACCAGGACCGCGGCAGCGGGCGGAGCTCGGCCCGCTCGGCCGTGTAGCCCTTCCAGCCCATGAACGGCACCATGCCGATCGCGGACCCGGCCCACCCGGTCGCCAGCCCCCACTCACCGGCACGTGCCGTGACGATCCCGCGCACCTGGCGCACCACCGCTTCGTCCAGGACCTCCTCGCGCTTGCGCTGCTTGTCCGAGGGCGTGCACTCGGCCACCACCTTCGCCATCGCCGACTTCAGGCGCCTCGCCCGCCGGGAATGCGCCAGCGGCAGCACCGTTTCACTCGCCGCCCAGACGACCAAGGCCCCGAAGCCCGCGAAAACCAGTACGCCGATCGCCGCATCCCGGGACACCCCGTGCAGCAGTCCCATCGCGATCACAGCGAGCGGGATCAGCGCCCGGCCGACCCAGACGATCGGCGTGCGTCCGGGATAGCTCAGCAGGAATCCGGCCGACACCAAGCCCCGTCGCAGATCTGCGGCCGTCCCGGTCCGGGCGAACAGCAGGGCGAGCCGGGTCAGGCTGTTGGTGCGCTGCAACAGCACGAGCACTTCCCGCTGCACGGGATCCCGGACTCGCCGGGCGGCATCGGGTCCGGGGCGGTATTCGGTGCGTCTGCCGTGGTGGACGGTGACCCCTCCCGATTCCACCAATCCCGCGACTGCGGTCTCGACGACCCAGGACGAGCCGCCGCCGAGGAAAGCCACGTCGTAGGGGCCCAGCGGGCGCAGCACGGACGTGTCCGGGAACGATTGCACCCAGAAGTACGCGCCCGCCCGGACGACCACGGCCGCCGAGAGTGCCACGACGTACTGGACGACCATGATCGTGTTCTGCGTCATCAGAACTCCCTACCGCCGTGCGGCGGCAGTCTCCGGCGGGCTATTCACCGTGCGAGGAACGCCAGGTGCTGTGCTCGCGGCTGATGGCCGCCTCCGAGTCCGCGATCGCTGCGGCCCACGCCGATTCGGCGGAGTGGTGGTGCAGGTGCTCTCGGACCAGTCCGAGCTCGTGCGTGGCGACGACGTAGGCGTGCGCGGTGGTCGCGTGCTGCCGGGTGCTCGTCCACGCCGCCAGGCCGGAGATCGTCGCCGCGACGATCCCGGCGAGGTCGAAGGACACCACCCCGAAGGCCTTGGCCAGCGCAGCGGAAACGCCGACGAGTTCGCACACGAGCATGAGCCGCTGGTAGATGCCGGCCTGCCGCCGGTGGAACTGGGCCTTGTCGGCGTACCAGGTGCGTTGGTCGTCGATGCGGTCGGCCAGGTAGGCGTTCTGCCGTTCGGCCAAGGGGGCCGCGCGCAGCGATCGCATCCGGTCGCTGATCACGTTGGCGCGGCTGGGCAGCAGCGGGACGGAGCCGAAGTCGGTGCGCAGCTTGGCGATCCGGTCGAGGAACAGGCGATCGGCCTCGGCCTGCGGCAGGCTGGTCTGGAACGGCGCCCCGCCGACCGCATAGCGCCAGGCGAGCGTCTTCGTCGACTCGGCCAGCGCGCGCCCGTCGTACCAGGCTTGGTTGGAATGGCTGCGCAGCACCAGGACGTCGATGCTCAGGGCGCCGACGAAGAACAGCGCGGTGCCGATGGCGGCGATGTCGGCCGGCCCCACGGTGATCGTGATCGCGGCGGAGATCGCGGCGAGCACCGACAGCAGCAGTCGCGCTCGCACTGCCCTCAGGTAGGTGCGCTGGCCGAGGACCGACACCGCGTCGGCGGCTTGGAAGAGCCCCGGCATGTCCTCGGACTCGAGGGAAGGCTCCGCCTGCGCGCTTGCTGTCATCGCGACCGATGCACCTCTCTCCGCGGGCCCTCGCTCGGGAAACCCGTGTCGTCCTCGCACTGCTCCGGGCCGATCACCGCCGCCCGCGGGTCCTGATCTTGCCAGTTCCGCTTGTCCCGCAGCAGCAAAATCGCCTGAACGGCCTCCCTAGAGCTGCAGCCCGTCCGCCGGGACGAACGCGGCGGAGTTGTCCTCGACGTTGGCCACGAAGTGGACCAGGTACCACTGCCGGTCGGGCAGCACGCCGACGACCCGCAACCCTTTGGCCCGGCCTACTTCCTGCCGTTCCGGCGCAACCGCAGGGGCCGTGGAGTCGGGTT
Organism: Saccharopolyspora mangrovi; assembly: GCF_035320975.1. NCBI lineage: Bacteria > Bacillati > Actinomycetota > Actinomycetes > Pseudonocardiales > Pseudonocardiaceae > Saccharopolyspora > Saccharopolyspora mangrovi. The sequence goes on along the minus strand of NZ_JAWLNX010000014.1, from coordinate 53,931 downwards.
TCTGCCGGAGCACCGCGTCCGGCGCCAGCCGGGTGGGCTCCGGGGTCGGATCATCGGGCCGCGGCTCGATGCTCGTCGGGGTGCAGTACTCGAAGTAGGCGCCGTCGCAGAACTCGTAGCCGTTCAGCACGGCCCGGTCGCCCTGCAACGAGTACACCGAGTACACCGGCTCCCGCTCCACCTGCAGCTCGGTGATGATGATCTGCGCGCGCCCGTCGGCGGCGGTGCGCACCCGTGGCGTGGTGTCCCCGAGCGCCGACAGCACCTCGCGGTAGTCACCGGGCGACTTCGTGACGTGCACGGTCATCTGGCACCCAGCTGAACCGCAGAACCGGGGCGAGTGGTTCTGCACCACGTAGTCGATGAGGCCGTCGCCGTTGAGGTCATCGGTGCGGGCGATGAGGACGGACGGGTCGTCCACCTCGACGTCGTGCTCCTCGGCGAACCACTCGCGGAAGTCGGCGACCTGCCGCTCGGGCCTGCGCTGCTCGGCGAGGTTCTGCTTCCAGAGCGCGCCCCCGACGATCGCGGCGACCAGCACCACGAACGCCACCCAGGCGGCCAGGATCCGCTGGCGGCGGCGCCGGTGCCGCCCCCACAGCAGGTCGAAGTCGACGCCCAGCACCGCGGCGGCGATGCGCACCAGCGCCCGGCGACCCACTTCGGGCTGGTCCCGGCAGTCGATCCACAGCGGGCCCTCACCCAACTCCCGGAGCGCTGCGGGAAGCGGCGGATGGCATTGCCCGCCTTCACCGATCGCCACGATCGCCAACCGATCCACCCCGCGGGTGCGGAGGAAGTGCTCGACCTCCAAGTCGACGTAGCGCGATCGCGCGGAGTCCGGCGAGGCGAGCAGCACCATCGCCGCGGAAGCGTCGATGGCGGAGCGCAACCTCTCGTCCAGCATGCCCGCGGCCGCCCGGTCGGGTTCGCCCCGCACCCGGGGCCCCCGGCGCCCGCCGCGCGTGCCTCGTTCGCGCGGCGGCCGCTGCAGCGCCGGTGGGACGGCGAACCGCTCCAACCGGCGCTGCAGCGATCGAGCTGTCCGCAGGTCAGCTCTGCTGTAGGACAGGAACGCCCAGTACCGCGCTCCGGTCCTCGCTTGCGGGACGGACATGTGCACACCACCTGCGGACGCCTTGCAACCGGCGCCACCGCATCACCCGCGACCTGCGGTCGTGGCGCGCGATGATCAAGGTACCGCGTCCGGGACCTCGTCGTGCGCGGAACGCTCCTCACCGGTCGACGCGGTGCGCTGCCCGGTGCGGATCGGCTCGCCGAGGGCGTGGTCCTGCCGGAGGGCCTTGTAGAAGGCCACGCAGATGCCGACCAGGATGATCGCGAACGGCGTGCCGGTGAGCACCGAGGCCTTCTGCAGGCCGTCGAGGCCGCCGGAGACCAGCAGCACCGCGGCGACCCCGGCCAGCAGCACGCCCCACAGCAGCCGCACCCAAGTCTTGGGGTTGGGCTCACCGCCGGTGGACAACTCGCCCAGCACCACCGTCCCGGCGTCGGCCCCCGCGACGAAGAACACCCACAGCACGATCAGCGTGATCACCGACATGATCCCGGCCAGCGGGTACTGCTGGATGAACACGAACATCCCGGCCGCCGGGCTCTGCTGCACGGTCTGCGCGATGTCCCCGGCCAGGCCGCTGCGCGCCAGCTGCAGGGCGGCACCGCCGAACACCGCGATCCAGACCATGCTGACCAGGCTGGGAACCAGCACGGTGGCGGCGACGAACTCGCGGATCGTGCGGCCGCGCGAGATCCGCGCCATGAACAGGCCCACGTACGGGGCCCAGGCGATCCACCAGGACCAGTAGAAGACCGTCCAGCTGCCCATCCACCCGTTCTCCGGGCTGAAGGCGTCGAGCCGGAAGCTCATCGGCACGATGTCGCCCAGGTAGTTGCCGAGCCCCTCGGTGAAGGCGTTGATCTGGGTGATGCTCGGCCCCACCACGAAGTAGAAGATCAGCAGGATCGGCGCGATGAGCATGCTGATGTTCGACAACCACTTGATGCCGTGCTCGATCCGGGTCGTCGCCGAGCCCATGAACGCGGCCGTGGTCAGCGCCAGCACGATCAGCTGGACGATGATTCCCGTTGGCAGTCCGAATGTTTCGCCCAGACCGGCGGTCATCTGCAGCCCTGCCTGGCCGAGCGCGACGGCGATGCCGAAAACCACTGCCAGCACGGCCAGCACGTCGATGGCCTTGCCCAGCGGTCCGTCGACCCGGTCGCCGAGCAGCGGCCGGAAGATCGCGCTGAGCAGCCCCCGCTCGTTCCTGCGGTGGGTGAAGTAGGCGACGGCCAGGCCGGCGACCGCGTAGATCGCCCAGGGGTGCAGCGCCCAGTGGAAGAACGAGTACTGGATCGCCACCCCGGCGGCCTGGTCGGTGCCGGGCGGTGCCAGGCCGAAGGGGACGTCGACGTAGTGCGACAGCGGTTCGGCCAGGCCCCAGAAGATGATCGCCGGGCCCATCCCGGCCTGGAACATCATGGCGAACCACGACATCCGGCCGAACTCGGGTTCGTCCTCGTCGGCGCCCAGCTTGATCCGCCCGTAGCCGCTCAGGCCCAGGTAGATGACGAACACGAGCAGGACGTTCGCGGCGAGCAGGAAGAACCAGCTCATGTCCGAGACGACGTGGTCGAAGAGCTGGGTCGTGATGGTCCCGAACCCGTTCGGGTCCACCGCGCCCCACAGGACGACCAGCGCCGAAACGGCGATCGATACCGCGAAAACGGTATGATTCGCCGCCCGATTGCTTTGCGATGTTTTCATTGTGAAATCCTGTTTTGGAGATTTCGGCACGAGCGGAATGCATCGCCGCTTCCCCGCCGGGAAACGGCGAACTCTTCGACAGGTGTGATGACCCTCCTCACAGGACGCCCGCGCGGGGCGTCGCCGGCTGTCGATGCGCCGGCATCACGACTTCGTCCTGCGCCGTTCTCTCAAGCTCGGCAGGGCTTTTCACAAGCCGCGCCGCCAGCGATGTGGCGGGTCGGGCGCCAGGCGGCAGGACCTCTTTCGTTGTGTGCTTCCGCTGAGGCTCTCAGCTGCGCGCCGCTCGATCAAACCAATCAGGGGAATCTGGCTAGACGGATTTTGAAGGGCTCCGATAGAGAGCTTCTATCAGCACTGTCCAGCCGCGGTTTCGCGTCTCTCACACACCGGCGTCCCGCCGGGGCCGCAACGTGGCGATCCAGCGCCGGGTGTCGGCCGGGTCGATCACGTCGTCGAGTTCGAAGGTGGTGGCCGCGCGCAGCGCCCGGCCGCGCTCGTAGGCCTCGGCGACCAGCTCGTCGTAGAGCTTCTTGCGCGCGGCCTCGTCGGGTGCGGCCGCGAGCTCCTTGCTGTAGCCCAATCGGACCGCGCCTTCGAGCCCCATGCCGCCGATCTCGCCGGTGGGCCAGGCCACGGTGAACTGCGGGGCCCGGAAGGAACCGCCGGTCATCGCCATCGCTCCGAGGCCGTAGCCCTTGCGCAGCACCACCGCGCCGAACGGCACGCTCAGGCGCGCGCCGAGCACGAACAGCTCACCGAAGCGCTTGACCGTCGCGTCCTTCTCGGCTTCCGGGCCGACCATGAAACCCGGTGTGTCGCAGAGAGACACGATCGGCAAGCCGCCGGATTCGCAGACCATGAGGAATTCTCCCAGTTTCCCGGCCGCTTCGGCGTCGATCGCGCCGCCGAGGTGGTGGCTGCTGTTGGCCACCAGGCCGTAGGCGACGCCCTCCACGCGGACCAGCGCTGTCACGATGCCCACGCCGTGGTCCGCGCGCAGCTCCAGCACCGAGCCCACGTCGGCGATGGCGTCGATGGCGCTGCGGATGTCGTAGGCGCGCAGCCGGTTCTCGGGCACCACGTGCCGGGCCAGGCGCGGGTCCGGTGCTTCCCACTCGACCCCTTCGCCCGGCGACAGCGGGCTCTGGAAGTACGACAGGTAGCGGCGCGCCAGCTCGACCGCCTGCTCCTCGTCGGCGGCGACGAGGTCGACGACACCGTTGCGGCGCTGCACGTCGATCGGGCCGATGTCCTCGGGCCGGTACTCCCCCAGCCCGCCGCCGGAGATCATCGCCGGTCCGCCCATGCCGATGTTCGCATCGGGGGTGGCGATCACGACGTCGCACGCGCCTGCCAGGGCGGCGTTGCCCGCGAAGCAGCGCCCGGAGACGATCGCCACGGTCGGTGCACCACCGCGCAGCGAACCCAGCAGCCGGAACGTCGGAACGTCCAGTCCCGCAACGACATCCATGTCGGTGTCGCCGGGACGGCCACCGCCGCCCTCGGCGAACAGCACCACGGGAACCTGCCGGTCCCGGGCCACCACGAGGATCCGGTCGGTCTTGGCGTGGTTGCGCATCCCTTGCGTTCCGGCGAGCACCGAGTAGTCGTAGGACATCACCACGACTTCAGCCGCCCCTCGGCCGAACCGGTCGGCGCCGATGGTCGCGACGCCGCCGACGAGGCCGTCGGCCGGCGTGTTGGTGATCAGGTCCTGTTCGGACCGACGCCTGCGCTGTGCCGCGATCGCCAACGACCCGTACTCGACGAAGCTGCCCGGATCCACCAGGTCGGCGATGTTCTCGCGCGCGGTGCGGTGACCGAGCCGGTGCCGCTTGGCCACCGCCTCGGGACGTGCCGGGTCCTGGGTGAGGGCCTGCCGCTCGCGCAGCTCGTCGAGATCGGGCCGGGAGGCGTCGAGGTCGAGCTCGAAGGCGGATTCCGCCTCCACCGCGCGGGTGGGTGCGTGCACCACCAGCGGATCTCCCGGCGCCACCGTGCGGCCCGGCGGGACCAGCGCGCGCACCACGCGCGCCGCGTGATCTGCGGCCAGGACGTGCTCCATCTTCATGGCCTCCAGCACGACCAGCTGGCCACCCGCCGGCACCTCGTCGCCTTCGGCGGCGACCGCGACGACGGTGCCCGCCATCTGGGCCCGCACCACCTCTTCGCCCGGCCGCAGCTCCAGCGCGGGGACCGACGCCGAGGTCGTCGGGGCGGTCGCCTCCGCTTCGGCCACCAGCCGTGGCGCGCTGCCCGCCAGGAACGCGGTGCTCACCGGACCTGCGCGCAGGTCGTCGTCGGCGAGCAGGGCGCGCAGGAACGGGATGTTCGTGGCGGCGCCCTCGATCGCGAACTCCCCCAGGGACGCGTCGAGCTTGGCCAGCGCGGCGGCGCGGGTTCCCGCGCGCACGATCACCTTGGCCAGCAGGGAGTCGTAGCGGGGGCTCACCACCAGGCCCGGCAGCCCGAAGGTGTCCACCCGGACGCCCGGCCCGGTGGGCGGGGTGAAGGTCGTGAGGGTGCCCGCGGTCGGCACGGCGCCGCCGTCGGGGGTCATGGTCTCCAGGTTCACCCGGGCCTGGACCGCCGTGCTCGCGGCGGCGGCAGGTTCGCCCCGCGCGCCGCCCGCGTCGGCGACGACGCCGCCCGGGAGCGCGAGGTCGTGCAGCGCGGCGCCGTCGGCGAGGGCGAGCTGCGCGGCCACCAGGTCCGCGCCGGTGACCTCCTCGGTGATGGTGTGCTCCACCTGGATCCGGGGATTGACCTCGAGGAACGCGAACTCCTGCCCGCGCACGAGGAATTCCACCGTGGCCAGCCCCCGGTAACCGAGGCTCGCGCACAACCGCACCGCGCACTCGTGCAGCCCGCGACGCACCTCGGCCGCCAGCTCGGCGGGCGCGATCTCGAGCAGCTTCTGGTGCCGCCGTTGCACGCTGCAGTCCCGGTCGCCCAGCGCCAGGGCGGTGGTGCCGTCGGCGACCACTTGCACTTCGACGTGCCGGGCGTCGTCGAACAGGGCCTCCGCGAACACCTCCCGGTTCCCGAAGCCCAGTTCGGCCTCGTCGGCGCACGCCCGGTGGGCCTCGTCGACCGCTGCGGCGTCGCGGACCACCCGCATGCCTCGCCCGCCGCCTCCGGCCAGGGCCTTGATCATGATCCCGCCCGGGTTCTCGGCGAAGAAGGCGCGCACCTCCTCGGCGGTCGCGGCACCGGTGGTCGCGGGCAGCACGGGCACGCCGACCGCCTCCGCGGCCGCGCGCGCAGATGCCTTGTCCCCCAGGGTTTCCAGCACCGCCGGATCCGGTCCCGCGAACTCGAGGCCCGCCGCCGCGCAGGCGCGCGCGAATTCCGCGTTCTCCGAGAGGAATCCGTACCCGGGGTGCACGACGTCGGCACCGGAGCGCTCCGCGGCGGCCAGCACCGCGGCGTGGTCGAGGTAGGCGGCCGGGCCGACCCCGGCCAGCGGCAACGCCTCGTCGGCGGCGTGGACGTGCGGCGTGTCCGCGTCGTCTTCGGCGTACAGGGCGACGGTGTTGACCCGCAGCTCGCGGGCGGTGCGCACGACGCGCAGCGCGATCTCACCGCGGTTGGCGATCAGCAGCTTCTTCATCGGTACGAGCTCCTCCGGCTACGCGTGGTCGCGGGCGGCGGGCAGTTCCGCGGCGCGGTCGAGCAGCTCGCCCTTGCGCACCTTGCCCGTGGCGGTCATCGGCAGCCCGTCGACGACGACGAATTCGGGGACCTTGTACCCGGCCATGTTCTCGTTCGCCCACTTCCGCAGTTCCTCGCTGGTGGCGCTGTCCCGCACCACCACGAAGGCGACCGCCACCTGACCTCTCGCGCGGTCGGGCCGGGGCACCACGGACACCGACTCGATCGCCGGGTGCAGCCGCAGCAGGGCTTCCACCTCCGACGGGAACACGCTCATCCCGTTGGTCTTGATCATCTCCTTGGCGCGCGCCAGGTAGTGCAGCGCGCCCCACTCGTCGAGCCGGCCCACGTCGCCGGTGTGCAGCCAGCCGTCGCGGATCGTCTCCGCGGTCGCGTCGAGCCGGCCGTAGTAACCGGTCAGGATCGACGGGCTGCGCACGATGATCTCCCCGGGCGTGCCCACCGGGACGGGCTCGCCGGAGTCGTCGACGATGAGCACGTCGGTTCCCGGAACGGGCAGACCGCAGAAGACGGGATCGGCGTGCAGGTCCCGGTCGTCGTCCTGGAAGCCGAGCGTGAACGTGTCGGCCGTGTGCGTCTCGGTCATGCCGTAGGAGGCCTCCCGCAGCACGCTGCCGACCGCTTCCCGCCACCGGTGGCGGACTTCCGGCGTCAGCTTCAGCACGAACGAGACGGCGAGCGCGTTGCGCAGCGTCGACAGCCGGGTGCCGTCGAACTCCGGCAGGTCCATCAGCTCCACGTAGTTGTCGACCGTGGCCACGAGGTCGGTGACGCCGTGCCGCTCGACCAGGGCGACGACCGCAGCCGGGTCCCAGCGCGTCATCAGCACGATCTGCTGGCCGTTCACCAGCGGTTTGAGCACGCCGAAGTCCTCGCCGGCGATCCAGAAGACCGGCAGGAAGTTCAGCGACACGACCTCGGGGTCGCCGATCTGCGAGCCGCCGGCGGCGCTGGCGGTCGCGGCCGTGTAGACCATGTGCCGCTGGGTGTGCTCGCAGCCCTTCGGCATCCCGGTGGTGCCGCCGGTGTAGTTCAGCGCCGCGAGCGCGTCGGGGTCGCTCGGCCGCGCTTCGGCGCGCGCCGAAGCGGTGATCTCGGCCCAGTCCGACCGCTCCGCGGTGAGCTCGAACGGCACCGGCACGTTCGGCTCCTCGGTGAGCAGGTCGGCGAGGCCGGTGAAGGCCACGTGCCGCAGCGGCGTGTCGGCGCGCACCGATTCCACGAGGTCGGCGAAGGTGTCCTGCGCCAGCAGCACCGTCACCCCGGCGTCGTCGAGCTCATAGCGCAGCTCGTGGCCGCGGAACATGGGGTTGACCGGCACGTGGACCGCGCCCGCCTTGAGGATGCCGACCATCGCGATGAGGAACTGCGGGCAGTTGCTCAGGAACACGCCGACCCGATCCCCCGGCGCCACACCGCGTTCGGCGAGCCAACCGGCGAACCGGTCGCTGAGCTCGTCGTACTCGGCGTAGCTGATGTCGCGCCCGTAGAACGAGATCGCGGTGGTGCCCGGTCGCGTCGCGGCCCAGTGCCGGAGGTGCTCGGGCAGGCCGGGGACGTCGACCGGGTACTCGACGGTGCGCGGCACCTGGTCGGGCCAGTGGGCGGCCTGCAGCTCGCGGATCTCGGCGAGCGCGATGTCGCGGCGGGACAACGGCATTCGGACCTCCTAGGGTTCGGGACGCGCGTCATCGGTGACGCCGACCGCGCGCTCGGTGAGCCTGATGTGATCGGTGATGAACTGCTCTTTGACCTCGTCGGGGGCGTGCCCGAGGCGGGCGGCGCCGCGGACGATCGAGTCGCTGAGCATCGAGACCAGTTGCGGGGGCGGCACGCAGGGATCGATCGTGGCCGGGTCCAGCCCGGACAGGTAGTTGGTGAAGCGCCGCTCCAGCCGCTGCCGCAGCGCGCTCCACAGCTCGTCCACTTCGGGGTCGACCCCGGCGCGGTTGTCGATCTGGGCCACCAGAGACCCGTTGGCGAAGATCGCCTCGGCAAAGGCGCGGGTGGTCGCCCGCAGGACCGTGACCGGCGGCAGGGACTCGATCCCGTCCAGCAGCTGGGTCGATTCCAGCTGGGCGCAGACCTGTTCGGTGACCGCGAGGAAGGCCTCGTCCTTCGAGCGCAGGTAGGCGTAGAACGTCGGCCGCGAGGTCTGCGCCCGGGCCGCGATCACCTCGACGGTGGTCGCCGCGTAGCCGAGTTCGTCGAAGCAGGCGGCCGCGGCCGCGAGCAGTTCCTCGCGCCGGGGACCGGACGTCTCACGCCGACTGGCCCGCGCGCGTTCCTGAGCATCACTTGTCGTCACCGCTCCATTGTCTGGACCTCGGTGTCGACCATCCGCACGCGGCCGGGTGGACGACATCAGAGCGTCACCACGAGGAGGCCGGGGCGGATGCGGTCATGGCAGTCCCTTCGGAATGGCGTGCGCCACGTGATGGTCACCACGGTGATTGACGTTGACGTCGATGTCAACGGACCGGTCCCAGAATTTCGGCGCGATCCGCTCCCCGGTCGGGTTTGCGGCTCGCTGGGACGGGTAGCTAATGGGTGCAACCCGTTTTGCTCGTTAGGTGGTGCGACGTGCCTGTCGGTGAGTGGCGTTCCGAGTGGTTCCGCGGTGGGCACCTGGTGCTGGACTTCGTCAACACCGTGCCGTGGCGGCTGGACGCGGAACGGGCCGCCGATCGGCTGCCGGACGCTGGCGCGCTGATCGGGTGGTGCTGCGCGGCGGGCCTGTTCGGCGAGCAGCGAGCCGATGAGCTCCGAGCCGAGGCCGAGGCCGAAGCCGTTCCGGGGCGGGCGCTCGTCGTCGCCGAGCGGGCGCGCGGACTGCGCGAGGAGCTGTACGGGCTGCTGCAGCCGGTGGCCGTCGGCCGAGAACCGCCCGCTGCCGAGCTCGGGCGCGTGCGGCAGGCCATCGCGGACGCGATCACCCACGCCGAGATCGACACCGTGGTCCCGCTGCGCTGGGTCGTGGCGGTCCGGGGCGTCGAGGACGTCCCGCGCGCGCTGGCGTTGTCGGCGTGGGAGTTGCTGCAGTTCGAGGACCTCGCCCGGCTGCGCCAGTGCCAGGACCGCGGATGCGGGTGGCTGTTCCTGGACCGCAGCAAGAACGCCTCCCGGAGGTGGTGCAGCTCGGCCGACTGCGGCAACCGAACGCGGGCACGTCGACACCACGCGCGCCACCGCGACGATTCCCGTCCACCACCCGAAACCTCGTCCGGCACTAGCAGGTGAGCGACGATGAACACCGAGAACCGCGATGCGGCAGGGTCGTTCGCCGCGGGGATGCGGCTGGGCGTCGGACCTGCGGCGCCGACGTTCGTGCTCGGGATCGTCTACGGCGCCGCCGCGTCCGGCGCGGGCTGGGGTTTCGGTGAGCCGCTGGTGTTCTCGGCGCTGGCGTTCTCCGGTTCCGCGCAGTTCACCCTGCTGACCGCGCTGTCGACCGGCAGCGCGCTGGCGGCCGTCGGCGCCGCCGTGCTGATCAACGCCCGCTACGTGGTGATGAGCGCGGTCCTCAACGACAGCCTGCGCGGCGGGCGGCTCCGGCGGTCCGTGCTGGCCCAAGCCCTCACCGATGCCTCGTTCGCCCTCGCACACCACGGCGGCGGCCGCTTCGACATCACCCGGCTGGTCGGGGCCAGCGTTCCCCAGTGGTCGGCCTGGGTGTCGGGGACGGCGATCGGGCTGGTGGCGGCACCTCCGCCGGTCCTGCTGCGCACCGTCGGCCTGGACGTCGCGTTCCCCGCCTTCTTCCTCGTGCTGGCCGTGCACGAGCTGCACCGCTCTCGCCGGGCCAAGGCCGCCGCCGCGGGCGGGGCGGGGATCGCCGCGGTGCTGCTGCCGCTCACCGATCCCGGCATCGCGCTGCTGGGAGCCACCGCCGCTGCGCTGATCGGCGCGCTCCCCGGATCCGATCCCGAGGAGGAGTCGGGATGAAGCTCTGGCTGTCCGTTCTCGCCGTGACCGTCATCAGCTGGGTGATGAAGGCCGGCGGACCCCTCGTGCTCGGCCACCGGCGGCTGCCGCCTGCCGCGGTGCGCATCACCGGCCTGATGGCTCCCGCGCTGCTCGCCGGGCTGATCGTCGTCGAGCTCGGCGGCAGCGGGTGGAGCGAGTTCGACTGGACCCAGCTCTGCGGCGTGAGTGCCGCGGGCATCGCGCACGTGCTCAAGGCGCCCATGCTCGTCGCCGTGCTCATCGGCATCGCCGCCGCGGCCCTGCTGCGGCTCGGGCTCGGTTGAGGCCCGCGTCCCGCGACACGAACGGGGGTGTTGACGCGCTCGGCGCGGCTCTCGCACCATTGCGCTATCAGCAATGCGATGCGCAATGAGCAACACCGGTCTCGCGCTCGGCGCGGACGCCGGGACCTCCGGCTGAATTCCCGGCACGCGCTCGTCCCGCACGACGTTGGAGAGGGCCGATGAAGATCCTGATCGCCGACGCCTTCCCCGAGGAACACCTGAACCGGCTCGCCGCGGCGCACGACTGCGCCTACGAGCCGGACACGACCGCGGACCAGCTGGCCGAGAGGATCGGCGGCTGCGAGGTGCTGGTCGTGCGCAGCACGCGCGTCACCGCCGAGACCTTGCGGGCCGCGGACGCCCTGCGGCTGGTGATCCGGGCGGGCTCGGGCACCAACACCATCGACCGCGACGCCGCCTCCCGCCTGGGGATCCACGTCTCCAACGTGCCCGGGCGCAACGCGATCGCGGTCGCCGAACTGACCTTCGCCTTGCTCCTGGCGCTGGACCGCAACATCCCCGACAACGTCGCGGACCTGCGCGCCGGGCGGTGGGACAAGAAGCGCCACTCCCGGGCGCGAGGGCTCTTCGGCCGCACCATCGGCGTCGTCGGCCTGGGCCGGATCGGACTGGCGGTCGCCGAACGGGCGGCGGCCTTCGGCATGCGCGTGCACGCGGTGGCCAAGCCCGACCGCGACGACGAGACGTTGGAGCGCGCCCGGGCGATCGGGATCACCTTCGTCGCGGACCTCGCCGAGCTCGCGCGCACCTGCGACGTGCTGTCGCTGCACCTGCCCTCGGCGGAGGGCACCCGGCACCTCGTCGACCGCGACCTGCTGGCGCAGGTGCGCCCCGGCACGATCGTGCTCAACACCGCGCGCGGCGACCTCGTCGACGAGGAGGCGCTGATCGAGGCGATGGACGCCAAGGGCGTGCGCGCCGGGATCGACGTCTTCGCCGACGAGCCCGGCACGCCGACCGGCCCCGTCGAATCCCGGCTGGCCGCGCACCCGAACGTCTGCGGCACCCACCACATCGGCGCGTCCACCGAGCAGGCGCAGCTGGCGGTGGCCGCGGAGGTCGTGCGCATGGTCGAGGAGTTCGCAGCGGGAACCGTGCTGCACTGCGTGAACCCGGAGGCCGTCCGCGAGTTCGTGCCGTCCCTGTCGATCAGCGAGGGGCCGTGAGCACCCCGCGCACCCGCGCGCCGGCCGCGGGGATCACCGCGCGACTGCCGCGCGGCCTGGTGCTCGACCGCCGGCGCGGCGATCACCCCGGCGATGCCGCGCGGATCCGGGAGTCGTTCGACACCGGCCGGTACCCGCACCTGCCGGAACCGGCGGTGGTCGTGTACCGCATCGCGGAGGGCGGGCACGAGCAGACCGGGATCGTCGTGGAGGTGTCCGTCGACGACTACCGGGCGGGGCGGATCCGGCCGCACGAGGCCACGCAGTCCGAGCGGGAGCGGCTGCTGACCGAGTTCACCGAGCTGTCCGGGATCGAGCAGATGCCCGTGATGCTCGCCCACTCCCCCAGCGGCGAGCTGCGTTCGGCGACCGAGGAGGTCGCTTCGACCGAGCCCGACGTGGACTTCACCGCCGCGGACGGAACCCGCCACACGGCGTGGGTGCGGCACGATCCCGAGCTCGCGCGGGCGATCGAGCGGGGTGTCGGCAGGTTCGAGGCCCTGCACATCACCGACGGCCACCACCGGATGGCCGCGGCCGAGCACTACGCCGCGCAGCGACACGACCTGGGCCCGGACCACCCGGCGGCGTTCACGGCCGCCGCGCTGTTCCCCACCGACGACATGCGGGTGCACGGCTATCACCGCTGCCTGCCGGTGTCGGGCGGGTCCGCGGCCGGGGTGCTCGAGAAGCTGATGTCGCTGCCGACGACGGCCTGGTGGGAGAAGCGCCCGGTCGCGACCCCGGAGCCGGGTGCGGTGGTGGTGCGCTTCGCCGACGAGAGCTACCTGATGGGGCTGCGCTCGTCCGCCGCACCAGGGCACGTGCGCGCGTCCCTGGACGTGGTCGCGCTCGACGAGGAGGTGCTGCCTGCCCTCGGGATCGAGCCGATCTCGTGCGGCAACGGCGCTCCCGAGCACTGCAGGCACGCCGCCGACGAAGCGGTGCGGTTCCTGGTCCGCCCACCGGGGATCGAGCAGATCATGGCCGTCTCGGACGCAGGCCTGGTGCTGCCGCCCAAGTCGACGTGGTTCTCGCCGAAACCCGCACCCGGTCTCTTCCTCCGCGACCTCACCGGCGCTACGGCCCAGCAGGACGGCTGACACCGCCTGACGCCTCGCAGCTACCCAGCGAAATCGCACGGGTCGGCACGTCGCACTCTCTTAACCCGAACGGGCCATCCGCTTGAAGGCGCGGTGACTTTCCGTTACCTTCGCGAAGGTACGTCACGATTCGGTCACGACGCCCCCTCCAGGCATCCGCTCCCCGACCCGCGGGTGGTGACCGGGTCTCCCCGACACGGAAGGCGCACGTGGGCAAGCTCCACCACGCGGACGGCCGCACCCCGAGGCCGGCCGTGACCGTGACCGCTCCCGACGGAGTGCGGCTCCACGTCGAGGCCGACGGCGCCCCGGCGGCACCGGTGACCGTGGTTCTCTGCCACGGCTACCTGGCCGACAGCGACATGTGGCTCTTCCAGCGATCTTCGCTGGCCCGGGACGCCCGGGTGGTCTCCTACGACCAGCGCGGCCACGGCCGGTCCGCGCTGGGAGGTGTGGACCGGCTCAACCTCGACCAGCTCGGCGACGACCTGGCGGCGGTGCTCGACCAGGCCGCGCCGCTGGGTCAGGTCGTGCTGGTGGGGCACTCGATGGGCGGCATGTCGATCATGGCGCTGGCCGAGCGCCACCCCGAGCTCTTCGGCGACCGCGTGGTCGGGGTGGGGCTGGTGACGACCGCGGCGGCGCCGGTCAACGGGCGGGCCGTGCTGCCTCCCGAGATCGCCAACGTGGTACTGGCCGCCATCGACCGGCTGCGGCTGACCCAGCCCTCCTGCCACCTCCTCCGGCGCGCGGCGCTGCTCGTGGCGCGGAGCTTCGCCTTCGCCTCCCGCGTCCCGCCCTCGCTGGTCGAGTTCGTCCTGCAGCTGACGCGGTCCAACCCGGTGCACGCGCTCATCGCGCTGGTCCCCGAGTTCCTGACCCTCGACCTGCGCGCGGCCCTTCCCGTGCTGGGCGGCGTGGAAACGCTGGTGATCGGCGCCGAGCAGGACAGGACGATTCCGCCGGCGCACAGCACCGCCATCGCCGAGGCGATCCCGAACTCCCGACTCGCGATGATCCCCGACTCCGGCCACATGGTTCCGCTGGAACACCCCGAGCTGGTCGGCGAACTCATCCAGGGCCTGCTCACCCGAGCCACCACGCGCCACGCGAACTCCACCTGAGCGGCGGCCATTTCACCTCCCGAGCGTCGCGACGTGCGCTCGCAGGACTGCTCGGATCGCGTCCGGCGCGACGTCGCCGTGCGGGGTGACTGCGTTCAGCGACAGACCGGAGATGAGCCCCGCCAGGCGAACCGCTTCGGTCTCCGGTCGCGCCGTCCCGATCGTGCTGAGCGCTTCGACGAGCACGGCGTGGAGGTCGGCCGCCATCCTGCTCACCACGGGGGCGAACGCGGGGTTGGTCCGGGAGGCGGCGATGACCTCCACGAGGATGACGGCTTCCGCGCGCCGCTCCTCGTCCAGCGGGACCAGCTCGTCGAGCACCGACAGCAGGTGGTCGCGCGCCGCGTCGCCGCCGCAGCGCTCCGGTGCGGACAGGCGGGAGAGGCGGCCTCCCATGCGATCACCCGCCGCGGTCACCGCCGCTACGACCAAGGTCTCGTGATCGGCGAAGTAGTGGCGCACCGATCCGATGTTCAGCCGGGCTTCGGCCGCCACCTTGCGAAAGGTCACGCCCGCCACGCCTTCCGCGACGATCAGGCGCAGGGCCGCGTCGGTGACGTGTCGCCGCCGCTCATCGGGATCAATCCGCACAGGCACCGCATCACCTTAAATCCGCGGCAGGAAATATCACACGCGTGATACAAAACCGCGGTCGTCCGAAACCGCGGAGGGACAGCCCATGAACGAAGCGGAAGCCGTCACCGGCAACCGGGCCAACTGGGACGAGCGCGCCGACATCCACGTCCGTTCCGAGATGTACGACGTCGAGGGGTTCCTGGCCGACCCGACGAAGATCTCCGAGCGCTCCGGCGCCGGTTCACCGCGTCGCTCCGCCTGACCCGAGCGCGATGTCGGCCTCGATGAGCGCGGCGATCTCGGCCTCGCCGTAGCCGAGCGCCGCGAGGATGCGCCGGGTGTCCGCGCCCTGCTCGCGCGGGGTCGTCCGGACGTTGCCGGGGGTCCGGTCGAGCTTGATGGGGATGCCGATGCCTCGGTAGCCGTCGCGCTCGACGACCATCTGCCGGTGCTGGACCTGCGGGTCGGTCAGCGCTTCGCCGACGTCGTGCACCGCGGTCGCGGGCACGCCCTCGGCCAGCAGCGCCTCGGCCAGCTCGTGGCGGGTCCTGGTGCTGATCCGCTCGGCCAGCAGCTCTCGCAGCGCCGCGATGTGCTGCACCCGGTCGGCGTTGGTCGCGAACCGGGGATCGTCGGCGATATCCGGGATTCCCAGCACCGCGGCGATGTTGCGGAACAGTCGGTCGTTCGCTCCGCTGATGAAGATCAGCCCATCGGCTGCTTCGAAGGTGTCGTACGGGGCGACCGACGGGTGCGCGGATCCGGTCCGCTGCGGTGTGCGGCCCGAGGCCAGCCAGGCCCCGGAATGCGGGTGCAGCAGGGAGACCGCGGTGTCCAGCAGCGTGCAGTCCACCAGTTGCCCCCGCCCGGTGGTGTGCCGGTCGTGCAGCCCCAGCAGGATGCCGGAGAACGCGTAGATCCCGGTGACCACGTCCACGATCGGCACGCCCACCCGCAGCGGCGGACCGCTCCGCTCCCCGTTGATGCTCATCAGCCCGCCGTAGGCCTGCAGGATCGCGTCGTAACCGGGCGTGGACCCCATCGGGCCGTCGATGCCGAAGCCGGTGATGCGGCAGTGCACGAGGCCGGGGAAGCGCTCGGCGATGACCTCGTCGGAGTAGCCCCACTTGGCGAGCGTGCCCGCTTTGAAGTTCTCCACCAGCACGTCGGCGTCGGCCAGCAGTTCACCGAGCACGCGCTGCCCTTCCGGGCGGGTGAGGTCCAGGCAGATGTTGGCCTTGTTGCGGTTGATCGCGCTGTGGTAGGCGCTCATCGTGTCGCTGACGAAGGGCGGCCCCCACTCGCGGGTGTCGTCGCCGGCCGGTGGTTCGACCTTGACGACCTCGGCTCCGTGGTCGGCGAGCATCTGCGCGCACAGCGGTCCGGCGAGGATGCGGGACAGGTCGAGAACCCGGACGCCGCGCAGGCTTCCGGTCGGTTCAGGTGCGGTCATCGTGCTGGTCCCGTTCTCGTTCAGTAGGACTTGGGCAGTCCGAGGACGTGGTTGGACACGTAGTTCATGACCATCTCCTGGCTCACCGGGGCGAGGCGCAGGATGCGCGACTCCCGGAAGTAGCGCTCCACGTGGTACTCCCGGGCGTAGCCCATGCCGCCGTGGGTTTGGACGGCCTGGTCGGCGGCCTGGAATCCCGCGTCCGCGCACAGCCACTTGGCCATGTTCGCCTCCTTCCCGCAGGGCAGGCCCTGGTCGTAGCGCCAGGCGGCGTTGCGGGCCATCAGCTCGGCGGCGTCGAGCCGGGTCGCCGCCTCGGCGAGCGGGAAGGCGACCCCCTGGTTCTGGCCGATCGGCCGGTCGAACACGACGCGCTCCCCGGCGTAGCGGACGGCTCGGTCCAGGGCGGCCCGGCCGATCCCGAGCGCCTCGTGGGCCAGCAGGATCCGCTCGGGGTTGAGCCCGTCCAGCAGGTACTTGAAGCCGTCGCCTTCGGCCCCGACGCGGGCGCCCTCCGGGACGAACAGGTCCTCGATGACGACCTCGTAGGAGGAGACCGCGTTGCGGCCGAGCTTGGGGATCGGGCTCAGGTTCACGTGCTCAGGGTCGATGTCGATGAGGAACAACGACATGCCGTCGGTGGATCGGGCCACGTCTTCGCGCCGCGTGGTGCGGGCGATGAGCACCATCTTCTGCGAGTCGCCCGCCTTGGTGATCCACACCTTGCGCCCGTTGATGACGTACCCGCCGTCGACGCGGTCGGCGAAGGTCGAGATCCGGGTCGTGTCGGTTCCCGCGTCGGGCTCGGTCACCCCGAAGCAGACGTGCAGGGAGCCGTCCGCGGCGGCCGGCAGGACCTCCTCGCGCAGCTGCTCGCTGCCGTGCTTGACGATCGTGTTGAGCCCGAAGGTGGTCAGGTGCATGGTGCTGCAGCCGTTCATCCCGGCACCGGAGGCCGCCACTTCCTCCAGCAGCAGCGCCGCTTCGAGGACGCCGAGCCCGCCTCCGCCGTACTGCTCGGGGATGGCGATGCCGAGCCAGCCGCCGTCGGCGAAGGCCTTGTAGAACTCCCACGGGAACCGGTTGTTCGCGTCGCACTCGGCCCAGTACTCGTCGGAGAAGCTGCGGGCCAGCTCACGTGCACCCGCCCGCAGGTCGTGTTGGTCCGCGGACAGTTCGAAGTGCATGGCGATCCTTTCCGGAATCCCGCACTGTTCGCATATACGAACCTATTGGTGAATGTGAGAACACGGTGATCTGTCGAATTCGGCTTGTCAACCACTTGACAGTGGTCCGTTTCACTTCCTACTTTTCCATTGATTTGAGTCATTGTTCGTATTTGCGAACACGTCACCGCTTCACCCGATGCCAGAGGACGTGAGCAATGACGCTGCACAGCGCTGGATCGACCCCCTCCCGCAAGGCCGTCGGGCCTGCCGTGGTGATCGGCTCGGCGCTGGAGTGGTTCGACTTCTACCTCTACGCCTCGATGGCCGCGCTCGTCTTCGGCGAGTTGTTCTTCCCCGAGGGCAACCCGGCCGCGGCGACGCTGGCCTCGATGGCGACCTTCGCGGTCGGTTTCCTGGCGCGGCCGTTCGGCGGCATCCTCTTCGGGATCCTCGGCGACAAGTTCGGCCGGAAGACCGTGCTGTCGGCGACCTTCCTGCTGATGGGCATCTCCTCCGGGTTCATCGGCCTGCTGCCGACCTACTCCTCGGTCGGCATGATCGCCCCCGTTCTGCTGGTCGTGCTGCGGCTGCTCCAGGGCCTGGGCGCGGGTGCCGAACTGGGCAGCGCGACGGCCGTCGCGTACGAGCACGCCGATGCGAAAAGCCGTGGTCTGCGGGGATCTCTGCCCGCGCTGGGCGTCAACATCGGACTGTTCGCCTCGTCGCTCACCGTCACCGTCCTGACCAGCCTCGACGAGGACTTCCTCCACACGTGGGGCTGGCGCATCCCGTTCGTGGCCACGTTCGCGCTGGTGGGGCTCGGTTTCTGGGTGCGCAGGCAGATGCCGGAGACGCCCGAGTTCGAGAAGTCCGCGCGTGCCGGGGGAACTCGCGCGAAGGTGCGGCCGCTGCGCTCGCTGCTGCGGTCCGACTGGCGCGGCCTCGCCGTGGTCATGGCCGTCACCTTGGGCTACAACGGGGTCAGCTACATCTTCAAGACGTTCTCGCTGTCGTACCTCACCCAGTTCCGCGACGTGCCCGCCAACGTCGGCGCGTTCGGGATCACCCTCGCCAGCGCCTGCGCCATCATCACGGTGCCGATCGCCGGTCGCGTCTGCGACGTCGTGGGGTCCAAGCGGGTCATGCTGGTGGGCGGCCTGGCCACCGCGGCGCTGGCCTTCCCGTTCTTCTGGCTGCTCGACACCGGGCAGAACGTCGCGATCTGGATCGCGCTCGTCCTCGCCACCGGCGTCGTGGTGCCGGCGATGCTCAGCGCCCAGGGCGCGTTCCTCTCGCAGCAGTTCCCCACCCGGACCCGGGTTTCCGGTTTGGGGACCGGTCGCGAGGTCGGCGGCGCCTTCTCCGGCGGACTCGCACCGGTGGCCGCGCTCGCGCTGGTCACGGCCACCCCGGGCAACGCGACGTGGGCGGTCTCGCTGATGTTCCTCGCCGGTGCCGCCTTCATCGGCGTCGGTGCCCTGTTCGACCAGCGGGAGGCCGTCGAGGCCGCGGTGGAGCGACCGGCCGTTGCCGAACGCCCCTGAGAGCGCGGCGGTAGGTTCGAAGGCGACCAGGTCGACGAGCACGACGGGAGATCCAGTGGCACTTGCGGAGTCGGGAGCCAAGGCGCACCGGACGGTCTCACGCATCACGACCATCCTGGAGCTCGCCGCCGCGCGTCGGACCGGGGTCCGCCTGTCGGAGCTCGCCGCCGAGCTGGACGCGCCCCGGTCCTCGCTGCACGGTCTGGTCAAGGGCCTGGTCGCCACCGGCTACCTGCGCGAGGACGGCGGCGCCTACACCGTCGGCCCTGCGGTCAACACCCTGCTCGCCGCGGCGCCGTCGACGGTCGTGGAAGCCGCCCGCGCCGCGATGGAGGGCCTGCACCGGCAGTTCAACGAAACCGTCATGCTCGCCTCGCTGGTCGGCAACTCCGTGGTGTACACCGACGCGCTCGAATCCACCCAGCCGATCCGCTACTCCGCTCCGCTGTCCACGCGGCGCCCGCTGCACCCGACCAGTTCGGGCAAGTGCTTCCTGGCCTTCGGCTCCGCGCGGTTCCGCGAGAACTACCTCGCCGACCTGCCGCAGCGCGACGAGATCCGCCGCGAGCTGGAGGGGATCGCCGCGGACGGGGTGGCGCTCAACCGCGGCGAGACGCTGCCCGACATCACCGGCGTCGGCGCCCCGGTCTTCGACAGCGGACGCGTGGTCGCAGCGATCGCGTTAGCAGGCCCGACCACCCGCCTCACCGACATCGTCACCGACGTCGCCGAAGCGACCCGAACCGCAGCCCACCAAGCCACCCGAAACCTCACCGGCCGCTGACCCGCCCCCGGGGGGCGCGGCTTCGGTCAGGTCAGTTCGAAGCCGTGGTAGTGGGAGGTCGCGATGCCGTCGCAGACCTGCTTGTAGGTGCCGACTCCGCCGACGAAGGGCATGAAGACCCGTTTCTTGCCGGGGATGTTGGCGCCCATGTACCAGGACGCGGCGGTGGGCATGAGGGTCAGGTCGGCGATGTCGTTGGTGGTGTTGACCCAGTTCTCCTCAGCCGCGGGGTCGGGTTCCATCCGGTGCAGCGCGTGGTCGTGGAGGTGTTGCAGGGCGTTGGTGACCCAGTCGACGTGGTATTCGATCGAGGTCATCATGTTCGACAGCACCGACGGGCTCTGCGGACCGGTGATCATGAACAGGTTCGGGAACCCCGCCGACATCAGGCCGAGGTAGGTGCGCGGCCCGGAAGCCCACTTCTCCCGCAGGGTCTGGCCGCCGCTGCGGATGTCGATGGCGTTGAGGGCACCGGTCATCGCGTCGAAGCCGGTCGCGAAGATGATCACGTCCACCTGGTGCTCGGTGTCGCCCGCGACGATGCCGCGCGGGGTGATCCGGCGGATCGGCTCCTCGTTGATGTCCACGAGCGAGACGTGGTCGTGGTTGAACGTCTCGAAGTAGCCGGTGTCCACGCACATCCGCTTCGAACCGACCGGGTAGGTGGTCGGGACGAGCTTGTCCGCCAGCTCGGGGTCGTCGACCTTCCGGCGGATCTGCTCGCGCAGGTACTCGGAGGCCGCCTCGTTGGCGTCGGCGTCCCGCAGGAGGTCGCGGAAGGTCTGCGTGTAGCAGAGCCCTCCATCCAGCCACCGCCTTTCGAGCTCCCGCTGGACGGTCTCGGGATCGGAGTCGACGTAGTCGTTCGCGTCGTCCTCACCGCACTGCATGCCGATCCTCGCCATCCGGCTCAGCTCGCGGAACTCCGGGTAGCGCGCCTTGACCTCGCGCAGCCGCTCGTCGATCGGCCCGTTGCGAGCGGGGATCGCGTAGGACGGGGTGCGTTGGAACACCACCAGGCTCCGCACGACCGGACCGATGGCGGTGATGGTCTGCAGACCGGAGGAGCCGGTGCCGATCACGGCGACGCGCTTGCCCGCCAGGTCCACGCCCTCGTGCGGCCAGCTCGACGTCCAGTGCTGCTCACCGGCGAAGTCCTCCCTGCCCTCGAACTCCGGTGTCGACGGCACCGAGAGGCATCCGGTCGCCGCGATCACGCACCGCGCGGTGCGGCTCGCCCCGTCGTCGGTCGTCACGGTCCACGCCTCGGCCTCGTCGTCCCAGTCCAGCGCCTCGACGCGGGTGTTGAAGGTGATGTCCCGGCACAGGTCGTAGCGCTGCGCGACGTGCTGGACGTAGGACAGGATCTCGGGCTGCGAGGCGTAGCGCTCGCTCCAGTCCCACTCCTGCTCCAGCTCCGGGTCGAACGAGTAGGAGTACTCGATCGACTCGACGTCGCAGCGCGCGCCCGGGTACCGGTTCCAGTACCAGGTGCCGCCGACGTCGCCGCCCGCTTCGATGACCCGCGCGGAGAAGCCGAGTTCGCGCAGCCGGTGCAGCTGGTAGAGGCCGGAGAAGCCGGCTCCGATGATGATCGCGTCGTGGTCGGGCATCAGACCGCCTCCCCGAACCGGCCGGCGAACTCGTTGACGTGCTTGGCGACCAGCTCCAACCCGGTTTCGGCCCCGGGCAGCAGGTTGACCATCTGGAAGGAGGCGTGCATCTGCCCTTCGGCCTCCTCCAACGCGACCGGAATCCCGGCGGTCCGCAGCGCTTCGGCGTAGGCGACGCCCTCGTCGCGCAGCGGGTCGTGCTCGGCGACGTAGACCAGCGCCGGTGGCAGGCCCTCGTGGCTCGCGGCGCGCAGCGGCGAGGCGTCGGGATGCCGACGCGCCTGCTCGTCGGGCAGGTAGTGGTCCCAGAACCAGAGCATCGTGTCGCGGCTCAGCAGCAGCTGGTTCTCGGGAGCGAGGTAGGAGGGCCGGTCGAAGTCGCAGTCGGTGACCGGATACACCAGCACCTGGTAGTCGATCTTCGGCCAGGACCGCTCGCGCGCCCGCAGCGTCATCACCGCGGCGATGTTCCCGCCCGCGCTGTCCCCGGCGACGAGCAGCGGAACGCCGTCCGGGGCGAGTTCGGTGGCGTGCTCGGCGGCCCAGGTCAGCCCGGTGAAGCTGTCGTCGATGGCGGCAGGGAACGGGTGTTCCGGGGCTTTGCGGTAGTTGACCATCACGACCGCCGACCGGGTCAGGTTCGCCAGCCGGCGGCAGAGGTGGTCGTACTGCAGGTCGATGTCGCCGATGACCCAGCCGCCGCCGTGGAAGTAGACCAGGACGGCCTGCGGGTCACCCTCGGGCTGCAGGACCCGGACGCGGAACGATCCGCCACCACCGTCGAGCTTGAGGTTGCGCACCGCCGCGACCTCGGGGCCCGGCCCGCTGAGGCCGGAGAAGATCGGCCCGCTCAGCCGGGCGATCGCGGGGGTCGATTCGTGGATCGGCGGGTCGCCGGATTCGGCCAGTTCAGCCAGCAGCGCTTGGGAAGCGGGTTCCAACGGCATCGCGTTCTCCTCCGAACATCGACCGCGTCGGTGCTGTTTTCAGTTGTCGGCGACTTCCTCGGCGTACTTCTCGGTCATGCGCTCGACGGCGGCGAGCTGCTGCTCGGCGTGCCCGCTGCGGGTGTCGCGGGCGCGCTGCTTGGCGCGCAGGGTCGATTCGTGGTGGCTGATGCCGTGGCCTTGGAAGTGCGGCATGACGTCCTGCGCGATGAGCTCGTAGGACCGCTTCGTGGCCTCCGGGGTCGCCCACTCGTGGGCCAGCAGCAGCATGGCGCCGAAGCCACCGGACTGGTCGGCGAGGCGCTGCACCTGCGCGCGGGCGTCCTCCGGGGTGCCGATGGCGCCGATGCCGGCCTCGTTGATGAAGTCGATCATCTCGCGGATGTTGGAGCCGTCGACCGCCATCTGCGGGAACGCGGCCACCTTCTGGAAGTAGGTGAACCACTGCTCGATGCCGTATTCGACGTCCTTGTAGGCCTGTTCCCGGGTCTCGGCGATGTGCATGAGTCCGACCAGGCGCCACCCGGACCGGTCCGGCGCGGGCTGCCCGTAGTGGGCGGCCCGTTCCTCGACGACGTTCCAGTGGTGGGCCAGCGCGTCGAAGCCCTCCTGGGTGAGGGTGGCGCCGATGGACAGCAAGCCGGTGCCGTACCGCCCGGCCAGCCGGGGGCCGGTGGGTGAGGCGACCGCGGCGACGGCGACGTCGAAGCGCGGCTCGGTGTAGGGCCGCAGCTGCAGCTGGGCGTCCACCAGCTTGTGCGTCGGCGTCTGCTCGGTGACGGTCTCGCCCGCCAGCAGGCGCATGATGATGTCGAAGTTGATGTCGAGCAGTTCGCGGGTGTCGGTCGGGTTGAGCCCGATCATCGCCGAGTCGGTGGGCAGCGAGCCCGGTCCGACGCCGAGCATCGAACGACCCCTGGTCAGGTGGTCGAGCATCACCATGCGGTCGGCCACCCACAGCGGGTTGTGGTAGCTCACCGAGGTCACGCCGGTGCCGAGCTTGATGGCCCGGGTGCGCTCGGCCGCAGCGGCGATGAAGATCTCGGGCGAGGCGATGATCTCGCTGCCCGCGGAGTGGTGCTCCCCGATCCAGGCCTCGTCGTACCCGAGGTGGTCCAGGTGCTCCATCAGCCGCAGGTCGCGCTGCATCGCCAGCGTCGGGTTCTGCCCCGCTGGATGGAAGGGAGCGAGGAAAACGCCGAACCGCAATCTGCTCATGACCAGCTCCTCCGACAGCGATCAACCCGGGCCGAGTAACCCAGGTCACATCATCGAAAGATCCTTTGCAAGACGCGAGGCCCGCGATTCGAGATCCGTTCCGGAACTCGTTCGAGCAGGTAACGTGTCGGTGCATGCGCAGCTTCGCCGAGGCCACGACCGTGACGGAGATCCGCGACGGCGTTTACTCGTCCACATTGGACACCGACTGGTCGATCGGGAAGAACCCGCACGGCGGGTACATGATGGCGCTGCTGACCAAGGCCGCGCTCACCACCGCAGGCCGGTCCCACCCGCTGGTGGTCAGCACGCACTTCCTGCGCTCACCGGACGTCGGCGAGGTCGAGCTGCACACCGAGCAGGTCAAGCGCGGACGCCTGTTCAGCACCGTCCACGCGCGGCTGGTGCAGGGCGGCAAGCCCTGCGTCGAAGTCACCGTCACGGCTGGCGAGATCTCCGGCGCCGCGCACGAGTGGGAGGCGGCCGGGCAGCCGCCGATCAAGCCCCTGGACGAGTGCGGCGATCTCCGCTCGTCAGCCGAGGGCGGCCTGCTCGACCACCTCGAGATCCGGCTCGACCCGGAGACCGCGGCTCTCCTGCGCGGCGAGACCTCCGGCGGCGGCGAGGTGCGCGGCTGGATGCGGCTCACCGACGGCACCGACTTCGACCCGCTGTCGCTGATCGTGGCCGTCGACATGCTGCCACCGACGGTGTTCGGCCTCGGCCAGACCGGCTGGTGCCCCACCGTCGAGCTGACCTACCAGCTCCGAGCCCTGCCGGCCCCGGGCCCGGTCGCCGGGTACACCCGCTGCGACGCCCTCAGCTCGGACGGCTGGTTCAACGAGGACGCGGTCATCTACGACTCCCGAGGCCGCCTCGTCGCCCAAAGCCGCCAACTCGCCCTCTCCGGCAACGCCCTGAAGTCGCGCTGACCCACTCCCGCCGCATCGCACTCGCCGCAAAGCCGTTGGCGCGCACACCCTTGCCTTTGATCAGGCCGAGACGCCATCGAGGACGGGCGCCTGAGACGAGCTGAGCCGCCCCCGGCTGGCGGGGACGGCTCAGCTCGCACGGGTCGGGCTCAGTCCTCGTCTTCGGGCTTGGCGTGATCGGCCTTGCCCGGGTTGGGGTCGCGGGAGAGATCGATGAGCGGGTCCACGCCGGCGCCCTCGGGGCGGGCGTGGTTGGGGACGCCCGGGTTGGGGTCCCGCGACAAGTCGATCTCCGGACGCTCGTTCTCGGTGGTCATGCCTTCCCCCTGTGGTCAGCAGGCGCTGTTCCCCTCGCCTGATCCGCTTCGGACCCCACCAGGATGCACGGACCACGAGCAGCGGAGCCCACCAGGGCATCGATCCGGCGTTCGACGCCGCGAAAAGACCAGCTCCACACCACCATCCAGGCCAGCACCGGCGGGGACTGCGGGTAGGTCAGGACGCACATCGCGGCCAGGAGGACGACGCTCCCGGATCCGTTCCACGACCGGCGCTCCGCCATCGACTTCCGCGCACGCGCGAGAGCACCCGAGCGAGGGGAAGGGCTTTCGCCTCAGCCTTGTGGCACGGGTTGGGTCAGGCCGTGCAGGGCTTCGACGAGAGGAGCGAGCTCCGGGGTTTCGGCCGCTGAGTTCAGCGCTGATTCCAGGGCCGCGTCGTGGGTGGGGCGGGCCCGTTCGAGCAGGGATCGGCCCGCGTCGGTGAGCTCGGTGTAGATGCCCCTGCGGTCCTCCTTGCACAGGACCCGGGTCAGCAGTTCGCGATCTTCCAGCCGGCTGACCAGGCGGGTCGTGGCGCTGCCGCTGAGCGCGGTGGCGCGTGCCAGCTGCTGCATGCGCATGTGCCAGCCGTCCTGGCGGCCGAGCGCGTCGAGCACGGTGTACTCGACGACGGAGAGGCCGTGCTCGGCCTGCAGCGCCTTCTCCAGCGCGACGTCGAGCACTCCGTGCAGCGCGGCGAGCGTGCGCCAGCCGTGAGCGCGCACTTCGACGGCATCGTCCGCGATCCCCACGAGCGACTCCCCTCGGTCGACCTTTCGCAACCAGGTTACCAGCCAGCACTGTTATGCGGCGCCTGCAACTATCTCCCACATCACAGTAATGCGCGTGGCGGTATCCCGCGTCTGCAACTATTGTCGACGCCTGTACATGACAGACGCGGATGAATCAGGAAGGCACGCACATGCCTCTCGCGCTTCTGGCCCTCGTCATCGGAGCCTTCGGGATCGGCACCACCGAGTTCGTGATCATGGGGGTGCTCCCGCAGGTCGCCGCTGAGTTCGGCGTGAGCATCCCCGCCGCGGGCTGGCTGGTGTCCGGCTACGCGCTCGGCGTCCTCATCGGCGCACCGATCCTCACGGTCCTGGGCACCAAGGTGTCCCGCAAGAAGATGCTGCTGTTCCTGATGGGCGTGTTCATCGTGGGCAACGCGCTCTCGGCCGCAGCGCCGACCTTCGCGCTCATGCTCGTCGGGCGCGTCGTCGCCTCGTTCGCCCACGGCGCATTCTTCGGCATCGGCTCCGTGGTCGCCGCCGGCCTGGTGGCCGCCGAGAAGAAGGCCTCCGCCATCTCGCTGATGTTCATGGGGCTGACCGTCGCCAACATCATCGGCGTGCCCGGCGGCACCTACGTCGGCCAGGCCTTCGGCTGGCGGGTCACCTTCGGCGTCGTCGCGCTGCTCGGCGTGATCGGGTTCCTCGGCGTCGCGCTGCTCGTCCCGGAGCAGCGCAAGCCCGAGGCCGCGAAGATCAGGACCGAGTTCGCCGCGTTCGGCAACGCCCAGGTGTGGCTGGCGATGGCGATGACCGTCCTCGGTTACGGCGGAGTGTTCGCCGCCATCACCTACATCGCGCCGATGATGACCGAGGTCGCCGGCTACTCGCCGGGCGCGGTGACCTGGCTGCTGGTGCTGTTCGGCATCGGCATGTTCCTGGGGAACCTGCTGGGCGGGAAGTTCGCGGACAGGGCCCTGATGCCGATGCTGTTCGTCACGCTCTCGGCGCTCGGCGTCGTCCTGCTGCTGTTCACGGTGACCGCGCACAGCCAGGTGCTCGCCGCGATCACCCTGCCCGTGATCGGGGGCTTGGGTTTCGCCACCGTGCCACCGCTGCAG
This sequence comes from Saccharopolyspora mangrovi, assembly GCF_035320975.1. Taxonomy (NCBI): domain Bacteria; kingdom Bacillati; phylum Actinomycetota; class Actinomycetes; order Pseudonocardiales; family Pseudonocardiaceae; genus Saccharopolyspora; species Saccharopolyspora mangrovi. The sequence continues at coordinate 27,393 of NZ_JAWLNX010000014.1, read as the reverse complement.
AAGTGGGTCCTCGACCACGCGTCCGCCGCACCCACCCTGGCCTCCGCCGCCAACATCGGCGCCTTCAACCTCGGCAACGCGCTGGCCGCCTGGCTGGGCGGCGTCGTGATCGCCGCCGGGTTCGGCTACACCGCGCCGAACTGGGTCGGGGCCGTCCTCGCTGGCAGCGCGCTGCTGCTGTCGTTCCTCGCCGCCTTCCTCGACCGCCGCAGCCGCGCCGTCGAGACCACCGAGACCACCGCACCGGTTCCGGCGCAGGTCTGATCCGCAACGCGCAGGAGGAGTTCACCCGTGATTCCCGACATCACGCTCAACGACGGCGTCACGATCCCGCAGCCGGTCGCCACCCTCGACCGCGGACTCCGCACCGGTCCGCACCCCGACGCCCTCAGCTGAGGCGGGTCCGCGCGAGACGCCGTTCGGCCCCCGGGGGAAGGCGGGGACGCGGGCGGGGGGGGGGTGGCCCCCCGGGGGCGGGGGGCCCCCGGCCCCCGCGGGCCGGCCGCGGCTGCCCGGGGCCCCCCGCGTCAGGTGTCGAGTCCGCCGCGGGCGATGAGCTGGGAGCTGATGACGTTGCGCTGGATCTCGTTGGTGCCCTCGCCGACGATCATCAGCGGGGCGTCCCGGAAGTAGCGCTCGACGTCGAACTCGGTGGAATAGCCGTAACCTCCGTGCACGCGGACCGCGTTGAGGGCGATCTCCATCGCGGCCTCGGAGGCGAACAGCTTGGCCATGCCCGCTTCCATGTCGCACCGCTCGCCGCTGTCGTAGCGGTCGGCGGCGTGCAGCACCAGCTGGCGGGCCGCGGTGTACTTGGTGGCCATGTCGGCGAGGTGGTTGCCCACCGACTGGTGCTTCCAGATCGGTTTGCCGAAGCTCTCCCTCTCCTGGGAGTAGCGCAGGGCGTCGTCGAGCGCGGCGCGGGCCACGCCCAGCGCGCGGGAGGCCACCTGGATCCGGCCGATCTCCAAGCCCTTCATCATCTGCGCGAAACCGCGGCCCTCCTCGCCGCCGAGCAGCGCGTCCACCGGAGCCCGGTGGTCGTCGAAGGACAGCTCGCAGCTCTCCACGCCCTTGTAGCCGAGCTTGGGCAGGTCCTTGGAGACGGTGAAGCCCTCGCCGTGCTCGACGAGGATGATGCTGATGCCCCGGTGCTGGGGCTCGGCCTGCGGGTCGGTCTTGCACAGCAGGGCGACCAGCTGCGAGCGGCGGGCGTTGGTGATCCACGTCTTCGACCCGTTGATCACGTAGTGATCGCCGTCGCGACGCGCGCTGGTGGTCAGCGCCTGCAGGTCGGAGCCGCCGCCGGGTTCGGTCAGCGCCATCGTGGCCCGGATCTCGCCGGTGGCCATCTTCGGCAGGTAGCGCTGCTTCTGCTGCTCGGTGCCGAAGGTGTGGATCAGCTTGGACACCACCGTGTGCCCGCCCATCGCCCCGGCCAGGCTCATCCAGCCGCGCGCGAGCTGCTCGGTGACCCGCACGTAGCACGGCGTGGACACCGCGACGTCCCCGTAGGGCTCGGGGATGGCCAGACCGAAGATGCCGAGCCGCTTCATCTGCTCGATCAGCTTCTCGGGGTAGTCGTCGGCGTGCTCCAGCTCGCGGGCGACCGGCCGGACGTCCCGGTCGACGAAATCGCGCACGGTGTCGACGATCGCCTGCTCTTCTTCGCTGAGGGTGTTCACGCGGGTTCCTTCTGGTCGGTGCCGGGGAGGTGTTCGGCGAGCAGCGCCGCGGCCCGCTTCCACTCCACTTCGGACAGCAGCGCGGGGACGTCGTCCCCGCAGTCCGCGATCTTGGCGCTCATGTCCTGTTCGGACGGAGGACGGCCGGGCGATCCGGGCGGCAGTTCCAGGCGGACCGCGTGTCGCGCTCCGCCGCGCAGGGTCAGCGCGATGTCGACCTGGCCCGCCAGGAGCCAGTCGCCGCCGGGTGTTTCGTCCACGGTCACCAGGCGGACGAGGCGCTGGGCCTCGGCTCGGGTCACGGCCCGGTCGGTGAAGCTGCCGAAACCGGGGTGCGCGTCCAGCAGGGCGGCCGCCACGGCGTACTCCATGCTGAACTTGCCCTGCAGGCCGGTGCTCGGGCGGTGGTGGATCAGCGGCTGCACGGTCCCGGCCGGTGTGCGCACCTCGATCTCGGCCACGTCCTCGGTGGCGATGCCGTCGGGGAGCTGTTCACGCAACGCGCTGATCGGCCGCTGCAGCGCGTAGCAGCAGGGGAACATCTTGATCGCCAGGCCACCCGGCACCGCCGGGCCGTCGACCTCGATCCGGCCGGGATCACCACCGACCAGCCGCAGCCAGGCGTCCAACGCAGCCGGATCAGCCGTGGCCCCCGCAGCCGCCAACCGGGCCGCGCGAACACCCGCATCCGCGGCGAACCCGACCTGCAACGACTTGCCGGAGGTCCCGAACGCCCGCTGCACTCCCCCGGCCGCAGGCACGGCCAGCGCGATCGCCGTCGCGATCTGCTCGCTCGACAAGCCCAGGGCCACGGCGGCGCAAACAGCGGCAGCGGGCGCACCGGCCGTGCACGTCGCATGCCACCCGCTCGCGTAGTGCGACCAGCCCAAAGCCGTCCCGATCCGCGCCATGACACCGGCACCGGCCAGGTAGGCGCGCGCATCACCACTCGCCGCCAGCGTGGCCGGAACGCACACCACGCTGATGTGCGCGGTGGATTCCATGTGCAGGTCGTCGAAGTCCAGCACGTGCCCCACCGCCGCCCAGCGCGCCGCGTCGGGCAGCCCGGCGGAGATCCGCACCAAGTCGTCATCGCGGGCGGCGAGGGTGACCGCGAGGGTGTCCACCAGCGAGCGCTGCGCCAGCGCCAGGTCCTCGGCATCGGGGACGAGTTCGTGCGCCCACCTGGCCAGCGTTCCAGCGGTCGAACCCATCCGCGCTCCGATCGTGCCCACGTCAACGTGCGGCCCATCGTGCGAGCGCGAATGCACCCTGTCAACGCGCGCTCCTGCGCTGAATCGGCTTGCGGGACGAGGACTCCCGTCCCGGTGCGACCAGTTTGGTTAGTGGTTAGTAACTGGTAACTTGTCGGCATGGCTCAACGGATGAGCGGGACCGAACGACGTGCTCAGGTGCTGGCGATCGCGGCCGAGGAGTTCGCCGAGCACGGGCTGCACGGGGCCTCGACGGAGGCGATCGCGCGCAACGCCGGGATCACGCAGGCCTACGTCTTCCGGATGTTCGGGACGAAGAAGGCCCTGTTCCTGGAGCTGGTCCAGGCGGCGTTCGAGCGGGTCAGCGCCGGGATGCGCGAGGCCGGCGACGGGAAGGCGGGCATCGACGCGCTGTCGGCGATGGGCGCTCAGTACTTCGACCTGCTGGCGGACCGGACCTCGTTGCTGCTGCAGCTCCAGGGGTTCGCCGCGTGCGGCGACCCGGAGGTCAAGGACGCGGTCCGCGCGTGCTTCGCGCGGATGTGGGGCACCGCCGAGGACGGCACCGGGCTCGATCCGGTGGCGGTCAAGACGTTCCTCGCGTTCGGGATGCTGCTCAACGCCGGTGCCGCGATGGACGTCGAGGAGCTCGACGAGACCTGGGCCGAAGGGGTCCGCACCCGCGTCCAACCGGGCTTGTTCCACCACATCACGACCGAGGTGAACCGGTGAGCGAAGCCGTCGGCGGGCGGCTGAGCGAGGCGCTGGTGAGCACGGCGTTGTCGGCCGCGGTGATCGGCAGCGTTGGAGCACCCCTGATCACCCCCGTCGCCACCGGGATGCACGTGTCGTTCCACGCCGCGCAGTGGACCTTGACGTTGCCGCTGTTCACCGGCGCGATAGCGGGCCCGGTGCTGGGCAGGCTGGGCAGGCTGGGCAGCGGCCCGCACCGGCGCACCACGATCCTGGCGGCGCTGGCGCTGGTCGCGCTCGGCGGTCTGCTCACGGTTCTCCCGCTGCCGTTCGCGGTGCTGCTGCTCGGACGCGGGTTGCAGGGGCTGGGCGTGGCGGTGGGGGCGCTGCTGATGAGCGTCGCCCGCGCGCACCTGCCGCCGGAGCGCTCGACGTCCACGATCGCGGCCCTGTCGATCGCGGGGACGGTCGGCATCGGGGTCGGATATCCCGTGATCAGCCTCCTGGACCAGCTCGCGGGACTGCGGGCCGCCTACGGGCTCGGGTTCGTGCTGTCGGTCGTCGCGCTGGTCATCGCCTGGCGGGCGTTGCCGGTCGAGGAACCCGGTGAGCGACCGCGGATCGACCTCACCGGCGCGACGCTGCTGGCTCTCGGCACTCTCGGGTTCCTGCTCCTGGTCGCCGAACCGGCGATCTGGTCCTCGGCGTGGCTGGTCTGCGGCGTGCTCGCGGGTTCCGGTGCGGTCCTCGTCGTCTGGGCGATCGTCGAGCGGCGCACCACCGCGCCGCTGGTGGACCTGCGACTGCTCGGCCGGGCGACGGTGCTGCGCGCGAACCTGGCGATGCTCATCGCCGGGATGGGCTTGTACCTGCTGTTCAGCTTGCTCACCCGCTACGTGCAAACACCGGCGGGCGCCGGGTACGGGTTCGCGCTGCCCGGTGTCGCCGCCGGAGCGGCGCTGATCCCGTTCTCCGCGCTCGGCTTCGTCGCGGGCACGGTCCAGCCGCGTCTCCTCGCGCGCCTCACCGAACGTGGGACGTACGCGCTCTCGGCCGCCATCGCCATCGCGGCGGCGCTGCTGTTCGCCGCCGACCAGTCGCTCCCGGTCGTCCTCACCGCGATCGGGCTGCTGGGGTTCGGCGTCGGCGGCATCTCCGCGGTGATGCCCCGGCTGGTGCTCGCCGGTGTGCCGCAGGCGGAAACGGCCAGCGTGCTCTCGATCAACCAGATCGTCCGCAGCATCGGCTTCAGCACCGGCAGCGCGCTGGCCGGGCTCCTGCTCGCCACCTCCACGGCGCTGCCCAACCAGAACGACTACACGGCAGCAGCGCTCTGGGCCCTGCTCCCCCTCGCCACGACCGCCCTCATCATCACCACGACGAGCAGCAGAACAGCCGAACCTCGAACGCGGTGAACCTCGCGCCCCTACCCTCCGATCATGGATTCGCGGTTCAACGACTACGACGCGTTCGCCGAGGAGTACTCGGCGGCGAACGAGAGCAGTCCCGTCAACGCCCACTACGAACGTCCCGCGATGCTCGCGCTCGCCGGAAACGTGTCGGGCCGCCGCATTCTCGACGCGGGTTGCGGTTCCGGAGCCCTGTCCGCGAAGCTGCGGGATCGGGGGGCGCTCGTCACGGGGATCGATTCCAGCGCCGGGATGCTGGCGTCGGCGAAGCGCAAGCTCGGTGACGACGCAGACCTGCACCTCGCCGACCTGCGGAACCGGCTGCCGTTCGCCGATGAGGCGTTCGACGATGTGGTCGCGTCGCTCGTGTTGCACTACATCGAGGACTGGTCACCGACGCTCGCCGAGTTCCGGCGCGTCCTCAAGCCAGCAGGACGGTTGATCGTCTCGGTCGAGCACCCCTTCGTCGCCTACACGATCAGCGAGCCCCGGCCGGACTACTTCGCGACCACCAGCTACACCTTCAACTGGAGCTTCGGGGACAAGACGGTCCCGATGAAGTTCTGGCGCAGGTCCTTGCACGCGATGATCGAGGCCTTCACCACCTCCGGGTTCCGCCTCACCACCATCAGCGAGCCCCAGCCCGATCCGGCCGTCCGCGACCTGTTCCCCGACGTCTTCCAGAACCTCGCCACGACACCGACGTTCCAGTTCTTCGTCGTCGAAGTCCCGACGACCTAGGTCTGCGGACGGTCCTCGCGCGACGTGGGGACGTCGCGCTTCGTGCTCACGTCGGCGGCTTGAAGTCACCGCTGTTCGAGCAGTTCGTCCAGCCGCGGTGTGGTGCGATCCTGAGATGGCGAGAGCCGCCACGACGTTCCGTCCCGCAACACCGCGCATTTCAGGACCCCACGGCGCGGTTGGATGGGTGCCGCGGCGTGCTCAGCTGGTGCAGTTCCTCTTCGGTGAGGCGGATGTCGCGCGCGGCGGCGTTCGCATGGAGGTGACGAACGCTCGTGGTGCCGGGGAGCGGGACGACCGGGAGGTCGTGGACTCCACTTCGGTGGTGGACCCAGGCGAGCGCCACTTGACCCGGGGTGACGTCGTGCGTGCGGGCGATCTCGTCGAGGGTCGCGTCTGGCTGCCGGTGCAGCGAGCCGTGACCCGTCGGCGAGTGCGCCACGATGGTCACCCCGAGGTCGGCCGCGGTGGGGAGCAGATCCCGCTCCACGTCTCGTTCGAGCAGCGACCACTTCTCCTGCAACGCCGTGATCGGGTGGACGGCGTGGGCGCGGCGGAGATCGTCGGCGGTGACGTTGGACAAGCCAAGCGCACGCACCGCTCCCCCGTCGACCAGTTCCGCCATCGCTGCGACGGTGTCCTCGATCGGGACCGTTTCGCTGCGATGATGCAGGTAGTAGAGGTCGATCACGTCCACGCCGAGTCTCCTCAGGCTCGCCTCGGCCGCCTGCCGCACGTACGCCGGATCGGCCCGCACGTCGAAGTCGCCGGGGATCCCACCCTTCCACACCAGGCCGAACTTGCCGGCGAGCACCACCTCGCCCCGGCGTCGCCGGATGGCGCGACCGACGAGTTCCTCATTCCGGTAGGCGTCGGCCGTGTCGATCATCGTGATTCCGGCGTCGAGCGCAGCGTGCAGCACCGCCACCGGATTTCGATCAGGGTCGGGGTTGCGGTGCTCGCGCAATCTCATCGCGCCGAAGCCTTGGCCACCGAGTTCCACTCTCGTCTCGCCTTTCACGCGGCTGCGCGCGCCGCGCGGGCAGCGGTGAGGGCATTGGCCCACCACTGGAGCTGGTCGAGCATCTCGCGCGCCGCGATGGCCGGTTCCTCCGGGCGGCGGAGCTCCCCGTCGTCGTCGAACAGGAGGTAGTAGCGCGGGAACGAAACGTAGTTGCGGACGGTGTGCGCGTTGAGCTCGTTGAACACCTGCCGGAGCGCTTCGATGGCCAGCACTCCTCCGCTGGCTCCGCTGTAGCCGACGAAGCCGATGGCTTTGGCGTCCCACTGCGTGAAATGCCAGTCAATCGCCGCCTTGAGCGACGCGGGGAAGCTGCGGTTGTAATCGGGGGTGACGATGATGAACGCCTCGGCCTCGTCCAGTCGCCGGGTCAGGTCGGACATCCCTTCCGGCCGGTTCATGCCGGGGTCCATTGCGGGTGGGACAGCGGTCAGCTCCAGCGGCAGTTCGGCCTCGGCCAGGTCGATCACATCCACCTCGAACGCGCCGTGACGTTCGACCTGCTCGCTCATCCACCGCGCCACCACCGGGCCGAAGCGCCCTTCGCGGACGCTGCCGACGATCACCGCGAGCTTGATGCGGGACATTCACGTTCTCCTTCGCGATTGTCAGGCGACCCGATCGGCCGCTGGTGCTGAATCTGCCCGTTGGCAGCGGTTGCTAGGAAGACCGTGCGGATGGTGGTAGTGGGAGAGCCACCCGGTGATCTGCCCACGCCGGTACCGTTCGCGGGGTGAGCGAGAACGAGCTGGGCCTGTTCCTGCGGAGCCGGCGCGAAGCGGTCACCCCTTCTCAAGCCGGTCTGCCTGCGGGAAACCGGCGTCGCACACCCGGATTGCGCCGCGCGGAGCTGGCCACCCTGGCCGGCGTCAGCGTCGAGTACGTCATCCGGCTCGAACAGGGGCGGGACCGCCGGCCTTCGTCTCCGGTGCTCTCCGCGCTCGCCGATGCCCTCCAGCTCTCGCCGAGTGAACGCATCCACCTGCACCGGCTCAGCAAGGGAGCCGACCCCGGGTTCCACTGCATGGGCGGCGAGCAGCCGAAGCGAGAGGTCCGCGAGGCGGTGCGCGCGATCCTCGATCACCTCGAACCGGCGCCCGCCGTCGTGCTGAACCGCCTGACGGAAGTCCTGGCCTGCACCGATGGCTACCGTCGACTGATGGCTCCCCTCGGCCTCCTCGACGCCCCTGACTGGCCCAACCTCGCCCGGTTCGTCTTCACCGATCCCCGCGCGCGCAGCGCCTTCCCGGACTGGGAGCACGTGGCCGACGAGGTGGTGGCCGTGCTGAAGCACGGACCGTTCCGCGCTGATCCGGACGTCGCCTCACTGGCCGACGAGCTGACGATCGCTGCGGGCGCGGACTTCGCCCGGCGGGTGGAGACCGTTCCGGGCCTCGCCGCAGCCACAGGCATCCAACGCATGCACCAACCCGAGGTGGGGGAAATCCGCCTCAGTTACGAGGTATTGGAACTGTCAGCCGACGACGACCAGCGCCTCGTCGTGCACCTCCCCGCCGACGCCGCGGCCGAAGCCGCGCTCGAGCGGCTCGAAGGAAGGCGGCCCGGCGGTCTGCGCGCGGTGCGCAGCCGATAGGAGCGCACCTACAGGAGGCCAGCGGTTCGGGCTTCGTGGACCGCTGCTGTGCGGTTGCGGACCGCGAGCTTGCGGGTGGCGTTGCGGAGGTAGGTCTTGACCGTCTGGGGGCTCAGGCCCAGTCGGGCGGCGATCTCCACGTTGGACGCCCCGATCTCGACGAGCCGGAGGGCTTCGATCTCGCGGGGCGCGAGGGTGACGCCGCGGCTGGTCGAGGGTTCGCGTCCGCCGAGTTGGCGGTGGATTCGGGTCAGGCGGGCACGCAGGGCTTCGTCGCCGGTCTCGGCGATGACCGCGGCCAGCTCGGCCAGCGGGTCCCCGTCGGCCAGCTCCGGGTCCGGGCGCAGCCGCTCCTCGACGTCTCGGGCGAGCTGGGTGGCCGCGACCTCGGCGGTGCGGACGGCGCGATCCCCGACCGGCCGGTGGTCGCGGGAGGCGCCGTAGAGGACCCCGCAGACCGCGTTGCCGACCGTGATGGGCAGGGCGAACACCGAGGTCAGGCGCTCCTGCCGGACCACGATGGGGTCGTACTCGTGGGTGATGTCGGCGGTGCGGGCGTAGTCGTTGACGCAGTGCGCGGCGCGATCGCGCAGCACCCGGCCGCCGAGCCCGCTGCCCGGGCGCACCTCCAGTCCGCGCAGTCCGGCCCCGTAGGTGCCTCGCAACCGGCCGATGACCAGGCGCTGCGGCGTCGTCGAGGTGGTTCCGCCGAAGACGACCGGGATGCCGGTCGAGCGCGCCAGCCAGCGCAACCGCTCCGGTAGGAGACGATCGATCCAGTCGGTCACGTCATCCATGCGCCCTCCCCAGCCCCATCGCCGGTCCACGTGGCTGGATACCGCGCAACGGCGCATCGCCGCTACCCCCGCGAGTGGGTATTCGCCGCACCAGCCGGCGGTGCAGTCTCGTCCGGACACCGTCGTCACGTCGAAGGGGAAGCCGCATGGACGTCACCAGCGCCTACCGGGAAAGTCGCGACCAGCTGCTGGCGCTGCGCGGTGAGCACGCCCGCGCGGTCGCCGAGTTCCGCTGGCCGGAGCTGGGCGAGCGGTTCAACTGGGCGATCGACTGGTTCGACGCGATCGCCCGCGGCAACGACCGCCCTGCGCTGGTGATCGTCGAGGAGGACGGCTCCGAGCTGCGGCGCAGCTACGCCGAGATGACCGCCGCCTCCGACCGGCTCGCCGGCTGGTTGTCCGAGCGGGGCGTGCGGCGCGGTGAGCCGGTGGTGCTGATGCTCGGCAACCAGGTCGAGCTGTGGGAATCGATGCTGGCGATCATGAAGCTGGGCGCGGTGATCGTGCCGACCACCACCGCCGTCGGACCGGCCGAGCTGGTCGACCGGATCGCCCGCAGCGGAGCCCGCCACGTCATCGCCAACGCCACCGACACCGACAAGTTCGCCGACGTGCCCGGCGACTACGGCCGCATCAGCGTCGGCCCGGCCGACGGGTGGTCCGACCTGCGCGAAGCGGCGGAGCGCCCGGCGACGCCGGTGGCCCACCCCGGGACCGCGCCGGGGGATCCGCTGCTGCACTACTTCACCTCCGGCACGACCTCGCGACCGAAGCTCGTCGAGCACACCCAGATCTCCTACCCCGTCGGCCACCTCACCACCATGTACTTCCTGGGCCTGCGGCCGGGCGACGTGCACCTGAACATCTCCTCGCCCGGGTGGGCCAAGCACGCGTGGTCGTGCTTCTTCGCGCCCTGGATCGCCGAAGCGACGGTCCTGGTGTGCAACTACCGCCGGTTCGACCCGGCCATGCTGCTCGACCGCCTGCACCGGTGGGAGGTGTCGACGTTCTGCGCGCCGCCGACGGTGTGGCGGATGCTCATCAACTCCGACCTCGGCGACCGGCCCGAGTCGCTGCGCGAGGTCATCGGCGCGGGCGAGCCGCTCAACCCCGAGGTCATCGAGCAGGTCCAGCGCGCGTGGGGGCTGGCGCTGCGCGACGGGTTCGGGCAGACCGAGACCACCGCGCAGGTCGCCAACACGCCCGGCTCGGAGATCCGCCCGGGCTCGATGGGCCGCGCGCTGCCCGGAGTGCCTGTCGTGCTGGTCGATCCGGCGACCGACCGGCCCGTGGAGGGAACCGGGGAGGGCGAGATCTGCCTCGACCTCGCGCAGCAACCGCTGCCGCTGATGACCGGCTACCGCGACGACGCCGAGCGCAACGACGCCGCGATGGGCGGCGGCTACTACCGCACCGGCGACGTCGCGACCATCGACGCGGACGGCTACATCACCTACGTCGGCCGCACCGACGACGTCTTCAAGGCCAGCGACTACAAGATCAGCCCGTTCGAGCTGGAATCGGTGCTCATCGAGCACCCCGCTGTTGCCGAAGCCGCCGTGGTGCCGGCGCCCGACCCGGTGCGGCTCGCGGTGCCCAAGGCCTACATCGCGCTCGCCCCGGGCCACGAACCCGGCAAGGCCACGGCGTTGGAGATCCTGCGCTACGCCCGCGAGCACCTAGCGCCCTACCAGCGGGTCCGCCGCCTGGAGTTCTTCGACCTCCCCAAGACGATCTCCGGCAAGATCCGCCGCGTCGAACTGCGCGCCCGCGAGGAGGACGCCCCCCGCGATGACACCGAGTGGCGCGACGACCAGTTCCCCGAGCTGAAGGGCTAGCGGCCGTCTGCAGTCAGAACCGTCCATGCTCGATCTCCACGTCGCGCGGACGGTTCTGACCAGGACGCCCTCCCTCACCCGATGCTCGGGACCTGCTCGCTCTGCGGGGGTGGGCCAGGTGGGGTGCCGTTGCCGAAGGGGCGGCCGCCGAGCTTCTCTCGGCCGTGGGGTTCCAGGAGGCCCGTGAGTTCCGGGCCCGCCGGGATGATCCCGGTCGGGTTCACGTTGCGGTGCACCACGTAGTAGTGCTCCTTGATCTGCGGGAAGTGGATCGTGTCGCCGAAACCCGGGGTCTGGAACAGGTCTCGCGTGTAGTCGCGCAGCACCGGCATCTCGGTGAGCTTGTGGCGGTTGCACTTGAAGTGGCCGTGGTAGACCGCGTCGAAGCGCACCAGCGTCGGGAACAGGTGCACGTCGGCCTCGGTGATCGTGTCGCCGACGAGGTAGCGCTGCGCGGACAACCGCTCGGCCAGCTGGTCCATCGCCTCGAACAGCTCGCCGAAGGCCTTGTCGTGGGCTTCCTGGGTCTGGGCGAAACCGGTCTTGTAGACGCCGTTGTTCACCCGGAACACCAGGTCGCCGACCTCGTCGATCTCGCTGCGCAGGTCTTCCGGGTACAGGTCGGGCGCGCCCGCCCGGTGGTGCTCGCGCCACTCGGTGGACAGGTCGAGGGTGATCTGCGGGAAGTCGTTGGTGACGAGCTGCCCGCTGGGGACGTCGACGATCGCGGGCACCGTGATGCCCTTGTCGTAGTCGGGGAAGCGGGCCAGGAACGCCTCCTGCAACCGCTCGACGCCCAGCACCGGGTCCCGGCCGCCCGGATCGAGGTCGAAGCGCCAGCTGCGCTCGTCGTGGGTGGGGCCGGCGATGCCCATCGACAGCACCGGCTCCAGCCCCAGCAGACGCCGCACGATCACCGCGCGGTTCGCCCACGGGCAAGCCCGGGCCACCACCAGGCGGTAGCGCCCGGGCTCCACCGGATAGCCGTCCCGCCCGTCGGCGGTGATCCGCGTGGCGATGTAGTTCATGTCCCGTCTGAATTCACCGGCCATGCCCCGATCGTCCACCGCAGACCCCGGCCCCGCCAAACGCGCGGACGCCCTCGGCGAGTCAGGCCGCGACCACCGCCTCCGCCGGTGCGGGCTTGCGGGCGGTGTCGGCCAGCAGGACCGCCGCCACCGCCGAGATCGCGGCCACCCCGATCAGGTAGTAGGCCGGTGCCATCGGGTTGCCGGTCGATTCCACCAGCGTGGACAGGATCAGCGGCGTCGAGCCGCCGAAGATCGACACCGCGGCGCTGTAGGCCAGCGACAGGCCGCTGTAGCGCACCTTGGTCGGGAAGGCCTCGGCGATGGCCGTGGAGATCGCCGCCAGGCTGGGCGCCATCAGCAGCCCCAGCAGCACGTACGCGAGCGTGATCAGCGCGAACCGGCCGGAGAGGATCAGCTCGTACATCGGCACCGCCAGCACCATCAGCGCCAGCGGGGTGGCGATCAGGAACGGCTTGCGCCGTCCGATGCGATCGGCCAGCAGCGCCCAGGCCGGGCAGGTCAGCAGCAGCGCGGCGATGCCCACCAGCATCGCGCTGAACATGTCCACCTGCGGGATGTGCAGGTTCTTCACCAGGAACGCCGGCCAGAACGCCTGGACCATGTAGGTACAGGTCGTGCCGGAGATGATCAGACCGATCACCTTGAGCACGTTGGGCCAGTGCTCCCGCAAGGTGATCAGCAGCGGGGCGCCGCTGTGCTCGGCGGATTCGGCCTGGAACTCGGGGGTTTCGTCCAGCTTCAGCCGCAGGTACAGCCCGATCGCGCCGAGCGGCAGGGTGATCAGGAACGGGACCCGCCAGCCCCACTCGTTGAGCGCCTCGGGCGCCAGCGCCAGCGACAGCAGCGCGCCGATCACGGTGGCCACGAAGGTGGCCGCGTACTGGGTGAACATCTGCCAGCTGCCGTAGAAGGTGCGCCGGTTGCGCGGCGCGTACTCGACCATGAAGGCGGTGGCGCCGCCGAACTCGCCCCCTGCCGAGAACCCCTGCACCACGCGGGCGATCACCAGCAGGATCGGCGCGGTCAAGCCGATCCCGTCGTAGGTGGGCAGCAGGCCGATGATGAAGGTGGCCACCGACATACCGATGATGGAGATCGACAGCGTGGTGCGCCGCCCCATCCGGTCCCCGTAGTGGCCGAAGATCAGCGCGCCCAGCGGGCGCAGCACGAACGACACGCCGAACGCGGCGAAGGTGGCGATCAGGCTGTTGCTGCCCGGGAAGAAGTTCGCCGCGATCGCGGCGGCGAAGAACCCGTAGAGCCCGAACTCGAACCACTCGATGAAGTTGCCGATGGAGGCCGCGAGCACCGCCTTGCGGCGCACCGGCTGTGGCACGGAGGTCGTCATGATCATCCCCCCACGTGGGTGCGGGCCAGGGCGAGTTCGGCGTAGGCGGTGGCGCCGTCGGCGAGCACCGCGTCGTCGAACAGAGCCGTCGGCGAGTGGTTGTAGTCGGCCGAGTCCGGGTCGATGCCCTCGGGAACCGCGCCGAGGCCGATGAAGCTGCCCGGCACCTCGTCGAGCACCCGGCAGAAGTCCTCCGAGCCCGACAGCGGGTTGACCAGGGTCTCGTGCCGCTCCTCGCCGAAGAGCTCCCGGATGGTGCTGTCGGCGAAGGCCGTCTCCTCGGCGTCGGTGCTGGTCGGCGGGTAGCCCGGCCGGTACTCGACCTCGACGTCGACGCGGTGCGCGGCGGCCACGGCGCGCAGCACCTCGGCCGAGCGCTCCCGCATCCGCTCGCGCGACTCCGGCGAGAAGGTGCGCACGGTGGCGCCGAAGGTCGCGATCTCCGGGATGACGTTGACCGCGGTCCCGGCGTGCAGCGAGCCGACCGACAGCACCACCGGGTCGAACATGTCGAACTGCCGGGTCACCATCGTCTGCAGCGAGGTGATCATCTCGCTGATCGCGGCGACCGGGTCCTGGGTGCGGTGCGGCGCCGAACCGTGCCCGCCGGAGCCGTGCACGCGCACGTGCAGCTCGTCGGAGGCCGAGAGCATCGTGCCGGGGCGCGTGACGAACAGGCCTTGCGGCGCGTTCGAGGAGAACACGTGCATGCCGTAGGCGGCGTCGACCCGGCGACCGGAGGCCTCCAGCACGCCCTCGTCGACCATGATCCGCGCCCCGTCGCAGCCCTCCTCCCCCGGCTGGAACATCAGCACCACGTCGCCGCCCAGCCGGTCGCGGTGCGCGCACAGCAGCCGCGCCGCGCCGATGAGCATCGTGGTGTGCAGGTCGTGGCCGCAGGCGTGCATGGTGTCGCCGGTCTGCGAGGCGAAGTCGAGACCGGTGCGCTCGCGGACCGGCAGCGCGTCCATGTCGGCGCGCAGCAGCACGGTCGGCCCGTCGCCGCCGCGCAGCACGCCGGTCACCGAGGTGGTGTCCCGCCCGGTGGTGATCTCCAGCGGGAGGTCGTCCAACGCGGCCAGCACCCGCTCCTGGGTGCGGGGCAGTCGCAGCCCGACCTCGGGGTCCCGGTGGAAGTCGTGGCGCAGCGCGATCAGCTCGTCGTGGATCGCCCGCGCGTCCTCGTGCACAGTCAACTGCTACCTCCGGAAGTGACCTGGTTCATAACGGCACCAGAGCGCGTCAGTGTGCGATGTCGGCCGGGTCGGACGTGTTAAATCGCAGGATTCGTGCAACGACTGCCGCCAGGAGAGGTGATTCGTGCATTCCCGTGCACCGGAGCTGGCAGAAGAGGATCTGGCACTGATCCACGCGCTGCAGATCGCGCCGCGCGTGAGCTGGGCGGAGGCCGCGCGCGTGCTGGACTCCTCGCCGACGGCGCTGGCCGCGCGCTGGCAGCGGCTGCGCGCGGCGGGCCTGGCGTGGGTGACGGTGCATTCCGGCGAGCAGTCGCACGACGTGGTGGCGTTCGTGGACCTGCGGGTGGACCCGGCCCACCGGGCGGAGGCCATCGAGCGCATCTCGCGCGATCCCCGAGCGGCCTCGGTCGAGGAGACCGCCGGAGGTCGCGACCTGGTCCTGACGGTGATCGTCCCGGACTACGACTCGCTGGCCGCGTTCACCCTCGACGAGCTGCCCACCACCCCGGGCGTGCGGGCGGTGAACACGCACGTGGCCACCAAGGTGCACCGGCAGGGCGCGGACTGGCGCCTGGACGCCCTCGACCGCGAGCAGCAGCTCGCGGTGCGCGACGCGGCCCGGCACGCCGAAACTCCCGCGCCGGGGCGGATCCCGGATTCGTACTGGCCGGTGGTGCAGCGGCTGGCGCAGGACGGCAGGCAGAACGCGGCCGAGATCGCCCGGGCGCTGGGCCGCGATCCGGCGACGGTGCGCAGGCAGGTCGCCCGCCTGCTGGCCACCGACGCGCTGGCGTTCCGCTGCGAGGTCGCAGGCCTGCGGAGCCGCTGGCCGATCGTGTGCACGTGGTTCGCGCAGGTCCCGATGACCGAGCTGGACCACACGGTCCGCTCGCTGTCGACGCTGCCCGAGCTGCGGCTGCTGGTGTCCACGGCCGGCCAGTCGAACCTGATGTTCCTGCTGTGGGCCCGATCCTCCGGCGACCTCATGCGCATCGAGCGCTCGGTGAACGAGAAGCTGCCCTGGCTGCGCCTGTCCGAGTCGGTGCTGACGCTGCGGACCCGCAAGCGCATGGGTTGGATCCTCGACCGCCACGGCCGCACCACCGGAGAACTCGTCCTCCCCCACACCCTGCAACCCCGCTGACCGCGGATCAGCTTGGCAGCGGCGGGAGTTCCTCCTCGTCGAGCCACCTGGTGAAGAAGCCGTCGGGGGTGCCGAACTCCGCGGCCAGGGCGGTGAAGTCCGGTGTGGACACCGTGCCGTGGCGGTGGTCGGTGGCCCAGCGGCGCAGGAGCGCGAAGAAGGGCTGGTCGCCGAGCTCGTGGCGGAGCGCGTGCAGGGTGATCGCGCCGCGCTTGTAGACCTGGGGGTCGAACATCCTGTCCACGCCCGGATCGGCGATGGCCAGGTCGCCGGCGATCTGGGCGTGCCAGTCCGCGGCGTGCTGCTGGGCGGTCGGGCCCCCGGAGCGCTCCGACCACAGCCACTCCGCGTAGGTCGCGAAGCCCTCGTTGAGCCAGATGTGCCGCCAGTCGGCGATCGTGAGGCTGTTGCCGAACCACTGGTGCGCCAGCTCGTGCACGACGAGCCGTTCGTGGGTGCGCTGGCCGTCGACGTGGTTCGCGCCGAAGATCGACATGCCCTGGGCCTCGACCGGGTCGTCCAGGTCGTCGTCGGTGACGACCACGACGTGCCCGCCGAACGGGTACGGGCCGAACAGCTCCTGCAAGCAGTCCATGATCTGGCCGTGGCGTCCGAAGTCGAACGCGAAGCGCTCGCTCAACCGGGCCGGGATCGCGGCCCGCTGCGGCACCTCACCGCCGATCAGCGGCACGTCGGTGTAGGGGCCGACCTGGACGCTCATCAGGTAGGTCGAGGTCGGTTCCGGCCGTTCGAAGACGTGCGTGGTGGTGCTGCCGCGCCGCTGCTGCGACACCAGGTTCCCGGTCACCTGCACCGAGAACGGCGTCGCGGCGGTGAACGAGACCCGGTAGGCGGCCTTGTCGGCCGGGTGGTCGTTGCACGGGAACCACGACGGCGCGCCGATCGGCTGGGCGGCGACGAGGGAACCTTCGGTGAGCTCCTCCCAACCGATCTCGCCCCACCGGCCGCGGATCGGCTTGGGCGTGCCCGAGTACCGGATCTCCACGCGGAACCCGGCGCCCTCCGGGATGGCCCGTTGCGGCCTGATCCGCAGCTTGCCGCCGCTGTGGGTGTGCTTGGCGAGCTTGCCGTCCACCAGGACCCGCCGGACGCGCAGGTCGGCGAGATCGAGGCTGAAGCGCGACAGGGCTTGGGTGGCCACCGCCGAGATGCGGGCCTGGCCGTCGAGCCGGTTCGGCCCCACCTGGTAGTCCAGGTCCAGGTCGTAGTGCTCGACGCGGTATCCGCCGTTGCCGTGCTCGGGCAGGTAGGGGTCCGCCGATCGATCCGCACCCGGTGATGGAGCAGAACTCACCGATCGCGTCCCTTCTGCCAGTTCGTGATCGGGTTGCCGAGCCAGCGCGTGCGGGCGGGCACCTCGTCGCCCCGGGTCACCAGCGAGCCCGGTCCGATGGTCGTGTCGGAACCGATGCTCGCGCCGGGCAGCACGATCCCGTGCGGGCCCAGCGTAGCCCCGGCGTCCAGGTGCACCTCGTCGAGCCGCATGACGCGGTCGTGGAACAGGTGGGTCTGCACCACGCAGCCCCGGTTGACCGTCGCTCCCGCGCCGAGCCGCACCAGGTCGGCTTCGGGCAGCCAGTAGGTCTCCAGCCACACGCCGCGGCCGATCTTCGCGCCCATGCTGCGCTGCCACATCGTCAGCAGCGGGGTGCCGACGGCCGAACCGATCAGCCACGGCACCGCCAGCACCTCCACGAACATGTCCGCCAGCTCCGTGCGCCACACGAACGAGCACCACAGCGGGCGTTCACCGGCCCGGTAGCGCCCGACGAGCAGCCACTTCACCGCGGTCGCCACCAGGCAGGCCGCCAGACCGGCGCCCAGCACCACCGGTCCCGCCAGCAACGCCGCACCGAGCATCCCGACGCTGGCGTGCAGCTGGGCGAGCCCGGCGAGCACCAGCACCGACAGGGCGACGCTGAGCAGGACCGGGACGATCCGGAACAGCTCGACGAAGGCGCGGGCGAGCTTGAGCCGCAGCGGCGGCGCGAACGTCCGGCTCCGGTCGGCCCGGTCCACCGACCGCCGCAGCGGCATCGGCGGCATGCCCAGCCAGGACGAACCCTTCTTGGCCTTGCGCGGAGTCGACGACAGCACGCCGACGAGCCCACGCTTGGGCACGCGGCGTCCGGCGGCGGTCATCCCGGAGTTGCCGAGGAACGCCTGCTTGCCGATGCGCGCCGGTGCCACGTGCAGCCACCCGCCGCCGAGCTCGTAGGCGGCGACCATCGTGTCGTCGGCGAGGAACGCGCCGTCGGCGACCTCGGTCATCTTCGGCAGCGCGAGCACTGTGGAGGCTTCCACGTCGCGTCCGACCTTGGCGCCCAGCAGCCGCAGCCACACCGGCGTGATCAGGCTCGCGTACAGCGGGAACAGGCCGACGCGCGCCATGTCCATCAGCCGCTCGGTCGTCCACGCCTGCCACGCGACGCGGCCGTGCACCGGGTGGTAGCCCTCGCGCAAGCCGATGCTCAGCGCGCGGACGCAGACCAGCACCAGCAGCGCGTAGGCCAGGAAGTAGGACGCGCCCGCCAGCGGCACCACCGGCAGGATCCGCACCAGCGCCGAAGCGAGGTCCGGTGCACCGGCGATCGCGCGACCGAGCAGGACGGCACCGGGCACCGCTGCGGCCACCGGCAGCATCCCGAGCAGCATCGAGGAGATGCCGTAGAGCACGACCCAGGTCCGCGACCTGGGCGGGCGCGAGGTCGGCCAGGCCTGCGCGGACTTGCTCACCCGGCTGGCCGGAGATCCCGACCAGCGCTGCCCGGAGGGCACCGAGCCGTGCACGGTGGAGCCCGCGGCGATCTCGGCGCGCTTGCCGATGCGCGCGCCCGGCAGCAGCGTGCTGCGCGCGCCGACGCGGGATCCGGCACCGATCCGGATCTTGCCGATGTGCACCCGGTCGCCGTCGACCCAGTAGCCGGAGAGGTCCACCTCGGGTTCGACGGCGGCGCCCTTGCCGATCTTGAGCATGCCGGTGATCGGCGGCGGCGAGTGCAGGTCGACGTCGTCGGCGACGTTCGCGCCCAGCGCCCGCGCGTAGTAGGCGGTCCAGGAGGCGCCGGAAACGCCTGTGGCGCCGGAGAACTCGGCGAGCTGCTGCGCGGCCCACAGTCTCAAGTGGACACCACCCCCGCGCGGGTAGGTGCCTGGGCGCACCCCGTCGAGCAGGAACCGCGCGCCCACGGCCGAGATCGTGATGCGCCCGGCCGGGGTGAACAGCACCAGCCAGGCCCCCGCGATCCACCACCAGGACGCGGTCGGCAGGAACCCCACAGATCCGGTCCAGGTCAGGACGTTGCCGAGGGCCGCGAGCGCGGTCAGCCAGCGCAGCCCGACCAGCCCGAGCATCGGCAGCATGATCAGCAGCTGCAGCAGTCCGGTGCGGCGCGGTGTCGGCACGACCTCGTGCTGCGGGTTCTCGGTGGCCGCGTCCAGCGCGTCGAGGTGCGCGGCGAGTCCGCCGAGCGTCGATTCCTGGTAGATGTCGGCGACCGACACCTGCGGGTGGCGCAGCCGGATGCGGGCGATGAGCTGCGCGGCGGTGAGGCTGCCGCCGCCGTTCGCGAAGAAGTCGGCGGCCGGGTCGGCGACCTCGACGCCGAGGATCTCCGCCCAGCCCTGCGCCAACCACGACTCGGTGCCGGTCAGCGCACGCTCTGCGGCGTCCGAGGAGGTCCCGGGGTGGGGCAGCGGCCAGGGCAGCGCCGCGCGGTCGACCTTGCCGGAGGTGCGGGTCGGCAGGTCGTCGACGACCGCCAGCAGCGGCACCAGCGCGGCCGGCAGCCGCTCCTGCAGCTGCCGCACGGAGGCGTCGTGGACGAACTCGTCGCTGCCGGTCACGACGTAGCCCACCAGGACCTGGTTGCCGGCGGCCGTGGTCTGCACCGCGGCGGCCGCACCGGCCACGTGCGGCAGGGCCGCCAGCGCCGCGTCCACCTCGCCGAGCTCGATCCGGCGGCCGCCGAGCTTGACCTGCTCGTCGGCGCGTCCGACGAACAGCAGGCCTTCCGGTTCGGCGCGCACGACGTCACCGCTGCGGTAGGCGCGCGACCAGCCCAGCGAGGGCAGCGGCGCGAACTTCTCGGCGTCCTTGTCGACGTCGAGGTACCGGGCGAGGCCGACGCCGCCGATGACCAGCTCGCCGGTCCCGCCCATCGCGACCGGTTCGCCCCGGTCGTCGACGACCGCGAGCTCCCAGCCGGCCAGCGGCAGGCCGATGCGGACCTCCTGGTCGGCGCTGAGCTGAGCCGCGCAGGCCACCACGGTCGCCTCGGTGGGTCCGTAGGTGTTCCACACCTCCCGGCCTTCGACGTCCAGGCGTTCGGCCAGCTCCTGCGAGCAGGCCTCGCCGCCGAGGATGAGAAGCCGCACGTCCTCCAGCGCCTCGACCGGCCACAGCGCGGCCAGGGTCGGCACGGTGGACACGACGGTGATCCGCTGCGCCACCAGCCAGGGGCCGAGGTCGACGCCGGTGCGCACCAGCGCGCGCGGTGCGGGCACCAGGCAGCCGCCGTGGCGCCACGCCAGCCACATCTCCTCGCAGGAGGCGTCGAAGGCGACCGACAGCCCGGCCAGCACCCGGTCGCCGGGCCCGATGGGTTCGTCGGTGAGGAACAACCGCGCCTCCGCGTCGACGAAGGCCGCGGCGGAGGCGTGGGTGACGGCCACGCCCTTGGGCTTGCCGGTGGAGCCGGAGGTGAAGATGATCCAGGCGTCGTCGGCCGGGGCCGGTTCGCCGGGGTTGCCCTGCGGTGTGCGCAGCCGCTCCACCGCTCCGCCGCCGGTCAGTACCGCGCACACGTCGGCCTCGGCGAACACCAGCTGGGCGCGGTCGTCGGGGTCGTCGGCGTCGACGGGCACGTAGGCCGCGCCCGCGGCCAGCACGCCCAGGATCGACACGTACAGCTCGTTGGTCCCCGAGGGGATGCGGATGCCGACCCTGTCACCTGCGCCGATACCGGATTTCGCGAGCCGCTCGCGCACGGCGCCGACCTCGCCGAGCAGCCGGCGGTAGGTCAGCGCGGACGAGCCGTCGTCGATCGCGGGGGCGTCCGGGTGGCGCTTGGCGGTGGCGTGGAGGAGGTCGATCAGGGTGCGCTGGTCCGGGGCGAAGTCCGACCAGAACAGCGCGCCGGTCGAGGTCTCCCGCAGCGGTTCACGTGCCGTTGTCAGCGTCACCGCAGCCGCCGTTCCGCCGACTGCGAGGTCTCGAAGCTGAGGTCTGGACGTGAACCCACGGGCATCCTTCTCCTGTCGGCTGTGCGGTGGTCCGAACGACCCACTCGCGGCAGACTGACCAGCCTACGATCTCCAGCAGATCAACGCCGCACCACACGCCTGCGCGAGTGCGTGTTGTCACACTGCGGGGAACTCCTGTAACGCGAGGTGACCACGCCACCCCGAACCGGGCGGAATTCTTCGCAGCCCGTGCCGGGCTGGGTCGGAGGGCCCTGGTTGTTCTTGTCGGGAACGCGGCACAGTTGCTTTGTTCCCGGCTGAACTGGGGTAACGGTGATGATCGACGTCGATCGTTCGAAGGCATGCGCGGTGCTGTGCGCGTTGGCGATGGCCGTCGGGCTGATCGCCGCCCCACCACCGCCCGAGGCCTCGGCCGCGCCGTCGCTGCCGCCCGGGTTCGTGCTGCGCGACCAGCCCAGCGGACAGGCGCCCAACGACCTCACCGACTTCACGCACCTGCCGGACAACAGCGTGCTCAGCACCGGCAAGAAGGGGAAGGTGGCGTGGGTGTCGACCAGCGGCAAGGTCAACTCGCTGGCCACCCTGCCGGTGGACACCGTGCAGGACCTCGGGCTGGTCGGCATCGCCGCAGCACCCGACTTCGAAACGTCCCGGCACATCTACCTAGCCCGCTCGGTCCCGGACGGGGCCAGCGGCTACCTGCTGCGGCTCGCGCGCTGGACGGTCACCGGGAGCCCGGAGCCGACCGGGCTCGCGCAGGAGCAGGTGATCTTCGAGACCAGGACCTTCTCCGACGTCCACGGCATGACCGGGATCGTCGCCGCGCGCGACGGCACGCTGTGGGTGTCCATCGGCGACCTGGCCGACTTCCGGTTCACCGACCCCGCCGCGTTCCAGGCGTTCAACCTGGACTCGCCCGCGGGCAAGGTCGTGCACATCACGCCGGACGGCCGCGGCGTGGCGAGCAACCCGCACTTCCAGCCGTCGTCCCCGAACTCGTGGCGAAGTCGCGTCTACGCCAGCGGTTTCCGCAGCCCGTTCCGGCTGTCGCTCGACCCCACCACCGGGGCGCCGATCCTCGGCGACGTCGGCTACAGCACCTGGGAAGAGGTCGATGCCGTGCGGCCGGGGCAGAACTACAAGTGGCCCTGCTGGGAGGGGAACCACCCCGCTCCCGGCTACGCCGAGCGTCCCGAGTGCGCCAACGTCGCCAACACGCCCCCGGTGTGGGAGTACCACCACGGCAGCGGCACGGACCAGGGCAACAGCGTCACCGGCGGCATCACCTACCAGGGCGAGAGCTACCCGGAGGCCTATCGGGGCGCGTACTTCTTCGGCGACTTCAGCCAGCGCAAGCTGTGGAGCCTGCGGCTGGACGACCAGGGGAACCTGGCGCAAGCGCCGCAGAGCCCACCGCTGAGCACCGACATCGGCGGGCCGGTGAAGTTCGAGGCCGCGCCCAACGGCGACCTGGTCTACGCCGACATCTACGGCGGCTCCCTCCGCCGCCTGAGCTACTCGTCGGCCAACAACCCGCCGGTGGCAGAGGCCACCACGACCACCGACCCGGCCACCCGCACAGTCACCTTCGACGCCTCCGGTTCGCTGGACTTCGACGGCGACAACCTGCGCTACGACTGGGAGTTCGGTGACGGCACCACCGCCACGGGAGTCCGCGCGACGCACACCTACGCGCCGGGTGCGCCGCGGTTCACCGCCAGGCTGACCGTGCGCGACCCGTTCAACGCCGCCGACCGGCTCGACATCGTCGTGGCCCCGTCGAACCACTCCCCCGCGCTGAGTCTGACACCGCCCGCGCAGGCCGATTACGCGGTCGGGGACCCGATCCAGCTGTCGGCGGAGGCCACAGACGCCGAGGACGGGCCGCTGGAGGTGACGTGGACGAGTTCGGTCGTGCACTGCCCGGAGGAGACGACCTGCCACGACCACCCGGGCAGCGGCGCGCAGGGGCCCGACTTCGACACCGCGTTCACCGACCACCCGGACGCGCGGATGCAGTTCACCGCCACCGCGACCGATGCCGAGGGCGTCACCTCCTCGGCCAGCTACGTCGCCCACCCGCGCGAGCACCTGCTGACGCTGACCAGCAACGTCCCGGCGGCGCTGCAGATCCCCGTCGAAGGCGGGGCGAGCTCGGCGATGGTCACCGAAGGCGCGCAGCTGGACGTGCTGGCCGCCGAGACGGCCACCGACGGCGGGTCGACGTTCTCGCGGTGGGTCGACGGGCCGACCGCGCGGTCCCGGTTCATCACGATGGGCCCGGCCGATCAGACGCTGCGCGCCGAGTACCTGTCGGTGATCGACCAGCGCTACAGCACCGATCCCGGGCTGCGGGCACTGCTGGGCGCGCCGACCGGACCGGAGATCACCGACGGGCCGGTGCACCACCGCTCCTACGCCAACGGCAGGCTGTACTGGACCAAGGAGACCGGCGTGCACGCGGTGCACGGCGCCAACCTCGCCAAGTACCTCGAACTCGGCGGGCACGCGTTCTTCGGCGCTCCGCTCACCGACGAGACGTCCACACCGGACGGAGTGGGCCGCTACAACCACTTCACCAACGGCGCGTCGATCTACTGGACGCCCGGCACCTGGTCGCACGCGGTGTGGGGCGGGATCCGCGAGCAGTGGGCGCGGCTGGGCTGGGAAGTCGGCCCCGTCGGCTATCCCACGACCGACGAGACCGGCACTCCCGACCGGGTCGGGCGGTTCAACCACTTCAGCAAGGCGTCGTCGATCTACTGGACACCGCAGACCGGCGCGCACGGCATCTGGGGTGCGAACCGCGACCTGTGGAGCCGGCTCGGCTGGGAAACCGGGCCGATGGGTTACCCGACCACCGACGAGAGCATCACGCCCGACCAGGTGGGACGGTACAACCACTTCAGCAAGGCCGCGTCGATCTACTGGACACCGCAGACCTGGTCGCACGAGGTCTACGGCCGGATCCGGGAGCGCTGGGCGGTGCTGGGCTGGGAGCGCTCGTACCTGGGCTACCCGACGACCGGCGAGTTCTCGGTCTCGGGCGGCAGGCAGAACAACTTCCAGCACGGCTTCATCCGCTGGACCGCCGCCAACAACTCCGTCATCGACCGCCGCTACTGAGGCGGTCTTCAGTGGAGTTGACCGGACGTGGCGGACGCTGATCGCGGGAAATTCTGGCAAAATCGTCAACCGGTGCCGTGCGAGCACGCCCGAAAAATCCACATAGGACTGTGAAGAAGGGTGGGAATGGCGGGTATCCGCCAGTGTCCGGATCGTCGCGGGGTTCGTGCCTAGCCTCCGGACGTGCTCATCGCCTCCCGATGAGCACGTCCGACAGTGAGGAGCCGACATGCCCAGGTTTTCGACGACCACCGCGCTCGCCGGTGTGGCGACGGCGTTTCTGCTGGTAGCGGGCGCACCGCTGGCGGGAGCGGTCTCCGGTGACGCCGCCGAACCGCACATCGTCACCTACGACGCGAGCCACGCCCAGGAGTTCCAGGCCGCCATCGACGAGGCGACGGCGACGTGGAACGCCCAGGTCACCAACGTCAAGTTCGAGAAGGCCACCGACGGGCAGGCCGACCTCACGGTGCTCGCCGACGACGGCTGGCCGCGCGCCCAGACCGACTCGCTCGGCGCGGGCACGGTGTGGATGGGCCGGGAGGCGGTCAACGAGGGCCACCACGTCCCGCGCATCGCCACCCACGAGCTCGGGCACATCCTGGGGCTGCCCGACAACCGGACCGGCGTCTGCGAGGACCTGATGTCCGGGGCCAGCGCCGGAACCGACTGCGCGAACGACCTCCCCAACCCGGAGGAGAAGGCCGAGGTCGAGCAGAACTTCGCCCAGGGCCTGGAGATCGCCCCGCAGCTGTTCACCGAAGCCCCGGCGGGCCGCTGACCGCCTCGACGCCGCGTCGTCAGAGGTAGTCGGGACGTTTGATCAGGAGGTCGGAACGGCCCTTGATCTCGGGTTCGACGACGGTGTCGTTCCAGACCTCCTTCTCCACCGGCTCCAGCGTGACCGACACGGCTCCGTCGCGGGTGCCGAGGTGCTCGATCAAGGCTGCCGTGATCGACTCCGCGAGCGCGCGCTTCTGCTCGTCGGTGACCTCTTTCGGGAAGTGCTTGATGTTCACGTGCGGCATCGATCGCTCCTCGATCTCGGTTGACTCCGCCCCGACGGTAGCGGTCAGTCCGGGGCGTCGGTGTGGTGCGGGATGCCGTGGACGGTGTGATCGGCGAACTCGAGGGCCTCGGAGACCAGCGCGGCCAGGTGATCGCTGGCGATCCGGTAGAGCATCCGCCGCCCCTCGCGGCGGGACTGGACGAGTCCGGCGAGGCGCAGCCGCCCCAGGTGCTGGGAGACCGACGAGCGGGAAGCCGCCACCTGGTCGGTCAGCGTGCTGACGTCCTGCTCGGTGGTCAGCAGGCGCAGCAGGTGCAGCCGGGTCGGGTCGGCTAGGTGCCGCAGCACCTCCGCCGCCACCGCGAACCGGGCGTCGTCCGGCTGCTGCGAGCCGTTGGCTGTTGCCATGTTGTCGTGCGCGCGCATGCTTGCATGTTGCCTCCGACCAGGGCATTCTTCAAGCGGACGCACGCGAGCGGAGGTGGCGAGTTCATGGCGCAGCACCCCCACGGCCACGGGCACGGGCACGGGCACGGGCACGGCGAGGTTCGCCGGAGGTGGTGGCACCACGTCACGCACGCGGTGACGCCGCACAGCCACGACAGCGCCGACCGGTTCGACACGGCCTTGGAGACCAGCCGGCGCGGCCTGCGCACCCTGGTGTGGTCGTTCGCGGCGCTGCTGGTCACCGCGATCGCGCAGCTCGTGCTCGTGCTGCACACGCACTCGGTGGCGCTGCTGGGCGACACCATCCACAACTTCGCCGACGCGCTGACCGCGCTGCCGGTGGGCATCGCGTTCCTGCTGGGCCGGCGCGTGGCGACCCGGCGCTACACCTACGGGCTCGGCAGGGCCGAGGACCTCGCCGGGGTCGTGGTGGTGCTCATCATCGCCGCCTCGGCGGCGTTCGCCGGGTACGAGGCGGTGCTCCGGCTGATCGAGCCGAGGCCGGTGCAGCACCTGTGGGTGGTCGCCGCCGCGGGCCTGATCGGGTTCGCCGGCAACGAGCTCGTCGCGCGCTGGCGGATCTCCGTCGGGCGTCAGATCGGCTCAGCCGCGCTGGTCGCCGACGGGCTGCACGCCCGCACCGACGGATTCACCTCGCTGGCCGTGGTGCTCGGTGCCGCCGGTGTGGCGCTGGGCTTCCCGGTGGCCGATCCGATCATCGGCCTGGCGATCACGGTGGCGATCCTGTTCGTGCTGCGCGACGCGGCCAAGCAGGTCCTGCACCGGCTCCTGGACGCGGTCGACCCGCGCACCGTGGACCTCGCCGAACGCGCCGCCTCAGAAGTCACCGGGGTCCGGGGCGTCGACCGGGTGCGGATGCGCTGGATCGGCCACAGCCTGCACGCCGAACTGGCCGTGGCCGTCGATCCCGCGCTGACCGTGGAGCGGGCCCACCGCCTGGCCCACGACGTCGAACACGAACTGGTGCACCAGGTTCCGCGCCTGACGACCGCGGTCGTCCACACCGAACCCGCCACCGGAGCCGACTCGGCCCACGCGCTGCTCGCCCACCACCGGGATTGAGCTCACCACAGCGGGGTGTCGTGCAGCACCACGCTCTCCGGCAGCGGAACCCGCCCGATGTCGAGATCGCGCACCGGTGAATCGGGTTTCGCGGTCCCGAACGCGATGCCGAACAGGAGCTTGAACTCGTCGGAGACGCCCAGCGTCTTGCGCACGGTGTCGGCGGTCAATCTGAGGTGACCGTCATCTCCTGCTCGGCGCGTCCGAGGGCGTCGATGTAGCGGGAGATCGCGTCGCGGTTGTGCGTCAGGAACTCGATCTTCTCCGTCATCCGGTCGCGCTCGCGTTCCAGCAGTTCGCGCAGCTCCGGGTCCGGGTTGGCCACCACGATGTCCTGCGACTGGTTCAGGCAGGGCAGCATGTCGCCGATGATCCGCGTGGGGATGCCCGCGTCGAGCAGTCCGCGGATCTTCAGGACGCGGTCCACCAGGTACTCGTCGTAGTCCCGGTAGCCGTTGTCCAGCCGTCGCGGGGTGATCAGCCCCTGCTCCTCGTAGTACCGCAGCATCCGGGCCGGAATCCGCGTCCGCTCCGCCAGCTCCCCGATTCGCATCCCGCTCCCGTCGACCGATGCGGGCGAAGCCCCACCCGGGACTCCGCCACCCGCACAGAATTACCAGGCGATAACCAGCGCTGCTCGCCCCACCCTCGGGGGTCAGAGGTCGAGGAGTTCGCGGGCTCGTTCTCGCATCTCGACCTTGCGGACCTTGCCGGTGACCGTCATCGGGAACTCCTCGACCACGTGCACGTAACGCGGGATCTTGTAG
>NZ_JAWLNX010000013.1:0-195756 GCF_035320975.1 Saccharopolyspora mangrovi | reverse complement strand
ACTGCCCAAAACCCGCTCCGGCAAGATCATGCGCCGCCTGCTGCGCGACGTCGCCGAAAACCGCGAAGTCGGCGACGTCACCACCCTCGCCGACTCCTCGGTCATGGACCTCATCTCCAAGGGACTCAAGTCCGGCGACGACTGATCGTCATCAGCCGTGCACGGGAGGGCGTCCTCGTTGCGAGGGCGCCCTCCCATCTTTTTGAAGGCCCTTCTGACCTGCGATGACGACCGCTCTGCGGTGTTTGAGCCCGCAACTGGTCCGACCGGCGGATGTTAGGGTCGACCGCAGGTGTGCCGGGAAGTCTGGTCGGCGATCGAATCGTGCTGCCCACGAACGGAGCCGTCTTGTTCGACCGCAACCGCGCCCGCACCTTCGACTTCGGGGCCTACCTGCGCACCGAGACCGTCGGTGGCATGGTGCTGCTCGCCGCCGCCGCCATCGCGCTGCTGCTGGCCAACTCCCCCGCGAGCCCCTTCTACACCGCCATCCGCGACTTCGAGGTCGGACCGCACCTGCTGCACCTCGACCTCAGCATCGGCGAGTGGGCCAAGGACGGACTGCTCGCGATCTTCTTCTTCGTCGCGGGCCTGGAGCTCAAGCGCGAGCTGGTGATCGGCGAGCTGTCCAACATCCGCAGCGCGCTGCTGCCGGTGATCGCCGCCGCCGGCGGCATGGTCGTTCCGGCCGGGCTGGCCTTCGCGATCAGCATCGGCGCTCCCGGTCACGAGACCGCGTGGGCCATCCCGGTGGCCACCGACATCGCCTTCGCGCTCGGCGTGCTCGCGCTGACCGGCTCCTGGATGCCGACCGCGGCACGGGTGTTCCTGCTCAGCCTCGCCGTGGTCGACGACCTCGGCGGCATCATCGTGATCGCCGTCGTGTTCACCTCCGGCCTGGACCTGATCGCGCTGCTGATCGCCGTCGCGCTGTGCGCGCTGTACTGGTTCTTGCAGCACAAGCGCGTCCGCTCGCCGTGGATCTACCTGCCGCTGGCGGTCGCGACCTGGATCGCGGTGCACAGCTGCGGCATCCACGCCACCATCGCCGGCGTCGCGCTGGGCCTGCTCACCCGCGTGCGCACCGACCCGGACGAGGAAGCCTCCCCCGCCATGCGGCTGGAGCACCGGCTGCAGCCCTGGTCGGCGGGCCTGGTGGTGCCGGTGTTCGCGTTCTTCGCCGCCGGGGTCCCGGTCGACGGCGAGGCGCTGACCTCAACCTTCTCCGACCGGGTCGCGATCGGCGTGATGCTCGGCCTGGTCGTCGGCAAGTTCGTCGGCATCTTCGCCACGTCCTACATCGCGGTGAAGCTGCGCATCGGCAACAAGCCGACCTCGGTGTCCTGGCTGGACATGGGCGCGCTGGCGATGCTCGGCGGGGTCGGCTTCACCGTCAGCCTGCTGATCACCGAACTCGCCCTGGAGGGCGCGGCGGCCGAGCGCGCCAAGGCCGCGGTGCTGATCGCCTCCGCGGTCGCGTCCCTGCTGGCCGCGGCGGCGCTCGTGCGGCGCGGGCGCAAGTTCAACGGCGAAGCCGCTGATGAGGCCGGTGGGAATGTCACTCACGGGTAACGCATCGCGAGTCGATGGGCACGTGGCTGATCTCCCGTGGCACGATGGTGGCCGTGAACAGCGCCCAGAAGAGCACCAACGGCAGCCGTGAGGGTGCGGAGTGGAGTGCGGTGAACTCCATTCCGTTGTCCGAGGAGGGCACTGCTCCCGACGGGCAGTCCATCGGCGCGTTGGTCAAAGACGCCACGACGCACCTGTCCACTCTGGTCCGCTCCGAAGTGGAGCTCGCCAAGTCCGAGATCACCGGTGAGGTCAAGAAGGCGCTCCGCGGCAGCGTCTACTTCATCCTCGCCCTGTGCGTGCTGGGCTTCAGCCTGTTCTTCCTGTTCTTCACCGCCGCCGAGGCGCTGGACGCCATCGGCCTGTGGCGCTGGGCCGCCTTCGGCATCGTCTTCCTGGCGATGCTGCTGGTCGCCGGCCTGTTCGCGCTGCTGGGCTTCCTGAAGGTCCGCAAGATCCGCGCCCCCAAGCGCACGATGGAGACCCTCAAGGAGACCAAGAACATCACCAAGCGCCGCCACGCCGAGGAACCCACCGCGGGCTGACTCGACCGGGCGCTCACACCTCGCGGAACCGCGGCGGACCCTCCAGGGACCGCCGCGGTTTTCTCGTCTCCGCGTCCACACTGTCCGGACAGGAGCGACATCGATCGCGGACGGTGTGGACGAGAACCACCCCTCAAGTCCGAGGAGGTCAGTTCGTGCAGTTGCCCGTGGGGACCGGGGTGTTGAGGTGCGGAGCCGCCTCCACCTCGTCGGCGACCTCGTCCGCGGTGAGGGCGAAGCCCGTCTCCGGGTCGTCCACGGCAGCGCCGAAGACCACGCCCACGACCTCACCCTCCGGGTTGACCAGCGGCCCACCGGAGTTGCCGCTCTGCACCCGGCCGCGAACCGTGTAGACGTCGCGGACCACGGTCGCCTCGTCGTAGATGTCCGGGCCGCGCAACCGGATGCGCTCCCGGACCCGGCCCGCCGAAGCCGTGTAGGGGCCGTCCAGCGGGTAGCCGAGCGCGATCGTGTCGTCGCCCGGGTGCGCCGCATTCGAGGTGAACGTCATCGCCTCGGCGTCGAGGTCCGGGACCGACAGGATCGCCAGGTCCACGTCCGGCTTGTACATCACGACCTCGGCGTCGAAGTCACCTCGGCCGATCTCGATGGCCACCCGGTCGGTGCCGGCCACGACGTGGGCGTTGGTCATCACCCGGTGCGGGGCGATGACGAAACCCGTGCCCTCCAGCGCGCGGGCGCACGAGGAAGCCCGGCCGCGTACCTTGACCACGCTGGGCTGCGCGTTGCGGACGACCTCGCTCCCGGACAGCGCCGGGTCCGGCGGCGCGATCTCGGCCACCGGGGTCTCCGAGAACGGCTCCAGGGCCTCCGGGAAACCGGACATCCCGAGCATCTTGCGCAGGTCGTCGGGCAGCGCCCGGGCCTGCGGCGGCATCACCGAGTTGACCGCGCTGAGCACCTGCGACCGGCTCAGCGCCGACGCCAGACCGGGCAGCGCGGTGGCCGAGGTGAACGGCAAGGCCACCAGCCACGCCACCACCAGCACCGCCAGGAACTGCAGCACCGAGCCGAGCGCGTTGTCGACCCCGGCGATGCGCGGCGAGGTGATCCGATCTCGCAGCTCGCGGCCCGCCCACATCCCGAAGGTCTCGCCGAAGGCGACCAGCAGGACCACGATGCCGACGCCGAAGGCCAGCCGGGCGACCGGACTGTCCACGTTGTCCAGCAGCAGCGGCGCGACCTTCAGGCCCACCACGGCTCCGATGAACACGCCCACGAAGGACAGCAGTGCGGTGACCAGACCGCTCCGAGCCCCGGAGACCGCGGCGAGCAGTGCCAGCAGCACCACCAGTAGGTCGACCCAGTTCACCCACTCACCCCTCGCGACGGACGATCAGTCGCACCACCGTCTCATGGTCAGCTAACAGAACGGCGAAGCCGGGCTGCCAAGGAGGTCTCCGCCACCCCTCAGGAACGGCCGAAGCCGATGTCGTCGGCTTCCTCCGCGGCCCGCCACGCCTCGTCGAGCTCTCGCACGTCAGCGCGGTTCCAGCTGCGCGACCAGCCGCCCAGCTCCAGGAGCCCGGCCAGCAGGCCGCCGGTGAAACCCCACACGAGCATCCCCGGGACCAGGAACGCAGGGCCGGCCATGCCGCTGCTCAGCCGCACCCGCACCCGGTTCTCGGGATCGGTGAGCCAGGAGATCGGCACGCGCGCCACGGCCGCGGTCTCGCCCAGG
This sequence comes from Saccharopolyspora mangrovi, assembly GCF_035320975.1. Classification (NCBI taxonomy): domain Bacteria; kingdom Bacillati; phylum Actinomycetota; class Actinomycetes; order Pseudonocardiales; family Pseudonocardiaceae; genus Saccharopolyspora; species Saccharopolyspora mangrovi. The sequence continues at coordinate 191,937 of NZ_JAWLNX010000013.1, read as the reverse complement.
TCCACCGGCGCGACCGGTGAGGGCTCGGTCCAGTGCGCGAGCACCGGGGTGACCCGGAACCCGCTGTGCGGGACGTGCAGCTCGGGCAGGGTGGCCACCGGGCGGATGCCCTCCGGCAGCACCCCCACCTCCTCGACCGCCTCGCGGAGCGCGGCATCCACCGGACCACGATCGACATCGTCGAGCGCGCCACCGGGGAAGGCAACCTGACCGGGGTGCGAGTTGAGGCCGTCGGCGCGGCGCAGCAGCAGCACGTCCGGGCCCTGCTCGTCCTCGCCGAGCAGGATCAGCACGGCGGCGGCGCGAGCCGAGCGCGGCGGCGCGTCCTTGGGCCAGCCGAAGTGCCCGGGGTCGAGGTCGGCGGTGCGCTTGACCAGCGTCCGCATCCATTCGGGCAGGTCAGCAGGATCGACCAGCGGTCCGTTGTCGCTCACTGGCCCCCCAGGGTCCGTTCGACGGCGGCCCGAACCTCGTGCGGCGACTCGAACGCGACCGGTGGATCGATGCGCCGCACCTCGCCGGAGGCGGTCACCACGAAGCTGACCGGCAGCACGTTGGGGGCCCGCAGCGCGGCCCGGGCCCGGTTGTCACCGTCATGCACGTTGGGGAAGTGAACGCCGAGCGCGCGCAGTAGGTCAAGACCTTCCGCCGGGCCGCTGTCGACCTGCACGCCCAGCACCCGGATCGCCCCGGGCTCGGTGCTGTAGGCCTGCAGGGCGGGCAGCTCGGTGCGGCACGGCACGCACCAGGTGGCCCAGAGGTTGATCAGCGTCGGCCCGCCGGAGACGGCTCCGGCCAGGTCGGCGGGCTTGCCGTCGGCCTGGCACTGCACGGTCGTCCCGGCCAGCTCGGCGGGTCCGCCGGTGCCGCTCGGGCACGGCTGCAGCGCGGCGGCGGAGCGCTGCTGCGGGTCGACCTGCTCCGCCGGTGGCGGCGCGGCGGCGGGACCGGACCGCTGCTCGTGGTCGCGCGGCCACAGCGCGATCGCCGCGAGGACGGCGAGCACCACGACCACGACGGTCCACTGGATCTCGGACCGGTAGGCACGCAGATTCACGCCACGGGCTCCTTGGCCGCCTGCTTCTGCACGGTCTTGTCCGGAACCTCGTCGACGATGCCGGCGAGCTCCAGCAGCCTGGGCGTCTCCGGCCCCCTGACCAGCTTCGCCGCCTCCACGTGGTCGGTCGGCCCGGCGCCGTACGAGGGGCAGTCCTTGGCCAGCAGGCAGGCGCCGCAGGCGGGCTTGCGGGAGTGGCAGACCCGGCGGCCGTGGAAGATCACCCGATGGGAGAGCATCGTCCACTCCTTCCGGGGAATCAGCTCGCCGATGGCGTGCTCGACCTTCACCGCGTCCTCGAGCTCGGTCCAGCCCCACCTGCGCACCAGGCGCCCGAAGTGGGTGTCCACCGTGATGCCCGGGACGTCGAAGGCGTTGCCGAGGATGACGTTGGCCGTCTTGCGCCCGATCCCGGGCAGCTTCACCAGCTGGTCGAGCTTGCGGGGCACCTCGCCGCCGTGCTTGTCGACCAGCGCGGCACCCAGCCCCATCAGCGAGGACGCCTTGTTCCGGTAGAAGCCGGTGGAGCGGATCATCTCCTCCAGCTCGACCCGTTCCGCTCCGGCGTAGTCGGCGGCCGTCGGGTACCGGCGGAACAGCGCGGGCGTGACCTCGTTGACCCGCTTGTCCGTGCACTGGGCCGACAGGATGGTCGCCACCGCGAGCTCCAACGGGGTGTTGAAGTCCAGCTCGCAGTGCGCGTCCGGATAGGCTTCGGCCAAGGCGCGCAGCATCCGCCTCGCTCGCCGGACGAGCCCCAATCGGGTCTCCTCGCCCTTCCGAGATCGGGTCACCCGCTGGTCAGGAGGGGTTCCAGCGGACTTGGCACGGGTGTTTCGAGCAGGCTCCGGCACCCCACCAGAGTACGGAGGAGCCCCGACACGGTAGGTGGCGGCACCGTCACCGACCCCGCGAAACGACCCCGGTTGAACCGGCGTCGAAGGTATGAGCGAGGATTCACACCATGATGGCTGCCTGGTTCGTCATCGTCGTACCGCTCGTGATCATGTTCTTCACGCTCTTCATGGAGCGTGTGGAAGCCCGCCTGCGGCATGTGGCGGTGCAGGAGAACGAGGTGGAGGAGTTGCTGGAGAACGCCCGGCCCGACGAGGTGCGGGCGCTGTTCCGGCAAGGTATTGGACGTGCGCTGGAGCTGTTCCAGCTACGCAGGGTGGGACGCGCCGGTAGGCTACGTACTCGCCGTTCGCGCGACCAGTCTTAGAATCGCTGGTAGTGATCGGCGGCACACCGCCAGACGCGCTGACGCGGGTCCGGCACCACAGACAGCCGCCGCGTCTCAACATGGAGGGACGAGGTGGACGAGACCCTGGCCCGGGCCGGCATCTTCCAAGGCGTTGAGCCGGCCGCGGCGGAGGCACTGGCACAGTCGCTGGAACCGATCGAGTTCCCGCGCGGACACGTGATCTTCGCGGAGGGCGAGCCGGGCGACCGGCTCTACATCATTCAGTCCGGCAAGGTGAAGCTCGGACGCAAATCCCCGGACGGCAGGGAGAACCTGCTGGCGATCATGGGGCCGTCGGACATGTTCGGCGAACTGTCCATCTTCGACCCCGGGCCGCGGACTTCGACCGCGACCACGGTCACCGAGGTGCGCGCGCTGAGCATGGACCGAGGCGCTCTGCGGCAGTGGATCGCCACGCGTCCGGAGATCGCCGAGCAGCTGCTGCGCGTGGTGGCCCGCCGCCTGCGCCGCACCAACGGCATGCTCGCGGATCTGATCTTCACTGACGTTCCGGGACGCGTCGCCAAGGCGCTGCTGCAGCTCGCACAGCGCTTCGGCAGCCAGGAAGCGGGTCTGCTGCGGGTCACCCACGACCTGACGCAGGAAGAGATCGCGCAGTACGTCGGCGCCTCGCGGGAGACCGTGAACAAGGCGCTCGCGGACTTCGCGCACCGCGGCTGGCTGCGTCTCGAAGGCAAGAGCGTCCTGATCCTGGATCCGGAGCGCTTGGCCCGCCGCGCTCGCTGAGCGGCGACGCGAGCACACAACGCGAAGCTGCCGCGCGGCGGCCGCTGCGCGCGGGCGGCCGACCGGGTTACCCCCCCCGCCCCGCGTCTCTTCGCGTCTGCGCGAGTTCTGCGGAAGCCGGGAAAATCCTGCCGACCCGATCGCGCAACCGGGGCCAGGTCGTCCGCGTCACACCACGAGACGCAGACGAAAGGGGTCTTCGGATGGATTCCAACCTCGTGATCGCCGGGGTGGCGATCGCCCTGGTGCTCTTCTTCGTGGTCACGATCCGCTCGGCGATGGCCGGCTCGAACCGCATCGACGGTCGCCGTCGGAAGAGCTCGGGTGGGGTCTTCGTGAGCACCACCGGCAGCAGCGACAGTGGCGGCTTCGGCGGGGGCGACGGCGGCAGCTGCGGGGGCGGTGACGGCGGCGGCGGTGGCGGCGGCTGCTGCTGACGCCGGCAGGACCGCGCGTGCCGTTCCCCGCGATGTGACAGATGTGAAGGGGCTGGGCGCCACCCCCGACGTGGCGCTCCAGCCCCTTCACATTCGCGTGGTTCGTCCCCCGACGACTAACCACGCTCCCCCGATCCCCCGGTGCTTCGGCCCCGAATTCCTCGGCACCGGAGGCGGCTGTGTTGAGGTGTTCCCCTTCGAAGATGCTGGAAGTCCGTGCTGTCCAGCAACCCCCCTTCACCAACCAAGACGTGTGTTCCGAGGGCTCGGTTGCACACATCACCCGTTCTGAGTAAGCAACGTCACGCACCGAGTTCCCCGCAGGTGAAGAACGAGTTGGTACCCGCGTACCACAATCGGCATACTGGTTCGCGTGTCCCAATCCATGTCGCTGAACGACTACCGCAGGGCCTTGACCGCTCCGGGCGCCCGAGCCGCCGTCATCACCTCGCTGCTCGGCCGCCTGCCGATCGCCATGATCGGCATGGCCCTGCTGCTCTACGTGCAGCGGGAGAGCTCCTCGTTCGCCATCGCGGGCGCGGTCTCGGCCGCCGAGCTGATCGGCGTGGCGGTGGGGTCGGTCGCGCAGGGCCGGATCGTGGACCGGACGGGCCCGTCCAAGCCGTTGTACGTGACGTCAGCACTGTTCACGGTCACGGTGGTGGCGACGCTGACCGCGATCGAACTGGGTGCCGCGACCCCGCTGGTGGTGGCCGGCGCGTTCGCGATGGGACTGCTGCAGCCGAACATCGGTTCGGCGTCGCGCGCGCTGTGGGGCCACCTGCTGCCCCCGGGACGGGTGCGCGAGGCGGCGTTCTCCTACGAGGCGATCAGCCTCGAGGTCTTCTTCATCCTCGGCCCGGGCCTGGCGGGCCTGCTGGTGGCGATGCCGTGGGCGGGCACCGGCGTCGTCGTGGGCGCGGTGTGCATGGTGCTGGGCAGCGTCGGCTTCGCGAGCACCCGCGCGGCCCGCACGCAGCGGCCGGAGCCGAGCGAGCACGCGGGCGCCCTGCTGGGCGCCATCGCGGCTCCGGGGATGCGCACGGTGGCGCTGGCAGCGCTGGGCTTCGGCGTGGTCATCGGTTTCATCGAGGTCGCGGTCCCGGCCGCAGCGGTCGAGGCGGGCCAGCCAACGATGGGCGGTCTGCTGATGAGCCTGGCCTCGGTGAGCTCGGTGGCGGTCGGCGTGGTCTACGGCGTGCACCCGTGGCCGCGCCCGATGTACCTGCGCCTGCCCGCGCTGCTGGTCGGCTTCGCCGGCCTGGTCGCGCTGCTGGCGCTGCCGACGACGCTGCTGGGCCTGGCCCTGATGCTGCTGCTCGCGGGCTGCCTGATCACCCCGCAGTCCACGGCCCACTCGGTCGCGGTCGAGTTCGCAGCCCCGCCCGGCACGGCCGCGGAGGCCTTCGGCTGGGTCGTCACCTCGGTGACCTTGGGCTCGGCCATCGGCCAATCCACCAGCGGCCAGCTCGTGGAGATGACGGGCCCGCCCACGGCCTTCCTCGTCGCCGGAGCAGCCGGAGCGGCGATCGCCGTCCTCCTCTACCTCCGCCGCAACACCCTCCTCCCCAGCAAGACCAGCCTCACCCTCGCCGGAACCTGATCTCGGGACGGGTCAGAGCTCACCTCGTTCTGCGAGGTAGGTGAGCTGGGCTTGGACCGTGAGGTCCGCTGCCGGCCAGACCGAGCGGTCGACGTCGGCGTAGACGAGTTCGACGACCTGGCGCGGGGTGACCTCGCGGCCCAGCGAGCGGATCGCCTCGCGGACCTGGGTGAGCCGTTGCCTGCGGTGGTCCAGGTAGAACTCGGCGACCGCGCGGACGTCGTCGAGCTCCGGGCCGTGCCCCGGGAGGGCTCGGACGCCCGGCGGCAGGGCCGCGATCTTGCGCAACGAGTCCAGGTAGGAACCCAGGTGGCCGTCGGGGTGCGCGACGACCGTGGTGCCTCGGCCGAGGATGCTGTCGCCGGTGAACACCGCAGGCTCGTCGTGCTCGGCGACGAAGCAGACCGAGTCGGCCGTGTGCCCGGCCGTGGTCATCACCCGCAGCTCCAGGCCGGCCACGTCGATCGGCTCGCCGTCGGCGAACGGTTCGGCGTCGCGGCACAGCGTCGGGTCGAGCGCGCGGACCGGAGCGCCGGTGCGCTGCACGAACTCGGCGACGCCGCCGGTGTGGTCCTCGTGGTGGTGGGTCAGCAGGACCAACGAGACCGGACCGTGCTCGGCGACCCGGCGCAGGTGCTCGGCGTCGCCCGGCCCCGGGTCGATGACCACGCACTCGCGCGAGTCCGGGTCGCGCAGCACCCACGTGTTGGTGCCGTCGAGCGTCATCGGGTTCGGGTTCTCGGCGAGCAGCACCGACGCGTAGGGGGTGACCGGGCGGAGTTCGCCGTAGGCGGGGTGCTGCATCAGGCCTCCTCGAATCCGGGTTCGCCGGGCAGCACCGCGTGCCAGCGGCCGTCGCGCTCGATCAGCTTCGGCATGATCTTGATCAGCGTCCGCTCAGCCGTCAGAGCAGCGGAAAGCGCGTCGAACTCGGCGAGTTCGGTGAGCGTGACCTCGGTCGGCGGCAGCAGGTGGCAGCGGCCCTCGCGGAAGTCGGCCAACGCCTGGTCCGGCGTCGCCCAGTAGGCCTCGGCGGCCTCGGTGGTGACGGCGTCGGCGCGCTGACCGGCGGGGATCGCCGCCAGGAAGAACCTCGTGTCGTAGCGGCGCGGCTCCTGCTCCGGGGTCAACCAGTTCGCCCACGGGCGCAGCAGGTCGGCGCGCAGCACCAAGCTCTCCTCGGCGAGGAACCCCGCGAGCGAAACATCCCTGGTCACCAAGGCTTGCCGGGCTTCGGCGTAGCCGCCGGTGTCCTCGACGACGGTCGACGAGTCGGGCCCGGCCAGCAGCACGCCGGCTTCCTCGAAGGTCTCCCGGACCGCCGCGCACACCAGCGCGCGAGCCACCTCCGGGGTGCAGCCGAAGCGCTGCGCCCACCACTCGGGTTCCGGCCCGCTCCAGGTGATCGAGGCGTCCGCGTCGCGCGGGTCGACACCTCCTCCGGGGAACACCGTCATCCCGCCGGCGAAGGCCATGCCCTTCACCCTGCGCTGCAGGAACACCTCCGGGCCCGACGAGCCGTCGCGCAGCAGCACCACGGTGGCCGCGTCCTTGGGGCGGACGGGCTTGTCCGGCCGGTCCTCGGGCACGAATCCCGTTGGCAGCGAACGATCCATGCCCGCCACCTTATGTCGGCGACACCTCCCGGAACACCGTCCGGAAGATCAGCGCTGCTGCGGGGTGTAGGCCTGCTGCTGGTTGGCCGCTATCGGCGGGAACCCGCCGGTGCCGCCGGGCATGGTGGAGGTCCGGCCGTCCTCGCCCTGGGCCTGGCGCTTGCCGGGACCGTCCTGCTCCCGGTGCGCGAGCTCCTCGTGCAGCTTGCGCAGCAGGTTGCGCTCCCGGTCGGTCAGCTTGGCGTCGACCGCGGCGGGAACGCGCATCATCACACCCGTCTGCTCGGCCGCTGTCTCGGGTTGCGCATCCTCGGGTGGTTCACCGGGAAACTCGTGCTGCGGCTCGGCCACAGCGTGCGACACCCCCTCCGGCCTGGGCTCGTCCACCGGGGCCGGCGGCGCGGGCGGTGGTGACGGCGGTTCCTCGGGTTGTCTGTGCTCCACGACCTGCTCCGGGCGTGGCACTACAGGGGGAGCCGTCCTCTCCGCGGGGGCCACGTCTAACCGCACCCGCCGGGCCGTCGAAAGCGCATCGCGGTGGTACTCGGGCAGGTCCGCACCGGTGGCGAAGACGTCCACGGCGTAGCGCAGACCGGCCCGGCGCAGGGCCGAGATCAGCTGGAAGGCGGCCGCGGGACCCGACCCGTCGGGGCCGACCTCGGCCAGCAGCACGCCCTGCGGCACCGCGCCGTAGCTGGTGCCCGCGGGGGTGGTCCGGTTGGTGACCCACAGGCCGCGCAGCCCCGCGAGACGACCGCCGATCTGCTTGAGCGCCAGCTCCAGATCGGCGTCGTCGGAGTCGGGGGCGCTGAACTTGTGGTTCTCCGGGAGCAGCGACTCGACCACGTTGAGCCGGTCGGCCAGCTGGTGGTTCGAGCGCGTCTCGTCGAGCACCCGTCGCAGGTGGTACTGCTCGGCGGTGGTCACCTCGATCCGCCCGGACAGCAGGCACCCGGCGAGGAACTCGGCCCCGGCGTCGGGCTGCCCCATGCCGAGCAGCTCGCGGGCGCCGTCGATGCCGTCGTCATCGACGCGCCCGGTCATGGCCAGCAAGAGGCTGTGCAGCCGGTCGACCGGTCCGGCGGCCTCTGCAACGTCCACCACGAATGCCTCCTTTAGCTGCCGACCGCTCAGCCGCGGCGACCGGCGAATTCTTCAGCTCCCGCGCACACCAGCGCCGACTCCTCGATCGCCATCCGGTGGTACGGGGTGGGTTCCAGGTCCTTGGGCACGACCTCGACGCACGGTGCGGCGTCGCCGAGCGCGCGCAGCACCCGCTGGATCTCCCCGGTCAGTTCGACGCAGTCGTCCGATGCGGACACCAGCACGACGAGCTTCGCGGCACCGGAATCGCGGCGCCGCCAGGTGTTGCGCACCTCGCGCACGCCGGGGCGACCGCGCAGCGTCGCGCCGAGCACCAGCACCGCCGAGTCGCCGACGTTCTCGGCCGGGGGTTCGATGGTGAACGAGTAGTGCGGGGTGGTGTCGACGACCGCGGGCAGCACGGCGTTGACCATCGCCGGGTCGGCGCCCAGCGGCAGCAGCGCGTCCGAGAGCAGCCGGTGCTCGTCGTCGTCGAGCGCGATGCGCTCGCGGACCAGCGTGCCGGGCAGCAGTCTCGCGACGACGTCGGCCGCGCCGCCGGCCAGCCAGTCGCGGTATCGCCACAGGTGCCGGTCGGACAACCTGCCGGCCAACCGAAGCAACAGTTCGTGGCACAGCAGATCGGTTTCACGCACTGCCACGGCGCCCCTCCATGCCTAGTACTCCGGGTTCCGGATCCAGCCCGCCGCTCCCCCGACGCAACTGCACCCTTCCAGGTGAACTTTGGTGCTACTGATCGGGTCGTACAAGCCCCTGAACGACCCAAGCGCAACACGTTGAAATCAGCATCCCCCATCCGAGTTACGCCGGAACAGGCGAACGAAGACCAAGGATGATCGCAGCGTACTGGTCGTGGTTGACCTTCGGAGCCCCACCGCCGAAAAAATCACCACTACTTCCCCGCCGACCACGCTGCGCGCACGAGAGCAGAACGCGGCGTCACCCCGCGTGGGGCGACGCCGCGCGACAAGTCCGAAATGCCGAGATCACTCGACCTCGACGACCAGCTCCACCTCGACCGGGACGCCGAGCGGAAGCTCCGCGACACCCACCGCCGAGCGCGCGTGCTGCCCGGCCTCGCCGAAGACCTCGCCGAGCAGCTCCGAAGCACCGTTGACCACACCGGGCTGACCCGTGAAGCCCTCGGCCGACGCCACGAAACCGACGACCTTCACCACCCGGACGATCGAGTCCAAGCCCACCAGCGAATCCACCGCGGCCAGCGCGTTGAGCGCGCATATCCGGGCGCACTGCTGAGCCTCCTCGGCGCTCACCTCGGCACCGACCTTGCCCAGAGCCGCCGGGGAACCGGCCACCATCGGGATCTGCCCGGCCGTGAACACCAGCGAACCGGTGCGCACCGCGGGCACGTAAGCCGCCACGGGCTTGACCACCTCGGGCAGCGGAATGCCCAGCTCCGCCAGGCGATCCGTCCACCGACCCATGTCAGGCCTCCTTCGGCCGCTTCATGTAGGCCACCATCTGCTCACCGGTCGGACCCGGCAGCACGGCGACGAGCTCCCAGCCGTCCTCGCCCCACTGGTCGAGGATTTGCTTGGTCGCGTGGCTCAACAACGGCACGGTCGCGTACTCCCACTTCTGCATGTGCGGCAGCCTAATTGCTGACGTGGTGGTCGTCTTGAGTGGCGGGGTGCTCGGCCTGGTCAGGTGGTTACGTCGTAGTGACAAGACTCCGTGGTCACTCCGCCCAGCGGTGCCAGGAGCGGAAATCGAGCGGCGCTGCGGACTCCGCGCAGCACTCCTCGTGCATGCCAGGTTGCCGCTTCGAGGACTGCGATCACAGGAGTTGGGACAGGGCGGGAGACGGGGACTTAGGCTGACCGCGTGACCTCATGGGACGGGGAGCTGAACCAGGCGCGGTTGCACGTCGTCAGCGGCAAGGGCGGGACCGGCAAGACCACGGTCGCCGCCGCGCTCGCGCTGGCGCTGGCCACCGGGGGCAAGAAGGTGCTGCTCATCGAGGTCGAGGGGCGGCAGGGGATCGCGCAGCTCTTCGACAGCGCGCCGCTGCCCTACTCCGAGGAGTGGATCGCCGCCGCACCCGGCGGGGGCGAGCTGCGGGCGCTGGCCATCGACGCCGAGCCGGCGCTGCTGGAGTACCTGTCGATGTTCTACAACCTCGGCTTCGCCGGGCGGACGCTGCGCAAGATGGGCGCCATCGAGTTCGCCACCACGCTCGCTCCCGGCCTCCGGGACGTGCTGTTCACCGGCAAGATCAAGGAATGCGTCGGCCGCACCGACGAGCGCGGCCGGTACGTCTACGACGCCGTCGTGGTGGACGCGCCGCCGACCGGCCGGGTCGTGAAGTTCCTCGACGTCACCCGGGCGATGGCCGACCTCGCCAAGGTCGGACCGATCCGCGACCACAGCGACGGCGTCGTGCGCCTCGTGCACTCCAGCGACACCGTCGTCCACCTGGTGACGCTGCTCGAAGAGCTCCCGGTGCGCGAAACCCTCGAAGCCGTCGACGAGCTCGACTCCGCCGACCTGCGCCCCGGCGCCGTCGTGCTCAACCGCGTCCGGCCCGGCCGGCTGCCCGAGCGCACCGTCCCGGCCGCCGCCGACGGCCACGTCGACGCCGACGGGGTGCGCGCCGGACTCGAAGCCGCCGGGCTCAAGGTCGACGGCACCACTCTCGACGGGCTCGTGCACGAAACCATCGAGCACGCCATCCGGCACCGGACCGAGGACGACGCGCGCGAACAGCTCGCCGCCACCGACCTGCCCACCGTCTCGCTGCCCGACCTGACCGCGGGCATCGACGTCGCCGAGCTCTACGAGCTCGCCGAGATCTTCACCGAACACGGCATCCGGAGCCCCCGATGAGCGAACCGCTGCGGCCATCGCAGGTCGACGTCGACGCGCTGCTGGACGACCCCGACACCCACGTCGTCGTCTGCTGCGGCTCCGGCGGCGTCGGCAAGACCACGACCGCCGCCGCGCTGGCCGTGCGGGCCGCCGAGCGCGGCCGCAAGACCGTCGTGCTCACCATCGACCCCGCGCGCCGCCTCGCCCAGGCCCTGGGCCTGCGGGAGCTCGGCAACACGCCCAAGCAGGTGTCGCTGGAGGGCTTCGACCCGGCGGGCGATCTGAACGCGATGATGCTGGACATGCGCCGCACCTTCGACGACATGGTGCAGATGCACGCCGGCCCCGAACGCGCCGAGCAGATCCTGAACAACCCCTTCTACCAGACCATTTCGACCTCGTTCTCCGGAACGCAGGAGTACATGGCGATGGAGAAGCTAGGCCAGCTCGCCGCCTCCGGCGAGTGGGATCTGATCATCGTCGACACCCCGCCCAGCCGCTCCGCGCTGGACTTCCTGGACGCGCCACAGCGGCTGTCGACCGTGCTGGACGGACGCCTGATCAAGATGCTGTCCTCTCCCGCGCGCGCGGGCGGGCGCGGGCTGCGCAAGATCGTCGGTGCCTCGTTCGGCATGTTCGCCAAAGCCGTGTCGACGATCATCGGCGGCCAGCTGCTCAACGACGCGGCGCGCTTCGTGCAGGCCTTCGACTCGACCTTCGGCGGGTTCCGGCAGCGCGCCGAGCAGACCTACCGGCTGCTGCGCTCGCCCGGGACGGCGTTCCTCGTGGTGGCCGCGCCCGAGCCGGACGCGCTGCGGGAGGCGTCCTACTTCGTGGAGCGGCTGGCCGGGGAGTCGATGCCGCTGGTCGGGCTGGTCGCCAACCGGACGCACCCGGTGGTCGCCGACCTGCCGGGCGCCCGGGCGACCACCGTGGCCGAGGAGATCGAGGACGCCGGTTCGGCTCCGCTGGCGGCGGCGGTGCTGCGGGTGCACGCGGACCGGGTCGCGATCGCCGAGCGGGAGAAGCGGATGCTCGCACGCTTCACCCGGGCTCACCCGGAGGTGTCACTCGTCGGTGTGCCGGCGCTGCCGTCCGATGTGCACGATTTGGCCGGTCTGCGGGAGATCGGCCGACGACTCGCCGGCGAATAGATCCAAAAAATCAGGCCGGGCGTTACCGTTTTCACGGTCGACGCCCGGCCTGATCATTTTCGGGGATCAGCTCACCTGGAACTCGGTGATATCGGAGTAATCCTGACGCGCTGCCTCGAGCAATTCGCGCCAGTTACGAACATCCGGGCGACGACGCAGCAGAGCCCGCCGCTCCCGTTCGGTCATTCCACCCCACACACCGAATTCGATCTTGTTGTCGAGCGCCTCGCTGAGGCACTCCGTCCGCACTGGGCAGCCAAAACAAACCATTCGCGCTTTGCGCTGCTCAGCCCCGCGAACGAACAATTGATCCGGGTTCTGGTCTCGACATGCGGCGTTAACACGCCAGTCCCCCTGCTCAAACATAGAGTTCCCCCAGCTCCTCACTGGATCGTCGGCGACCGAATTTCGTCCGGAGCCCCCCGGCACCGGATGCCGCGGTTCGGAAGTCGGGAGCCGAACCGCAACCGTGCTGTCGCTGGACGTAGACGGACTGTAGAGCCCAGCGGTTCCACAACCAACCGACGGTTGTCGTCCCGTTATCTTTGGAACTCACTAGATCGGGCGGACTTGCGCCGTGACACTCCGTCACAAAGCGTGTGCGATTTACTCTGGCAGAGTGCGTGCCCGAGACGGCTTGTTGAAGCTTTTCGGTCTGTGTGTGCTGGCTGGCGTGTTGGTCGCGGGGTTGCTCTTCCCGGTTGCGGGATCACTCGGAGTGGTCTCCAACCGCGCTGGGGACGCCGTCAACAGCATTTCCACGGACATGATGACCAAGGAACCGCCGCTTGTGACGACAGTCACAGACAAGGATGGGAGGCCGATCGCTTACCTGTTCAACCAGGACCGGACGCCGGCCGCTCCCGACCAGATCGCCGACACGATGAAGGCGGCGATCGTGGCCATCGAGGACCGGCGGTTCTTCGACCACCAGGGCGTGGACTGGGCCGGGACCATGCGCGCCGCCGTGACCAACCAGATGTCCGGCGAGATCGCGCAGGGCGGTTCCACCCTCACCCAGCAGTACGTGAAGAACTACCTGGTGCACGTCGTCGCCGCCGACGACCCGGTCAAGCAGGCCAAGGCGATCGAGCGGACCCCGGGCCGCAAGCTGCGGGAGATCCGCATCGCGCTGCAGATGGACAAGCAGCTCAACAAGGAGCAGATCCTCGCCCGCTACCTCAACGTCGTGCCCTACGGCAACCAGGCCTACGGGATCGCCGCGGCCGCGCGCACCTACTTCGGCACCACGCCGGACAAGCTGACGATCGCGCAGGCCGCGCTGCTCGCGGGCATGGTCAACAGCCCGAGCGCGCTGAACCCGGAGAGCAACCCCGGTGAGGCGCTCAACCGGCGCAACCTGGTGATCAAGGCGATGGAGGACCAGCGCCGGATCACCCCGGAGGCCGCCACCGAGGCGCGCAACTCCCCGCTCGGGCTGGTCTCGCCGCTGCAGAACATCCCCAACGGCTGCGTCGGCGCCGGGCCGTCCGACGGGTTCTTCTGCCGCTACGTCATCGACTACCTGGAACGCGCCGGGTTCACCGAGGAGCAGCTCAAGACCGGCGGCTACACGATCCGCACCTCGATGGACAAGCGCGCCACCGACGCCGCCAAGGCCTCGGCCGAGCGCGGCGTGCCGAAGACGACCAAGGGCATCGCCAACGTGATGAGCGTCGTCGAACCCGGCAAGGACAAGCACCGGGTGCGCGCGCTGGTGGCCAACCGCGACTTCGGCATCGACGCCTCGAAGGGACAGACGTCCTACGCGCTGCCCAGCGGCATCGCGAAGTTCGGCGCCGGGTCGATCTACAAGGTGTTCACCGCCGCGGCGGCCCTGGAGAGGGGCATGGGGATCTACAACACGATCCAGTCGCCCGGCTCCTACACCTCGCAGGTCTACAAGAACGGCTCGCGGCCCTACACCGTCGGCAACGCCGAAGGCGTCGCGCCTGGACCGCGCACGCTGCAGATGGCGCTGGCGACCTCGCCGAACACCGCGTTCGTCGCGCTGCAGGAGCGGGTCGGGCTGAACCCGACCGTGGACATGGCGGTCCGGCTGGGGATGCGGCAGACGCTGCTGCACAACACCTCCTCGGGCAGCCCCGTCACGCCCAACGGCTCCGGCGGTCTGTCGCAGGCCGAGGACGTCAAGCAGAAGAACATCGGTGCGTTCACCCTCGGGTTCGCGCCGGCGAGTCCGCTGGAGCTGAGCAACGTCGGCGCAACGATCATGAGCGGCGGCACGTGGTGCCCGCCGACGCCGATCGAGCAGATCCAGGACCGCAACGGCAACCCGGTGTCGATCACCGAGGACCCGTGCGAGCAGGCCGTGGACGAGCCGCTGGCCAACGCGATGGCCGTCGGCATGAGCAAGGACGACACCGGCGGTGGCACGGCGGCGGCCGCGGCCAGCGGCGCGGGCTGGACCCGTCCGGTGGCCTCCAAGACTGGTACCACCGAGGCCCACCAGTCGGCCGGTTTCCTGGGCGCCACCCCGCAGTACGCGGGTTCGGTGCTGACCTTCAGCGACGGCACGTCGCCGCAGGGCATCTGCGACACCGATCCGCCCCGGCTGTGCGGGGCCAACGGCGGCAACATCTACGGCGGCAAGGTCCCGGCGCGGACCTGGTTCGACGCGATGAACGTGATCCACGAGGGCCTGCCGACGGCGCCGCTGCCACCGACGACCGGCCGGTACGAGAACGGCGGCGACGAGTTCCAGGTGCCCAACGTCGTCGGCCTGTCCAACGAGAAGGCCAAGGAAACCCTGGAGAAGGCCGGCTACAAGGTCACCGAGCGCTCGGTGAACAGCCCGCGCAAGCGCGGCTCGGTCACCAGCCAGACGCCGCGCGGCTTCGCCCTGCCGGGCGAGACGGTGACGCTGTCGGTGAGCACGGGCTACGTCCCGACGCCGTCCACGCAGCGGCCGACGACGGAGGCGCCGCCGCCGGTCGCGGGACAGCCGCCGGCACCACCCGCACCACCGGTCCCACCGGGGCAGCAGCCGGGCGGTCCACCCGCGCAACCGCCGGGCCGGTGACCGGGCGAATCGGGTTCTTCCTAGACTCGCCTGTGTGACGAGAGCGCAGGCGAGCACCCGACGCGCCCGGTCCCGCTACCGCTTGGTGGAGGTGCGGTCGACCGAGCGGATCACGCCGCGCGTGGTGCGGGTGGTCCTGGGCGGGGAGGAGCTGGCCGACTTCGTCAGCAACGGCAGCGACCAGCGGATCAAGCTCTGCCTCCCGCAACCGGGCAAGCCGATGCCGCTGGGCCGCACCCGCGAGGAGGTCTTCGCGCTCCCCCGCGACGAGCAGCCCCGGCAGCGCACCTACACGGTCCGCTGGTTCGACGCCGAGCGGCGGGAGCTGGCGATCGACTTCGTGATCCACGACCACCACGGTCCCGGCAGCAAGTGGGCGTCGGAGGCGACGCCCGGGGACCTGATCGTCACCGTCGGCCCCAGCCCGGCCTACCAGCCGCAGCCGGCCGCTGATCCGCTGGTGCTGATGGGCGACGAGACGGCTCTGCCGGCGATCGCCGCGATCCTGGAAGAGCTCCCGGCCGAGGCCCGGGTGGTGGTCTTCGCCGAGGTCGCGGACGAGGCCGAGCAGCTGGAGATCGAGTCGGCGGCCGAGGTCACCTGGCACTGGCTGCACCGCGACGGCGTCCCGGCCGGCCAGGGCGACTTCCTCCTCGACGCGCTCCGCAGCGCCGAGCTCGGGCCGGACCCCTACGTCTGGATCGGCGCCGAGGCCGAGGCGGTCCACCACCTCCGCGAGCACTGCCAGCGCGAACTCGGCCTGGACCGGCGCCACCTCTACGCCCTCGCCTACTGGCGCCGAGACCACGCCGACGACTGACGCCTCTCCCCGGCGTGCCGGGCGTCGGCACGCCGGAGGACGGCGGTCAGCCCTGGAGCTGGGCCTTGACGATGCCGGCGACCTTGCCGCCTTCGGCGCGTCCTGCGGCCTTGGCGTTGGCGGCCTTCATGACCTGGCCCATCTGCTTCATGCCAGGGCGCTCGCCCAGTTCGGCCTCGACCTCGGCGATGGCCTCGGTGACCAGGGCGGACAGCTCGTCGTCGGAGAGCTGCTGGGGCAGGTAGCGGCGCAGGACCTCCGCTTCGGAGGCCTCGGCGTCGGCTTGCTCGGCGCGGCCCGCGGAGCGGAACGCCTCGGCGGCCTCGTCGCGCTTCTTGGCCTCCTTGCTCAGCACCTTGAGCACCTCCTCGTCGGAGAGCTCCCGCTGCTGCTTGCCGGACACCTCCTCCTTGCCGACGGCGGCCAGCGCCATGCGCAGGACTCCGGTGACGGCGGTGTCGCGTTGCTTCATCGCGGCGGACAGGTCCGCCCGCAGCTTTTCCTTGAGCTCGGCCATGTGGCGATTATCGCGCCAGGCACGCGGGCGCTCGGCCACCGACCCCGGCCGAGACGTAGGGTTGTAGAGGTGAACAAGTTCGGGCGGATTCTGCTCAGCGCGGGCGCGGTCGGCGCCGCGACGCTCACGTACTCGGCGGCCATCGAACGACGGCACTGGACGTTGCGGCAGGCGACGGTTCCGGTCCTGGCCGAGGGCACACCCCCGCTGCGGGTGCTGCACATCTCCGACCTGCACATGACGCCGAACCAGCGGTCGAAGCAGCGCTGGGTTTCCGAGCTCGCCGACCTCGACCCGGATTTCGTGGTCAACACCGGCGACAACCTGGCGCACCCGCAGGCCGTTCCGGCGGCGCTGCGCGCGATGGGGTCGTTGCTGGACAAGCCTGGCGTGTTCATCTTCGGCAGCAACGACTACTACGGGCCGAAGCCGAAGAACCCGGCCCGCTACTTGCTGCCGTCGGCGAAGACCAAGCGCGTCCACGGTGAGGCGCTGCCGTGGCGGGACCTGCGCGCGGCGATGACCGAGCGCGGCTGGCTCGATGCCACCCACCGCCACCACGACATCGAGGTCAACGGCACGAAGATCCACGTCGCGGGCCTGGACGACCCGCACCTGCACCTGGACCGCTACGAGGAGATCGCGGGCGAGCCCCCGGCGGACGCCCACCTCAAGCTCGGCGTCACGCACTCGCCCGAGCCGCGCGTGCTGGACTGCTTCGCCGAGGACGGCTACGACCTGGTGATGGCCGGGCACACCCACGGCGGTCAGCTGCGCGTGCCGGGCTACGGCGCGCTGACGACGAACTGCGACCTGGACCGCTCGCGCGCCCGCGGCGCCTCCACGTGGGGCGAGCGGATGCACCTGCACGTCTCGGCAGGCCTGGGCACCTCGCCCTACGCCCCGGTCCGCTTCGCCTGCCCGCCGGAGGCGACCTTGCTGACCTTGCTGCCGAAGGCCGAAAACCCAGCCGCGACCAGCAAGAACGCCGAAAGCAGGACCCCTTGGGGAGCGGGCGAGGGCATCCGCTAAGCTATATCCAGCGCTGAGGCGAGCACCCGAGATGCCTCAGAGCTGGAGATCGGGGTGTGGCGCAGCTTGGGAGCGCGCTTCGTTCGGGTCGAAGAGGTCGTGGGTTCAAATCCCGCCACCCCGACAAGGCAAAGGGCCTGGTCAGGACTCCACAAGGAGTTCCGACCAGGCCCTTTTTCTACGCCCCAAACCTCGTTTGGGAGTCATTCTGGGAGTCAAGCTCGGCTTCGGCGTCCTCCGAAGGCGTCTACTTGTACGAGGGCTGGACGTTGGTGACGCCGTTCCGGAGGCGTGATGCTGGTGGCTGATCCACAGCGCCACTGTGTGGCCGACGATAGTTGTAGTGGATGTTCCAGACGGCGATCGCCGCTGATCGAGCCTTCTCACTAGCGAACTCGCGGGCGTACAGGAGTTCCTCGGCCAGGATGCGCTGGTAGCGCTCCACCTTGCGCGATCGGGCGGGTGCGGCAGCGCTCGACGAGTCGTCGGCCCTCGGATGACAGGGAGCGTTTTGGTGAGTCATCGAGGCCGCTGGTCTCGAAGTTCGCCGCTGATAACCCAGAGATGGCCGAACGGGTCCCGCACCCTGCCTTGCCGCTTGCCGTAGGGGCGGTCATCGACTGGGATCACGAGCTCAGCCCCGTGCTGCACCATGCGGTCCGCTGTCGCGTCGGGGTCCTGCACTGTGAGCATGATCAGGACCGGCGACCCGCCCACCGACTGTGGATCGTGCCACCCCCATTTCTCAACGCCCTGCGCCAGCGCGAAGGCGACGGAGTCGAGCGCGAGCTCGGCGTGGTTCACGACGCCGTGGTCATCGGCGGCTCGGAGATTCACTCGCGCTTCGAGTGCCTGGGTGTAGTAGGTGATCGCTGCGTCGGCGTCGGAGACCAGCAGCTTTGGGATCAGTTGGATTTTCATGCCCCCAGCGTCATGGGGCGGGGCGCCGCCAGCCTTGTAGATTTCGGCCCTCTTCATCGAGCCACGCGGTTGGAGACGTGTCCATGAGGTCCCGGAAGTCACGCACCAGATGACTCTGGTCGTGGTACCCCGAGTCGGCCGCCACTTCCGCCCACGAGGCTGCCCCTGCGCCCGCCCGGCTCACGGCAGAGCCCAGGCGCGCCACACGGGAGGCGAACTTCGGAGTAACTCCCAGCGAGCGTCGCATGACATACCGCAATCGCCGGGGACTCACGTGCACCTCATCCGCCAGTTCCTCAACCGACACAATGCCTCGCCGGACTCTGATCAGGTCCAGTGTTCGGAGGGCGCCTTCAGAGCCAAGGTCGTCGTGGTCAGCCCGGTGCAGCTGATCGAGAAGCCTGACGCGCATGACGGCTTCTCGCTGGGCGACCGGATGGTCCGCCAGTTCCTCAGAGAGCGATTTCACCCACGGAAGAACCGCCTCGGCGCTCACACCGCCCGCGTCAATCTCTCTCAGCGGCACCCGGGTCAGACGTTGCAACGCGGCCGGCGACAACTCGGCATAAGCCACCGGCTGCTGCGAACGCAGAGTCGTGGCCGCAGTCGCGACCCCCGGTCGCATCAACCCCGCGACAAATGCCTGGGCATGCTGAACCTCTGCGCCGTACCGAACCTCAATCGGGCCGTCCAGACTCACAACCAATCGAGCTGACAGTGCCGGGACGGCCCGATGCAGCCTCGCCTCGCCATCGTGTTCGCTGACGGCTACTACGCCGATGCCCAACGCGCGACATGCCCGCCGTAACTCCACCGTCGCATTGTCACATTCTCGTGCTTGATCGCGAGGCCAGCCAGAACATGTCCTCAACCTTCTGTCCCGCAACATCTACTGGTCCTTCAACAGAGCGTCCAAGGCGGCAACCGGAGACCCCTTCGCCATAGCGCGGCGAGCGTCCAACGCTCGCTCCCAGGACTCTGTCAGCGCCTTTACTAGCCCCTTCCTCATGTCCGCCGTCACGTGCGTGTAGCGGCGCTGGACCGATGTATCCGTGTGGCCCATCCGCTCGTCAGCCAGCACGGCTGGCACGCCAAGCTGTTCCATGAGCGTCCGGTGAGAATGGCGCAGACCGTGCGGAGACAGCCCTGGAGCAACAGCCACCCAACTCGCATCGGCCCGCGCCCGCGCACCACGACCACGCGCCGGTACCCCTGGCCAAGGCTCGGCCATGACCGGCACTGGGCGCGTTGGCTGCGGGCTCTTCTTCGGGTACCAACCGGTGGCAGCAGGCTGGAACAACCACGTCGCGAAGCCGTTGCGCCGCCAATGATCAGCTGCCCCCACCGGGCCACCTGTCCCTCGAACGTATCCGAGTGCAGCGATCGCCTTCTCGACACGCGTGCGCGTCTTCTCCGCGACCTCGTCAGGCCGATTGAGCACGTTCGACACCGTCCCTGTCGACACCTCCGCGCGCCGGGCTACGTCCGTCAAACGGGCACCGGACCGGAGTGCCCATAGCACGTTGACACGTCGTCGGGCGAGCGCAAGGACAGCCTGGGTATGGCGCTTGCCTTCGGCGCGCTTGCGGCTGTAATCATCACCTGGAATACGGCGTATCTGGAGCTGCCCTCGGACACCTCGCGCAGAGGCGCGGCCGCATCGATCGGGACCTGCTTGCGCACGTGTCACCTGCGTTGATGGAACACGTCAACCCCCTATGGCACGTACGAATTCCCGGTGGAGCAGGAGTACGCGCGCACCGGCTACCGGCCGCTGCGAAGCCCAGATGTCGAGGTCACGGAATCGTCGTAGGCACATGGTCGGTGCCACATCCTTGTGGTGTGGGACCGACCATGTGGAGGCAGCGATCACGCGTTTGGGAAGCCGGAATCCCGTAGGCGCCTGAAGCAGTGGGCTATGCCACCGGTCGTTCGAGAATGAATCGGCTGCGGGCGCGGAGGTTGCTGACGATGTCGGCTGGGGCCTTGTCCGGAGTGCCGGCATCGTAGGGCGGCTGGGGGTCGTATTCGATGCCGAGTTGGATCGTTTCGGCCACCCCATCGCCCGCGATGCGTCCGGCAAGGTTCAGGGCCATGTCGATGCCGGAGGACACTCCGGCTGCCGTGACGTACTTGCTGTCGATGATCACACGTTCGCTGGTCGGGGTAACGCCCCAAGCCGGGAGTTGGTCGAGGGCCAGCCAGTGTGAGGTGGCGCGGCGTCCAGTGAGCAGCCCCGCGGCCGCGAGGATCAGCGACCCGGTGCACACCGAAGTCGTCCAGGTGCTGGTTTTGTCGGCCGCACGAAGCCATTGGTGGACCGGCCCGTCGGACATGTGTGCGGTCTGCCCGGGGCCTCCGGGCACGACCACGATGTCCGGTCGTGGCACGTCGGCCAATGTGGCGTCCGCGACCAGGTGGAGGGTGCCCACCTCATTGAACACCGGACCAGTTCGCTCGCCGACAAAAACGGTTTCAGCATCCGGCAAGCGGCTAAGCACCTCGTAGGGCCCGATGGCGTCGAGCGCGGTGAACCGGTCAAACAGCAGGATGGCGATGTGCATCTTTCTCCTTGATTGACGGGGTAAAACCGGACTGAAACCGACGTCGATATTCGGAGGGGCCGACACCGAGCGCGCGCAGGAAAGCGCGCCGCATTGCCTCCGCCGTGCCAAAGCCGCAGGCGCGCGCTGTTTCCTCGATGCCGTCGCCGGAGTCCTCCAGTCGGCGGCGAGCGGCCTCCAGGCGAACTCGATCGACATAGCGCCCAGGGGACATCCCCACTTCGGCGACAAAGGAACGTGCGAACTGGCGGGGCGACAGGCTGGTCCGCTCGGCGAGGGCGTCCACCGACAGGTCAGCGTCCGGATGCTCGGCGATCCATTGCTGAACCTCCCGCAAGGGCTCGCGCTGCGCGGTCTGAGTGGCAAGGTGGGCGCTGAACTGCGCCTGGTTTCCCGGGCGTCGCAGGAAAACCACGAGGTGCCGGGCGATAGTCAATGCGGCGTCCCTGCCGAGGTCCTCTTCGATCAGTGCCAGAGCAAGGTCGATGCCGGCGGTGACCCCGGCCGAGGTGGCGAGGTTGCCGTCCCGGACGTAAATCGGTTCCGCGGCGACGTCGACGTCGGGAAACCGGGCTGCCAGAGATTCGCAGTAGGCCCAATGGGTGGTGGCCCGTCGTCCTGACAGCATGCCGGCCGCGGCGAGCAGGAATGCGCCCGTGCACACCGACACAACCTGCCGTGTCTGCGGACCATGTCGGCGAAGCCACGTGATGAGTTTTTGATCGGGCACACGCGTTCCCTCGCCGCCTGGGACGAGGAGTACATCGGGTTTGCCCGCGTGATGGAGGTCGGAGTCGGGCGTGATCAGCAGGCCGCTGGACGTACGGACCGGGTAACCGCCGAGGCTGGCGGTGGTCACGACGTACGCCGGTTCGTCACCACGGGACACCTGCCAGCGATTGGCGCCGGTGAACACCTCCGACGGTCCGGTCACGTCAAGGCTCTGCACACCCTCGAAGAGGACGATGAGCACGGTTTGGGGCCGCATGGAGATCATGTTGTCCTAGACCGGCAGATGGCCACAATGTCGAATTTCCCAACTTTTCTGACATGGGTTGCGCTCGCTGGCGGCATACACGCGGCCGCAGCCCAGTGTCGAAAAACGGTCGTTTGCCGACATCTTGGGCTGGCGAAGCCTTTCCGCAGGTGATCAGTGTCGACAACTCGCGTCGACAAACAACGTTGATAAACGGTGTGATCGACTATTGTCGACGCTCATGGAGATCGGCTACATGCGCGTGTCCACTGGAGACCAGAACCCCGACGCCCAGCGCGACGCGCTGATCCGTGCCGGCGTCGCCGAGGAGAACATCTACGTCGACCACACCTCCGGCGCGAAGTCCTCCCGGCCGCAGTGGGACGTGGTGAACAAGGTGCTGCGCGCCGGGGACGTGCTCGTGTGCACCCGCCTGGACCGAGTCGGGCGCTCGACCGCGCATCTCGTCTCACTGCTGGACGAATTCCGGCAACGCGATGTCGCCTTCCGGTTCCTGGAGCAGGGCATCGACACCACCACCGCCGAAGGACGCATGGTCTACCGGATGCTCGCCGCCGTCGCCGAATTCCAGCGCGACCTCATCGTGGCCAACACCAACGAGGGCCTGGCCGCCGCTCGTGCGCGCGGCAGGAAAGGCGGCCGTCGGCCGAAGCTCACCACACACCAGGCCGAGCTCGCCCAGCAGCTCTACGACGCACGCGAGAAAACCGTCCAGGAGATCGCCGACCTGTTCACCGTGCCCCGCAGCACGATCTACGGCTACCTCAACAAGGAAACCCGCACCGTAGCCGCTGATCAGAGCTAAGCGTTGTTTTTTCGGCGTGTGCTACCGGGACGCCTATTTACGGCAAATGCGCGTTCAAACGACCAAACAGGACGACAAAAAGACTGGTCAGAAGGCATCTGGCTGAGAGCCTGTAAATCAGCTGGCGACAGGCTTTGGTCGTGGTTTCGGCTGGAGAGGTGACTCCGCTCCTGCGTAGCCGTTCGTTGCGTGACGCAGCAGGGGCCCTGCAACCGGATTGGGAGTCAGATTGGGAGTCAACCCCGCAAGCGGGAGCAACTGAAGCCTACGGACACCAACGCAGCCCGAAGGGCTGACCTGCACCTTTCTTAGACCTCGCTGGTACAGATCATCGCGAACCTTCGTTCGGGTCGAAGAGGTCGTGGGTTCAAATCCCGCCACCCCGACAAGGCAAAGGGCCTGGTCAGGACTCCACAAGGAGTTCCGACCAGGCCCTTTTCCCATGTCCGGATCCGCCGCTGGGAGAAAATGGGGAGAAGATCTTGGTATTTGGACTTGCGTACGCGTGCCCACGCACACAAGTCCGAAGGGTCAGGGCACCGTGTCGACGAGGACGAGAGTGCGCGGCCGCTCGGCCGAATCCAACAGCTCCCAGCGAGCCACTTCCCGCCCGGGCACGGGAACTGGGCCAGGAAACACGAGTCGGTAGCGCAGTGGTTGAGCCGGCGGCACCACCTCCCGGTGGGCCCAGTTCCAACGCAGCAAGGTCTGCTTTAGCGGTCCGGCGGCGTTGTAGCGCTCCTCGAGCAGCGGCTGAGTCACGGCCGGGTCAGTGAGGTAATCGACAACAGGCACTGACGCGTGGAACGCAAGCGCACCGACCTCCCCTGGGCTCGCGACGGGCTGTCCGCCCGTGAGCCGTCCAAGGTCGGCAGCGACTGCGGCGTATTGGGCGGTACGGGCATAGTTCCCGGTCAGATAGCCCATAGTCCAAGGGACTGGAAACGACGCGGCGAGCGACCCAGTAGCCAGAACAAGAGCAACAGTCATCGCGGTAGCCCCGAGCCACGTTGAGCGGTACGGAGTAAGTGCCGTAGCCAGGATCGAACAGATCACCAGTGGAGCGAAGTACCAAAATTGCGGGTACGCCTCGCCCAGCAACATCACCACCCAGTGAGCCCATCCCGCAGCCAGGACTACCAGCACCACGCGAGCACGACGGTCTCTCCTGATCAGAGCCCACACACCGCACATGAGTCCCGTGAGCACTGGCAACGCAGTCAGCACCGTCGCAACTGGCCACAAGGCGGTGTAAAACGACCCCACCGAGGTCACCATGGTGAAGGACGAGCCGCTGTTGCTCTTGAGCCACGTCGTATCCGGCACGGCGCCGCCGAGCGCGAACCACGACCACAAATGCCACGGCGCAACGACCATGGCACCGATCACGGCAACAGAGAGCCAGCGCCTCCATGGCAGCATCCCAAAGATCAGCATGGCCGCTGGCACTACTAGGTCAAGACGAGTCAGCAACGCCAAACCGGCGAGCACCGCGACTCCCACAACTCGGCCTTCGACCGCGTAGCGAGCGACGCCTGTGAGTGCCGCAACCCCGAGATAGGTCTCGAGACCCACAGTCGACGCCAACAGCGGGGAACATGCCAACAAAGTCAAAGCGACGTATGGCGCTGCTGAGTGAAGCCCGAGAGTGCGACGCAGCCTTTGAGTCCACCAACCAGTCATCGCGAATGCCGCAGCCAGCACGAGCCCAGCGGCAGTCACCACGTGACCATCGGTGAGCACGCCCCCCGCAGCCAGCAACCACATATTCAGCGGTGAGCTCTGCGTGTTCGCAGTAACGCCAGGCAGCGCTCCCCACACACCGTGCTCAGCAAGGTTGCGGGCATACGTCAGCGTGATCATCGCATCGTCAGACATGGCCCGGTAGGTGACCAAGAACAGTGCCAGCCCAAGAAAGGCGCCATACGCTGCCGGAGCCCACTCGCCCAGGCTTGGCCACCGCCAGCGGGTCGGAACGCTGTCTACGACCCCGGTTGCTTTTTCCGTTTCCGACAAAGCCGTCACT
Organism: Saccharopolyspora mangrovi; assembly: GCF_035320975.1. Classification (NCBI taxonomy): domain Bacteria; kingdom Bacillati; phylum Actinomycetota; class Actinomycetes; order Pseudonocardiales; family Pseudonocardiaceae; genus Saccharopolyspora; species Saccharopolyspora mangrovi. The sequence goes on along the minus strand of NZ_JAWLNX010000013.1, from coordinate 167,422 downwards.
CCGGGGAAGATTCCGCCTAGAGCTCCTCTCGAACCGCATGTCACTCCTGAGAGGGCGTGTCGTCTGCGCGCAGGAGGCAGGTGGTCGCCGCGTTTGGGAGAAAGACAAGACCAACGGATCTACCTGCGCATATGCGCAGCGATGCGGGCTGCGGCGGTCGAAGAAGCCACCGCAATACAAAGGGCCTGGTCAGGACTCCGCAAAGAGTTCCGGCCAGGCCCTTTTCCTATGCCCAGATGCGTCGCTCGGAGAAGAGCTTGGTCTTTGCCTCTCCCCCGTTCTCTCCACACCGTGCCTGCAGAAGGTCGTCCAGGACGGCCACCGCGCCGCCGACTCCAGTTCGATGCGCGGGAACGATCAGGCGTCACAGGCTCCTGACCGACGCTGATCGCGTTAGCAGCCGGGCCCGTCCAGCGCCGTCCCCGGCGACTGCGGACGGCCTCTTGGGCGGCATGATCAGCATGGGCGTTGAGGAGATCACCATCGGCCTGGTGCGCGGGAACCCATTTGAACGTCACGTCTCGACCGGAGAGCATCCGCTGGATGCGTGCGGCCAGATCCAGGTTCTTGGACGCCCCGCTCCGCCCGGTCACGACGTTCATCGCGTACTGGGAATCGATGCGGATTTCCAGGGGCACGCCAGGATCCGTCGAGTCGAGCAGTTCTGCCACTGCGGTGAGCTCGCCGATGTTGTTCGTGGCATTCCCCAAGAACCCGGATTCACCTCGGCTGGGACGACCTTGGGCGTTCCCCAGCACCCACGCCCACCCCGTTGGTCCGGGATTGGGCTGAGCTGAGCCATCCGTTGCGGCGATCACGCGTTCCGTCATGGCCCGGCACGCTAATCCCACCGCGGCAAGGTGTTCCACCAGCACATTCGCTGGTGAAGGTGCGAGGAGCGCAAGCGCCCACGTGGGCTCGCACCTTAGTACTGTGGGGCAAATCACAAGACGGCTTGAGGGTCCACTCGCACCCGACGCTGGGGAGGGCGCTGTAAGGGCTCCCGCCGCGCTGGGGGGTCAAAACCTTCCCCAACGCGATGCTCAGCCCGGGTTTGCTGAGCGGGTTGTTCGGGAGCGGTTGAGAATCGGGGGATGCGGTGGAGGGTTCTGGGCGGCACGGGTGCCGCGGTCGTCGCGACCGCGGTCGTCGGTGCGGCTGCGGTGGAGGCTGACGGGTCGTGGTTCCGGGGTTTGCGCAAGCCTCGTTGGCAGCCGCCCCCTGCGGTGTTCGGGCCGGTGTGGACCGCCCTGTACGCCGACATCGCCGTCGCCTCCGCCGCGGCGTTGTCCCGGGTTCCCCGGGGTTCTCGTTACGTCCCGGCCCTGGCCGCGAACCTGGTGCTCAACGCCGGGTGGACCTGGGTCTTCTGGGGCGCTCGGCGGCCCTGGTCGGCGGCTGCGGAGGCCGGGGCGCTGACCGCCAGCTCGGTCGACCTGCTCGCGCGGACGGCACGAGTCGATTCGCGCGCCGGAGCCGCCTTGGCTCCGTACGTGGCGTGGTGCGCGTTCGCCACCGCTCTGTCGGCGGAGATCGCCCGCCGCAATCCCTGATCCGGCGCGATGGCCGATTCCCGCCGGATCGGGGCGGCTTCGGCGGTGACCATCGAGGCATGGACTTTCGAGTGCTGCCGATCGCCACTGATGTGCTGGCGGAGCTGCGGGAGGTCGACGGCGGGTCGCCGGGTCGAGCCGTTCGTCGACGAGGTGGGCGGTGGGCCGTTGCGGTGCTGCCTGCGGCGGATCCGGGCCGGTGAGCGAGTCGCGCTGGTGGGCTACGCGCCGTTGCGGCGGTGGGCCGCGGAGACCGGGGCCCACCCTGGGGCTTACGACGAGGTCGGGCCGGTGTTCATCCACTGCGAGTCCTGCACGGGCCCGGACCTTCCCGGATGGCCGGAGCAGATCCGGGGCGCTCGGCGGGTCCTGCGCGCGTACTCCGCCGAGGGCCGGATTTCGGGTGGATGCCTGCTGGCGGGAAACACCGAACTCGCCGAGCGAACCGCGTCCGACCTGCTGATGGATCCAGCAGTGGCGCTCGTGCACGTACGCGCGGTCGAGTTCGGGTGCTTCCTGTTCGAGGTGCGCCGCCGTTGATCAGGTGGGGTTGCGGTCGCCGAGGCGGACGAGGACCACGCCGGTGATGATCAGGAGGCCGCCGAGGACGATCGCCGCGCCCGGCCGCTGGTCGAGCAGGGCCCAGGCGAACAGGGCGCTGGCGAGGACCTCGGTGAGGGCGACGAACGAGGCCAGGCGGGAGCCGAGGCGGCGGGTGGCGGCGGTGCCCGTCACGTAGGCGACCGCGGCGGAGACCACGCCCAGCGCGACCAGCGGTGCCCACCAAGGCGTTTCGCCGATGGCGTAGGCGGCGGGATCGAAAGTCGCGTGCATGGGCAGGATCCCGACCGCGCCGAGGACCGCGAGGATCACCGCCGACAGGGCGAGCCCGACGCCGGCCAGGGTGATGGGCGGGAGGACCCCGTCCGTCTCGCCTGAGATCAGGAAGTACGCCGCGTTGCCGATCATGGCCGCGAAGGCCCACGCCGCACCGGTCCACGCGACGTCCGCGCCCGAGGCCAGGTCCAGCGCGAACACCAGGCCCGCGATCGCCGAGGCCGCGCCCAGCAGCGTCAGCGGCCCGGGGCGCTGACCTCGCCGCAGCCACAGCCAGCCGACGATCGCCACCGGTGCGGTGAACTCGATGAGCAGGGCGGGAGCCACGTCCATCGTGCTCACCGCCGAGAAGTAGCAGAACTGCGTGCCCGCCATCCCCAGCGCGCCGTAGATCAGCACCGGGCGCGCCTGCGCCCGCAGCAACCACCACCGGCCGCGCAGCGCGATCAGGGCGAACGGCGCCAGCACCAGCGCGCCGACGCTGAGCCGAGCGAGCACCACCGCACCGGGGCTCCACCCGGCTTCGAGCAGACCGCGCGCCAGCGCGCCCGACATGCCGAACGAGCCTGCCGAGAGCAGGGCGAGCAGCAGTCCGCCGCTGATCCCCGGAGCAACGCGCACACCAGCGCTGTCATCTGCTAACTGAGTCATGGCAAATGACATTATGGAGGGCCATGTAATATGTCAACATGATTTTTGGGCATGACACGGAGGAGGCGCTGCAGGCTGCCGTCTCCCTGGTCAACAGCGCCGGAGATCCCGATTCGCTGACCACGGTCGAAGCCGTCGACGCCTGGTACGCCGAGCACCGCTACACCGGGCGCCGCGACCGCGACGAAGCCGAGCTGGAGGAGCTCCGCGCGCTGCGGCCCGTCCTGCGCGACCTGCTGACCACCGACCGCGACCGCGCGGCGAGCCTGGTCAACGGCATGCTCGCCGAGGCCGGGGCTCTCCCCCAGCTGGTGCGCCACGGGGGCGAGGACTGGCACCTGCACGCCGTCGCCTCCGACGCGCCGCTGGCCCACCGGGTGATCGTCGAGGCCGCGATGGCGATGGTCGACGTGGTCCGGCTCGACGAGATGTCGCGGCTGTCGGTGTGCGCGGACGAGAACTGCCAGGGCGTCGTCATCGACCTCACCCGCAACCGCTCCCGCCGCTTCTGCAGCACCGCCTGCGCCAACCGCAACGCCGTCGCCGCCTACCGGGCCCGCAAGAACCGCTGAGACCGGGTGCGCGCACCGGTCGAACCGATCGGGCAGTATCGGGGGCGTGAGCACCTATCCCGAGGCGAAGATCCCCACTGCCCTGTTCGAGGACCCGGAGCGCGAGACCCGGTGGCGGACGCGGTTCACCGCTCCGCGCGTGTCGTTGCCGGACTGGGCCCGGGACGCCCCGCAGCGCAGCCTGTACGTGTCGAACACCAGCGGCACCTGGGAGATCTACGCCTGGGACCGGCACTCCGACGAGCACCGCCAGGTCACCGACCGTCCACAGGGGACGTTCCACGGGACGCTGTCGGTCGACGGCGGGAAGATCTGGTGGTTCGACGACACCGACGGCGACGAGTTCGGCAGCTGGATCGTCGAACCGTTCGCGGCGGGCACCGCCGAACCCGCCGTTCCCGGCACCCACCCCGGCTACCCGGCCGGCCTGGAGCTCGGCAGCTCGGTGATCGGGCTGGGCATGTCCACCGACGACGGCGTGACCGTGTGGGTGGTGCGCGACGGCGGCGAACCCGAGGTGCTCTACCAGCACGAGCAGGACGGCGGCCTGTCCGCGATGTCCTGGGACGAGACGATGCTGGTCATCTCGCACTCCGAGCACGGCGACTCCCGGCACCCGGCGCTGCGGGTGCTGCGCGTCGACGGCTCCGCGGTCGCCGAGAAGTGGGACGGGCCCGGCAAGTCGCTGGACGCGCTGGCGTTCGCGCCGGTCACCGGCGACCCGCGGCTGCTGGTGCTGCACGAGCGCCGCGGCAAGGAAGAGCTGCTGATCTGGGACGTCGCGGCCGACACCGAGACCGAGATCGAACTGGACCTGCCCGGCGAGGTCTCCGCCGACTGGTACCAGGACGGCAAGGCGCTGCTGATCGCCCACACCCAGCACGCGCGCACCACCATGCACCGCTACGACCTGCACTCCGGCGAGCTCACCGAACTCGCCACTCCCCCGGGCACGGTCGCGGGCGCGGCGGTGCGCCCGGACCACGCGGTGGAGTACGTGTGGTCCTCGGCGGCGACGCCGTCGCTGGTGCGCACCGTGTCGGCCACCGGCGACGACCAGGTGCTGCTCACCCCGCCCGGCGAGCGCCCGCCGGGTTCGCAGGCCGTGGAGGACGTGTTCGTCGCGACCCCCCACGGCCCGAACGACACCGTGCACGCGCTGGTCGCGCGGCCGGAGGGCGCTGGGGACGGCCCGCTCCCGGCGGTGTTCAACCTGCACGGCGGCCCGCACGCGGCTGACGAGGACCGCTTCTCCGCCTACCGCGCGGCCTGGCTGGACGCCGGGTTCGCCGTGGTGGAGATCAACTACCGGGGCTCCACCGGCTACGGCTCGGCGTGGCGGGACGCCATCGAGGGCAGGCCGGGCACCACCGAGCTCGAAGACGTCGCGCGGGTGCACGACTGGGCGATCGAGGCCGGGCTGACCACGCCGGAGCTGAGCGTCGTCGCGGGCGCGTCCTGGGGCGGCTACCTGACGCTGCTGGCGCTGGGCACCCAGCCAGAGCGCTGGGCGGGCGGTGTCGCCGGTGTGCCGGTGGCCGACTACGTCTCGGCGTTCGCCGACGAGATGGAGCCGCTGCGGGCCTACGACCGCGCGCTGTTCGGCGGCTCCCCGGAGGAGATCCCGGAGGTCTACGAGAAGGCCTCGCCGATCACCTACATCGACCAGGTGCGCGCGCCGGTGCTGGTGCTGGCCGGGGACAACGACCCGCGCTGCCCGATCCAGCAGATCCTCAACTACCTGGACCGGCTGGGCGAGCGGGAGATCCCGTTCGAGTTCTACCGCTACGACGCCGGGCACGGCTCGCTGGTCGTGGCGGAGACGTTGCGACAGGTCGCGACCGAGATCCACTTCGCCCGCCGCGCCGTCGGCCTGGCCTGAGCCCGTCTCCGAGGTGGTGTCGAATTTCGCGCGAAGTTCGACACCACCACATCGGATTCGAATTTCGCGCGAAATTGGAACCCCGCTGGTCAGGACCGTACTTCGCGCGCGTGGGGTGCGCCAGGGTTGGCGGGTCGGGTCAGGTGCAGGTCGTAGCGGAGTTCGTCGAGGTCGTGGCCCCACTGCCGGACCGGGTGGCGTTCGGTGACGCGGAACCCCGCGGCGAGGTAGAGGTGCGCAGCGGCCTCCAGCCGGTCGACGGTCCAGAGCCGGATCTGGCGGTAACCGCGTTCCCGGGCGTGCTCGAGCAGGACGCCCAGCAGACGTCGCCCCAGCCCGGTTTCCCGAGCCGAGGGTTCCACCAGGAACCAGCGGAGCTGCGCCAGCCCGCCGCCCTCGTCGGTCAGCGCCACCGTGCCGACGACCTGTCCGTCGCGTTCCGCCGCCCAGAGCCTGCCCGGTTCCCCACCGGCCGCCCGCGCTGCGGCGAAGCCGGCGAGACCGCGCGCCACGTGCGCTTCGAATTCCTCGTCGAAGCCGTGCTCGCGGGCGTAGAACTCGCCGTGCATGGTCAGCACCTTGCCCAGGTCCCCGGGACGCGGGCCGGTGCGGATGGTGATCTCGGCCGTCTCGGTCATGACGCGACTCCACGGTGGGTGAAACAATCGTTTCACCCGTCAGAGTAGCCGAGAGGACCACCATGACCCAGCCCGGACGACGCGAGGAACTGCTGGCCAAGCTGCTCGACTACTCAGCTGACCACGGGCTGTCGGAGGTGTCGCTGCGTCCGCTGGCGGCGGCGGTCGGGTCGAGCCCGCGGATGCTGCTGTACTTCTTCGGCTCCAAGGAGGGGCTGGTCCGCGAGGTGCACCGGCACGCCCGCGACGTGCAGCTGGAGCTGCTGTCCGAGGCCCTCGCCGATCACCCGGACCGGATCGACGCGCTCCGGGCGCTGTGGCGGTGGCTGCGCGATCCCGCCCACCACAACGTCATCCGCTTCTTCTTCGAGAGCTACGCCCGCTCGCTGCACGGCGGCGCGTGGGACGGCTTCGGCGAGTCCAGCGTGCGCGAATGGCTCCCCCGGCTGCGCACAGCGCTGGGCGATTCGGAGACCGAGGCGACGCTGACGCTCGCGGCGCTGCGCGGACTGGTGCTGGACCTGCTCGCCACCGGTGATGCCGAACGCGTCGACGCGGCCTTCGAAGAACTCCTCGCCCGGTTGTGAGCGACGCCCCTCGTCGGGGCCGGAATATCTCGTTCCGCGCGGTCGTCATGCTCGGTGTGAGCCATCTGTTTGAACCGATCAAGCTGCGTGATCTGACCGTCCGCAACCGCGTGTGGGTCTCGCCCATGTGCCAGTACTCGGCCACCGACGGCGTGCCCGACGACTGGCACCTGGTCCACCTGGGCCAGTTCGCCATCGGCGGCGCCGGTCTGGTCATCGCGGAGGCCTCCGGGGTCGTGCCGGAAGGCCGCATCACCCCGCACGACACCGGCATCTACAACGACGAGCAGGTCGCCGCGTGGCGCCGGATCAACGACTTCGTGCACGCCCAGGGCGCCGCCACCGGCATCCAGCTCGCGCACGCCGGCCGCAAGGCTTCCACCGACCAGCCGTGGGCGGGCGGCACCACCGTCGAGGAGTCCGAGGGCGGCTGGCAGACCGTCAGCTCCACGGCTAACGCCTTCGGCGACCTGGCCGCGCCGCGCGCGCTGACCGCCGAGGAGATCGCCGAGCTGCCCGAGCAGTTCGCCGCCGCCGCGCGCCGCGCCGACGAGGCCGACTTCGACGTCGTCGAGCTGCACTTCGCGCACGGCTACCTGGCGCACCAGTTCTACTCGCCGCTGGTCAACGACCGCACCGACGCCTACGGCGGCAGCTTCGAGAACCGGGTGCGGGTGCTGCTGGAGATCGCCGACGCGGTGCGCGCGGTGTGGCCGGAGGGCAAGCCGCTGTTCGCCCGCCTGTCCGCGACCGACTGGGCCGAGGGCGGCTGGACCGGCGACGACTCGGTGCGTCTGGCCCGGCTGCTGGCCGAGCGGGGCGTCGACCTGATCGACGCCTCCACCGGCGGGGCGATCCCGGACGCGCAGATCCCGGTGCGGTCCGGCTACCAGGTCCCGTTCGCCCGGCAGATCAAGCTGGACGCCGAGGTCCCGACGGCCTCCGTCGGGCTGATCACCGCGCCGGAGCAGGCCGAGGAGATCGTCGCCTCGGGTTCGGCCGACGCCGTGCTGCTCGGTCGCGAGCTGCTGCGCGACCCGCACTGGCCGATGCACGCGGCCGACCGGCTGCGCGCCGACAGCCTCTGGCCCGTCCAGTACGAACGCGCCCGCTGAGCGCGGAACCCGGGGGCGAGAACCGCAGTCTTCGCACTGACGGATCCTGCGGTTCTCGCCCCGGGGTGGAGCGTCCGGGCTTCCCAGTCGCTGGTCGTCTCAGGCGAGTTGGGCCTGCCACATCCAGTGGGACTTCTCCAGCTCGCTGGAGATGGAGATCAGCAGGTCCTGGCTGACCAGGTCGGTCTTGTCGGTCTCGTCGATGCGCTTGCGCAGGCGCGCCACGACCTCGGTCAGCGTGGCCACGATCGCCTCGATCACCTGCTTGTCGCTGCGCCAGTCGGCGGGGAAGTCGGGCAACCCCGATCCCTTGGCGACGGTCGCGGCGCGGCCGTCCGGCGAGATGCCGATGGCCACCGCGCGTTCGGCGACGTCGTCGGCGAAGCCGCGGGCGGAGGTGACCAGCTCGTCGAGCTGCAGGTGCACGTCGCGGAAGAACTTGCCCACGACGTTCCAATGCGCCTGCTTGGCCACCAGGTGCAGGTCGATCAGGTCGAGCAGGGTGTCCTGCAGGACCCTGCCGGTGATGTCGCGGTCGGAATCGCTGAGCGGGCTGGTGATGGGTGCCGCGCTCTTCTTCGACGTGCTCTTCTTCGAATCGGCCTTGGCGGCGCTCTTCTGGGCCATCGGTTCGCACAACCTCCTCGAGAACGTGCAGACCCGCTTCAGGGTGCTGCCCCGGAGGTACCCCCGCACGTCGAGCGCTCACACCCGCTGTTCGGCGAACTCCACGACTTGGCGCCCGATGGTGCGCAGGGTGTTGGCGACCTTCTCGTCATCGCACTCGCCGCCTGCCCGGAAGCGGGTCTCCGCGGAGTTCACCGCGCCGCCCAGCGAGGTCGGCCAGCCGCGCAGCGCGTGCACGACCGAGCGCAGGGCCTGCAGCGTGGTGACGCTGGCCTGCCAGCCGTAGGCGATGCCGATGCAGCCGACGGCGCGTCCGTCGAGGTAGGGGCGGCTGTCCTCGCGCAGGTCCTCGACGTAGTCGAGGGCGTTCTTGACCAGGCCGGACACCGTGCCGTGGTAGCCGGGCGAGGCGATCAGCACGCCGTCCGCGCCGCGCAGCGCTTCGACGAGTTCGCTGGCGTGGGTCGAGCGCTCGGCCACGTGCGGGTCGTAGAACGGCAGCGCCAAGTCGGCACCGGTGATCGCCCGGACCTTCGCTCCCGCCTCCCGGGCGCCTTCCAGCGCGGCGTGCAGCGCGCGCTCGGACTGCGAGTCGGGGCGGACCGAGCCACCGATCCCCACCACGGTCACCGTCATGTGCCGATCCTTTCACCCGAACCTGGGACGTGTCGCCCCCGTTGTGCTTGTGCGGGGTCACGCTAGGACTTCGAGTCCGCTTGAGGTCAAGGTCGGCGAGCTGTCGCCGGAAACTTGGCTACTTGTGGGTAACGTAGAACACAACACCACCACCTTCCCGGGAAGGTCACGCTCATGCCCAACGTCATCGAAGCGCTGCAGCCGGCACTGGAAGGAGCGGCGATGCGCGCCGTTTTCGCACTTCCGCAGCCCTTCCGCAGGCTCATCGCGGGTCCTCCTGTCCGGCTGGACGACCAGGAACTCGCGCTGGACGCGCAGCTGCTGCTCAAGCTGCAGAAGCTGACCGGCCAGACCGGGCTGGCCGCCGCGACGGCGGAGAAGGCCCGCGCCGCCATGATGCACGCGACGAAGATCACCTCCGACGCACCGCTGCCCGGCGTGGTCGTCGCCGAACGGAACATCCCGACCGACAACGGTGACCTCCCCGCGCGGCTCTACCGGCCCCGGGAGCTCACCGAAACGGGCCCGCTGCTGGTCTTCTACCACGGTGGCGGCTGGGTGATCGGCGACCTCGACAGCCACGACGACCTGTGCCGCTTCCTCGCCAAGCACGCCGGGATCCGGGTGCTGTCGGTGGACTACCGGCTGGCCCCCGAGTACCCCTTCCCGGCGGCGCTGGACGACGCGCTCGCCGCCTACTCCTACGCGGTGGACAACGCGGCCGAGCTGGGCTCCTCCAGCGACGCGATCGCCGTCGGCGGCGACTCGGCGGGCGGCAACCTCGCGGCCGCAGTCGCCCTGCAGACGACCCGTTCGGGTGAGCAGAAGCCGGTGTTCCAGCTGCTGCTGTACCCGGCGGTGGACGCGAGCCGGCGGCGGCGCTCCCGGGAGCTGTTCGGCAACGGCTTCCTGCTCACCGACCACGACATGACCTGGTTCATGGAGCAGTACTCGCCCGACGAGTCCAACCTCAGCGACCCGCGGCTGTCGGTGCTGCTCGCCGACGACCACTCGGACCTTCCCACGGCGTACGTCGTGACCTGCGGGTTCGACCCGTTGCGCGATGAGGGCGAGGCCTACGCCAAGGCCCTGTCGGACGCCGGCGTGCCGGTCGTGGCCCGCCGATTCCGGGACCTCATCCACGGCTTCGCCAACATCCGCCCGGTCGGTCACCGCTTCGAAGAAGCGCTCTTCGAGATCGTCGGCACGATCCGGGCCGCGCTCGACCTCCACAAGGTCTGACCCGGGGCGTTCTCGGCGCACCAGGGGGCAGTTCTCGGCACAACGACCGATTTCGCCCGGTCAACGTGGACCAGAACCGCCCCCTGGTGACGCGCGCACCGCAGCGATCGAGCTCGCCTCACTCGGGGTTGCCGAGGAGTTCCCTGAGGCGGCTGAGCAGTTCCTCGCGGTTGGCCGAGCCGAGGCGCTGCTTGATGCGGCTGATGTGGTGCTCGACCGTCTTCGCCGAGATGAACAGGCGCTTGCCGACCTGCTTGTAGGTCAGGCCCGCCAACACCAGCTCCGCGACTTCCTTCTCCCGCTCGGACAGCAGTTCCGCGTCCGAACCCGTCGAGTTGACCGCGCGCGGGCGCGCGGGCTTGCCCTGCAGCGCTCGGGCGCACTCCAGCAGCGCGAGCATCGCGCGGCGGTCGTGGGTGCGGATGGCGGCCTGGCCCGCGAGACGGGCGCCGTCCCAGGCCAGGCCCGCGGCGTGCAGACCGCGGGCGATGCGCTCGACCTCGTCCTGGTCGACCTCGCCGGCGAGGACCCGCAACCACATCCGGGCGGCTTCGGACATCGCACCGGCCAGCGCGTTGTGGTGCGCGAGGACGTCGAGCCGGTCGGCGAGCAGGCCCGCTTCGCCGATCTCCTCCAGGACGATGGCGGCCTGCAACCGCTTCCACAGCAGCATCGACATCCACAGCGGTGGGTTGCCGAGCCGGTCCAGCAGCGCCTCGGCCTCGTCGAGGTACGGGATGATCCACTCCTGGTCGCGCAGCCGGGCCGCGGCCACCACCAGCTCGCCCAGCGGCAGCAGCGAGAACAGGTCCACCGAGTGCTCGGCGGCGACCTGCCTGGCCTGGGCGCGGGCGTTGGCCAGCGCGGTCATGTCGTTGTCCCGGCTGGCGATCCCGGCCTCGATCGCCGTGGCCATCAGCCGGTCGCGGGCGGCCATCTCGCCCGCGTCGGGGAGCTTCGCGCGCGCGGTGACGGTGTCGCCCTTGACCAGCGGCAGCCACGCCGCCAGCAGCCGGTGCCGGTTGTGCAGCAGCGCGCCGCCCGTCCCGGTCTCCACCGCGCGGTCCAACGTGGACTGAGCGACGTCGAGCTCACCGCAGTGCAGCGCGACCAGCGCGGCCACCGCAGCCGGTGTGTCGGGCACCAGGACACCGCGCCCCAGCGGTTCCGACAGCGAGGCCGCCCGGACCAGGGTGGACAGCGCCGTGGTCGCCGAGCCGACGACGGATTCGTGCACGCCCACCGCCATCTGCGTGGCGGCACCGGTCATCGAGGTCGGCGGGCCCGCGTCATCACCGGCCTTGAGCAGCTCCTCGGCCTCGGCCAGCCGCCCGGCACCGATCAGCCCGACGGCCGCGAAGGCGTTGTCCCCGGGCCAGCGCAGCTTCGCCGAAGACCAGCGGCACAGCTCCGCCGAGCGCTCCAGCAGGCCCCGGTGGGCGAGCACGCCCGCGGCGACCTGGACGCCGAGTTCCCGCTCCGGCGCGGTCTCGTCGACGATCACCCGGTCGGCCAGCCGCAGCGCTCCGTCGAGATCACCGGCCACGGCCGCCGCCCGGGCCTGCCGGGCGATCACCGACCCGGCCGGGACACCGGCCGAGACCGCGGCGGCCAGCAGTCTTCCGGCCAGGTGCGGGGCGACCTGCACGGCCTCGTCCCCGGCGCGTTCGAAGGCCTTGGCCAGCGTCGCCTCCGGCAGCAGCGCCATCGGCGCCTCCAGCAGCGGCGCGACCAGCGGCAGCACGGGTCCGCCCCGGGACAGCTGGAGTTCCACCAGCTTTCGCGTGATGCGCAGCCGCCGTTCCCACGACGTCAACCGCAGCACGGCCACGCGCACGATCGGCAGCAGCCCGTCCTCGGCGCCGAGCATCGCGCCGGAGCGCATCGCCGCCAGCACCGAACCGATCGCAGCGCTGTCGGTGCCGGCGACGGCGGCGAGCAGGTCCGGGTGCGGGGTGGCGCCGACGGCCATCGCCGTCGCGCACTCCCACCCGGTCTCGCCGAGCTGGTCGAGGTCGTGCTGGAAGTGGTCGAGCGCGCGGGCGGGCAGTTCAGCGCGGCCCGGTTCGGCCTCGGCCAGCAGCCGGGCGACGTAGCGCGGAACCCCGCCGGTCTGGGTCTGCACCCAGCCGACCCAGTCCAGCGCGCACCCGCCGGCCCGCTCGGCGATCTCCTCCAGACCGAGGGCGGCGAGCAGCACCGGAGCCCCGAGCTCGCCGATCAGCTCGCCCAGCGCGGCGCTGCGCGGCCCCGGCCGGTAGGCGACCACCAGCCGGACGCCCGGCTTGCGGGCGATCTCGCCGAGCCGCAGCAGCAGGTCGTCGCCGAGCCGGTGCGCGTCGTCGACCAGCAGCGCGCCGTCCTCGGCGCGGTCGAGGTCCCGGACTCCCAGCACCGGCACGCCCGCGTCGCGGTAGGTCGCGGCGATCGACTCGAGCAGGGTGGTCTTGCCGAACCCACCCGCGCCCTGGATGCCGGCCAGGATCGGCGAGCCCGGGGAGGACTCGATGGCCGACCGCAATCCGCTCGCGTGCCCGTCCGGGACCAGGGCGGCGCGGGATGTCGTCGAGTGATTCACGCCTGCCTTCCTTGTCGTCCGGTCACCTGGGTCTAGCGGTCTTGATCAGTTGGCTGACGGTGGTGGGGCCCAATGGCGTTGCTCGGTATGCCGTTCCGTTAGCGAAATCGCGGCTCCGCAACTACTTGAGGAGATCCATCACGCCGGTGATCGAGTGGTCCTTGGTCATGAAGGTGATCACGATGCCCACGGCGATCAGCAGCGCCGCCGCCACCAGCTTGATGATCTTCATGCGCTTGGCCCGCGCCTCGTCGGGAGGTTCGATCGGCATCGGCTCGACCTCGATCGGAGGGCGTTCCACGGGTTCGGGTTCGTCGTCGATGTCGTCGACGGCGTCGAAGCCCTCGACGCGCATCAGCACGCTGGTCTCGGCCACCGCGCCGCGATCGGTGTCGGTGGACAGCACCTGCTGCGCGGCCAGCGCCGCGCCGCTCGCCGCGGTCAGCTCGGGGGCCACGTCGACCAGCGGCGGGGTCTGCAACCGCTCGGCGACCAGTTGCTTGAGCAGCGGGGTGCGCGCGGTGCCGCCGGCCAGCAGCACCGTCTCGACGTCGTCCGGGCGCAGCGACGCCGACTGCACGGCCTGCGAGATCAGCTCCGGCACCCGCTCCAGGTGCGGGCGGGCCAGCTGCTCGTAGCGGGCGCGCGAGATGCCGAACTCGGTGCGCACGCCGGGCACGTCCACCCACATCGACACACCGGGCTGGTGCGAGAGGGCTTCCTTGGCGCGCACGCACTCGGCGCGGAGCTTGGCCAGCGCGGCCCGGTGGTTGACGTCGGAGGCGTCCAAAGCGCCGAGCTGGGCCGAGAACTGCTCGCAGACCAGCTCGAACAGCGCGTCGTCGAGGTCCTGGCCGGAGGGGTGCCCGGTGTTCAGCGGCGACCCGACCACCTCGAAGCCGGGGTGGCGGCGGCGCAGCACGGTCGCGTCGAAGCCGCTGCCGCCGACGTTGGCGACCACGAGCGGATGCTGATCCTCCACTCGCTGCTTGCTCGCGTAGTCCAGGGCGACGGCCGTCGGCTCGGGGATCATCGACACGTCGGTGATCCCGAGCTGGGCCAGCGCCTGCTGCACCAGGTGGACCCGGTGGGGTCCCCAGCTAGCGCTGTGGGCGACCGCGATGTGCTCGGGCGGGTGCCCCTGCCGCTGGGTGACGGCGTCGGAGACCCACTCGATCATCGCGGCGACCAGGCGCTGCGCCGGGACGAACTCGCTGCCGACCACCAGCGGGAGGTCGTCGCCGAGCCGGGCGGTGAAGCCGCGCGCGACCCACTCGTGGTGGCTGATCTCCTGGCGGGCGGCGGCTTCCCCGGCCACGAAAGATCCGTCCTGGACCTTGCACAGCACCGTCGGCACCACCGGGCCGCCGGTCGCCAAGGGCACCGGGACCGTGGCCGTCCAGCGGCCACCGTTGCGCCTGGCCGTGGCGGCGGTCGTGACCGTCGCGCCCAGGTGAACGCCCAGGACGTAAGGCATGCGTTCCCTTCACTGTCACCGACTCGGCCGTGCCAGGGTCCCCGATCGGGGGCCTCGAGTACGGCTCGGGTGCCCACAATTTAGCGGCATCTCGTTACGGAGCGGTTCCGGACTCCCCTAGCGACCCCCCAACGGCCTACCCAACCGATCCCCTAATAGAGATCTCGATAACTAGGAGTCGTACCCGATGGCTGGGGGGCGGGTCATCCCTACGGTGATCAACACAGGAGTGAGGGAACGGCACGACCTCACTCGGTCCACCTAGCCGAGTACCGCTGAGCATCGGGAGGTCCGACGATGGCGAACCCTCAGCACCCCTCCGGTCAGGCCGAGTCCCCCATCTCCGACCCCGGGACGCACTCCAACTCCGGCCTGTCCGCGGAACCGACGCTGCACGAGTTCCTCACGCGCCTCGTCAGCGATCCGGCCGCACGGTCGGCCTTCGACGCTGATCCGCAAGCCACGCTGGATCAGGTCGGACTCGGGGAAATGAGCGCGACGGACGTTCTGCAAGCAACGTCGCTGGTCCTCGACTACGCGCCAGTCGAGGTGGTCAACGCGTACGACCGCTCGCTTTCGAGCAGCGTCGAGAAGTTCGCCGCGAGCAACCAGCACGTCGCGATCAGTGAACTGCATCCCGCACATCCACACGAGCAGGAAGAACTCAGCATGCTGAAGAACACCCCCTCTGACGACTTCGGCAAGGGCGGCGACATCGACGCCCAGCTGCCGGCTCCGGCCCCGGCCCCCGCTCCGAACGGTGAGACCAACATCGACATCGAGCACAACGACGTTGACTCCCACAACATCGTCAACGTGCACGACGTGCTCTCGGGCAACACCGTGAACATCGGTGGCGACAGCCAGGAGATCTCCTCCACCGTCGGCTCGATCACCAGCACCGCCACCCACGTCTTCGACAGCTCGGTCGACGTGGCCTCCGCCACCGGTTCGCTGGTGCACGGCGACGTGACCGGCGTGGTCGGCAACGCCACCAACGTGGTGGGCGACGTGACCTCCGGCAACGTCACCGACGTGGTCAACAACGCCCCGGTCGTGGGCGACGTGGCCGCCAACGTGACCCAGGTCGTGGGCGACGCCCCGGTCGTGGGCGACGTCGTCGGCGACGTGACCTCGGGCGACATCACCGGCGTTGCCGGTGACCTGACCTCCACCGTCTCCGAGGCCCCGGTCGTCGGCGACGTGGTGGGCAACGTGACCTCGGGCGACATCACCGGTGTCGCGGGCGGCCTGACCTCCACCGTCTCCGAGGCCCCGGTCGTCGGCGACGTGGTCGGCTCGGTCACCGCTGGCGACGTCACCGGCATCGCCGGCAACCTGGGCGACACCGCCGCCGGCCTGCCGGTCGTGGGCGACCTGGCCGGCGCCGCCACCAGCGGTGACCCGCTGGGCGTCGTGGCCGGTGTCCCGGTCGTCGGCGATGTGGTCTCCACCGCCACCAACACCGTCGGCTCGGTCCCGGTCGTGGGTGACGTCGCCAGCGACGTGACCTCGGGCGACGTGACCGGCGTTGCCGGCACGCTGACCGACGCCGGCGCGAACGTCCCGGTCGTGGGCGACGCGCTGGGCGACGTGGCCTCGGGCGACGTGGCCGGCGCCGTCTCCAACGTCCCGGTCGTGGGCGAGGTCGCCGACACCGCCACCGGTGCCGCGGGCACCATCCCGGTCGTGGGCGACGTGGCCGCGGGTGCCGCGGGCGGCGACCTGGTGAACAACGTTCCGGTCGGCTCGGAGGCCTTCGGTGACATCACCGGCACGGTCACCGACGCGGTCTCCAACGTCCCGGTCGCCGGCGACCTCGCCAGCTCCGTGACCGACACCGTCGCCGGTGGCGACGTCACCGCGCTGCCGGTCGACGACCTGGGCTCGGCCCTGCCCACCGACGCGCTGCCGGTCGAGGACGTCACCTCGGCGCTGCCGGTCGACGCTCCGCTGGCCCCGGTCGGCGACGTGGTCTCGCACCTGCCGGCCCCGAGCGACCTGCCGGTCGCGGGCCCGGTCGTCGGCGAGCCGGTCGAGGAGCTGACCCACACCGCCACCGACGCGCTGCCGCTGGACGGCCTGCTCTGATCGCTCTCCGCGACTGAGCCTTGAGAATGCCGGGATCCGCTCCCTGAGTGGATCCCGGCATTTTTCACTTTCCGGAAAAAATTCGCACCCCCGAACAACACGGCGAGTGCGCGATCGCGATGTGAGTTCAACCGATTGGGTTTGACTAACCGCCGCGGCACGACACAATGGCCGCCGTGATCGAGACGGCGTTGGTGGAACTGATCGATCGCGCTACTGCCGAGTGCGCCGAGCAGCAGCGCGCCGATCTGCACGGCCGCCTGCGCCAGATCAGAACCAGGGTGCTCGACCCGACGCAGCTCGTGCTGGTCGTCGGCGAGTCCAAGCAGGGAAAGTCCGCGCTGGTCAACGCCATCGTGAACGCCCCCGTGTGCCCGTCGGGCGACGAGGTCACCACGACCGTGCCCACGCTGGTGCGCTACTCCGACGAGCCCACCGCGCTGCTGATCGAGCAGGAGCCCGCGCACGGTCCAATCGCCCTGGACCGCACACCGGTGCCGATCGACCAGGTCCGCGAGCACATGGATCGCGCCGCCGCGAACGGCCGCCCGGTCACTCGCGGTGAGATCGGCATCCCCCGCGCGGTGCTGCAGAACGGCCTGGCGCTGATGGACACGCCAGGTGTGGGCAGCGTCTCATCGTTCCTCACCAGCACGACGCTGTCCGTGGTCGCCGAGGCCGACGCGCTGCTGATGGTGTCCGACTCCACTCAGGAGCTGACCACCAACGAGCTCGCGTTCCTCAAGCAGGCGACCGCGCTGTGCCCGAACATCGCGCTGGTGATGCCCAAGATCGACCGGACCCCGCACTGGCGGAAGGTCCTGGAGGTCAACCGCAAGCACCTGAGCAACGCGGGCATCTCGGCAAAGCTGTTCCCGGTCTCGGCCGACATCCGGATGCGCGCCATGCAGTCGCGCAACACCAACCTCAACGCCGAGTCCGGTTTCCCGCAGCTGCTGGAGTTCCTGCAGACCGAGCTGGCCGGTCAGCACGAGCAGTTCACCCGGAGGCTCGTGGCGCACAACGTCTCCGAGGCGCTGACCCAGATCAACGACTCGCTGCGCGCCGAACTCGCGGCCCAGAACCCGCGCACCGCGGCGGAAACGCTGGTCGAGCTGGAAACCGCGCAGCGCCGGGCCGAGGACCTGCGGCGCATCTCGCAGCACTGGCAGAAGACGCTCAACGACGGCATCTCCGAGCTGTTCACCGACATCGAGTACGACTTCCGGGAACGCACCTGGGCGGTGCTGCACGAGGTCAACGAGATCTTCGAGGTCGCCGACCCGCTGCCGATCTGGGACGACTTCACCCGCTGGCTGCAGGCCCGGCTCACCGACGCGATCACCGAGACCTTCGGCTGGCTGGAGCAGCGCCAGCAGCGGCTGGCCGAGATGGTCGCCGAGCAGATGCCGCCGCAGCAGATGAGCCGCCCGCCGGAGCTCAACCAGGTGCTCCCGCCGGATCCGCTCGACGACGTCCCCGGACCGAAGCTGCCGACCGGCGCCGACTACAAGAACTCCGACAAGGTCCTGACGGGTCTGCGCGGCTCCTACGGCGGTGTG
The DNA here is from genome assembly GCF_035320975.1 of Saccharopolyspora mangrovi. Taxonomy (NCBI): domain Bacteria; kingdom Bacillati; phylum Actinomycetota; class Actinomycetes; order Pseudonocardiales; family Pseudonocardiaceae; genus Saccharopolyspora; species Saccharopolyspora mangrovi. The sequence continues at coordinate 149,374 of NZ_JAWLNX010000013.1, read as the reverse complement.
CTGATGTTCGGCCTGATCACCACGATGGCCGGGCTGCCGCTGATGAACGTCGTGTCGATCTCGGCGGGCGTGCTGCTGGGCACCAAGAGCCTCAAGGAAGAGAAGGACATGCGGCTGCGCCGCCGCCAGACCGAGGCCAAGAGCAACGTGCAGCGGCACATCGAGCAGGTGATCTTCCAGGTCAACAAGGACTCGAAGGACACCATCCGCGCGATCCACAAGGGCCTCCACAAGTACTTCACCCGGATCACCGAGGACGCCCAGATGGAGATCAGCCAGTCCATCCAGGCGATCAAGCGCTCCGCGGAGCGCAGCGCGGTCGACCGCGACCAGCGGGCGCGGGAGATCAAGCAGAAGCTGGAGGAGATCACCGTGCTGCGCCGGCGGGTCACCCAGCTCACGCAGAACCGGATCACCGCCGCATGAGCACCGAAGCACTCCTGGAGCGGGCCAAGGGCCTGCTGCTGCGGACGATGACGTTCTACCGCGACGACCCGCGCACCACGACGTGGTTGCGGGACCGGCTGGAGCGGCTCGACCAGCCGCTGCGGATCGCGGTCAGCGGGCGGGTGAAGTCGGGCAAGTCGACGCTGATCAACGCGCTGATCGGCACCGACCTGGCGCCGACCGACGCCGAGGAGCGCACCCAGGTCACGACGTTCTACCAGTACGGGCCGGAACCGAAGATCCTGGTGCACACGCCGCACGGCGCGGTGCAGAACGTTCCCGTGTCCACTTTGGACTCAGCGACGATCCGGGATCTGCAGCACTGGCGCCCGGACGAGGTGTCGCGGCTGGTCATCGAGTCCCCGACCCCGGGGCTGCAGGCGATCACGCTGATCGAAACGCCCGGCGTGGCCTCGGCGGCCGTGCAGGAGACGGGCCGTTCCGCGCTCGCGCAGATCCTGTCCGAGTCCGACGCCGTGCTCTACCTGACCCGGTACCCGCGGCAGACCGACCTGCAGTTCCTGCAGTCGGTCAACGAGCTGCAGACCGCGCGCTGCGTGCCGATCAACACCGTCGTCGCGTTCTCCCGCGCCGATGAGACCGGCGACGGCGGCTCCGACGCGCTGGCCGCCGCCGAGCGGATCGCCGAGCGCTACCGCACCGACCCGACGCTGAGCGCGTTCGCCCAGCACTTCATCCCGGTGGTCGGGCTGCTCGGGCAGGCCGCGTCGACGATGACCGAGGACGACTTCAAGATCCTCGCCTACCTCTCCCGGTTGTCCGACACCGACCGCGACACGCTGCTGCTGTCGGCGGAGCGGTTCATCAAGGCCGGTCTGGAGGCGGTGCCGTCGGAGATCCGGCAGCGGCTGCTGGAGCGCTTCGGCCACTACGGCATCGCGCGGTCGCTGGACCTGCTGCGCGGCGGAACCGGAACGGCTCAGCAGCTGCAGCAGGAGCTGCTGGAGACCAGCGGGCTCACCACCCTCCAGGAGACGGTGCACTCGCAGTTCGTGGAGCGCCAGGACGCGCTGCGCGCCCGGTCCGCGCTGCTGGCGGTGGACATGGTGCTGCGCGCCAATCCCCGGCCCGGGGTGCAGCAGCTGCTCGGCGAGTTCGAGCGGGTGCTCACCAACGCCCACGAGTGGAACGAGCTGCGCGCGCTGTCCGCGCTGGACTCCGGGCAGATCCGCTTCGCCCGCCCGCTGCAGGCCGAGGCGAAGCGGCTGCTCGGCGCCTCCGGTCACTCGGCGCACGCCAAGCTCGGCCTGGACGAGACCGCCGCGATCACCGACGTCGCCGACGAGGCCACCGCGACGCTGTCCCGCTGGCGGGAGCAGGCGGTCAACCCGCTGCTCGACCGCGCGCACCGCGACGCCGTCCGCACCGTCCTGCGCAGCGCGGAGCGCGTGATCCTGCACCAGGTCCAGAACCAGGGCCAACCCCAACCGGACCGCGCCCAACAGGTGGCTCAGCAGGCCGCTCAAGCCCAAGCCCAGCAGCAGGCGCAGGCCGAGGCGGAGCGGGCCAGGCAGGCGGCCGAGGCCGAGCAGGCCAGGCGCGCCGCCGAAGCCGAGCAAGCCCGCCAGGCGGCGGAAGCGGAACGGGCGAGGCAAGCCGCGGAGGCCGAACGCGCGCGTCAAGCCGCCGAAGCCGAACAGGCCCGGCAGGCGGAGCAGGCCCGCCGAGCGGCCGAGGCGGAGCGGGCCAGGCAGGCGGCCGAGGCCGAGCAGGCCAGGCGCGCCGAGGCGGAGCGAGCCCACCAGGGCGAGTGGTCGACCCCGTCCCGCAGCGCCGACGATCCGAACAGGACCCCGGCCACCCGGTTCCTGCAGCAGCACGAGCACCCCACGGGCCGCCGCGCCCTGCGCGAGGTCGGCACCAGCACGGGCGGTCGACGCCGAGCCCCGGAACCCGGCGAATCAGGTCCAGCCCGCTCCAGCGTCAACCAACCCACGGGCAGCCACGCCAAACCGGACCCCGACGAGTCCCACCACGTCGACCCCACCCCCTCAGGCCGCCACTCCCGAGGCTGACCCCACCGGTCGAAGTTCCCGATTTCAATGGAACTCGGAACCCCGATTTCCATTGAAATCGTGTCCCCACGTGGGCGCGCGGCGGGTGTCGGCTGCTCCGCCGCAGGCTGAACGGCGCCTCCGGTCGCGAGCCCGGTCACTCCGACGATCTGGGAACCGCCGCACGCGGAACCGCCCACCCGGCCGGCCACCAGCCGGGGCCGGGCGGGGGTTCACCCCGGCAGGGGCAGGTCGCGGAGGGTTCCGTGGAGTTGGTCGATGAGGGGGCGGCGGCGGGCCAGGAGGTCCGCCGCGGCGGGGTCCGGGGAGACCTGGGACTCGACCGTGACCAGTTCCGCGGCGTGGGCGAGGGTGTCGATCTCGCCGAGGGCCCGCCAGGCCAGCAGGACCGCGCCGAGGCCCGAGCCACCGCTGCCTTCGGCCAGGTCGATGTCCATGTTCATCGCCGAGGCGATGGTGTCGGCCCAGACGTCGCTGCGGAATCCGCCGCCGGTGGCGCGGATCGCGCGGACCTCGGCACCGGTGTCGATGACGGCATCGCGCACCAGGGCCAGCTGCTGAGCGACGCCCTCGATCACCGCGCGCGTCATCTCGGCGCGCCCGTGCGAACGGCGCAGTCCGAGGAACGCGCCGGTCAAGCCCGGTTCCCACCACGGAGCGCGCTCGCCGAGCAGGTACGGCAGGGCCATCAGGCCGTCGGCGCCGGCCGGCACCGCGGCGGCCTCCTCGAGCAGGTCGGCGACGTCCACGCCGAACGCCTCGGCCGCCCACTGGCCCACCACGCCACCGTTGCTGACCGCGCCGCCGATCACCCACAAGCCGTCGGCGAGCGCGTAGCTGAACGTGCGGCACCGCTCGTCCACACCCGGCTTGTCGCGGGTCACGCGAAGAGCACCGCTGGTGCCCAGCGACAGCGCCGCGACACCGGGAGCCACCGCGCCCACCCCGAGGTTGGCCAGCGGCCCGTCACCACCGCCGAGCACCACCGGCAGCCCCGCCGGGAGCCCGACGGCCTCGGCGACCTGCGATCCGAGCGGGACCGACGCCGTCGGCTCGCGGAGCTCGGGCAGTTGCGCGGCGCGGATCCCGGCGACCTCCAGCGCGGGCTCGTGCCAGCTCAGCGTCTGCATGTCCTGCAGACCGCTGCCGGAGCTCAGCGAGTGCTCGGTGACGAACTCACCGGTGAAGGCGGTGACCACGAAATCCTTGAGCGCGCACCAGTGCTCGACCTCGCCGATCTCGGCTCCGCCCGAGGTCAGCCAGGCCAGCTTCACCATCACCGACTGGGTGTGCACGGGAGTTCCGGTCGCGCGGTGCAGCGCGGAGGACGTCTCGGGCTCGGAGCGCAGCCGCGCGGCCACCTCGGAAGCCCGGGTGTCGGCCCAGTTGAACGCCCGCGTCGCCGGTTCGCCCCGGGAGTCCAGGCCGACGAGGGTGTGCATCGCGCTGCTGAACGACAGCCCGGCGACCTCGTGGCCCTGCTCGCGCGCCCACGCCACGCACTCGGCCAGCGCCTCGACCGCGGCCCGCAGCACCTCGGCGGCGTCCTGGGTGGCCTCACCCGACTCGTCGGTGCGCAGCGGGTACCCGCGCTCGGTGGTGTGCAGGACCCGAGCATCGGTGCCTGCGGCGACGACCTTGGTAGCAGTGGTGCCAAGATCGACACCCAGCACGACCGGGACAGAACTCATGCCCTGAACCTATCCGCCCGGACCGCACCAACTCGGCCCAGGCATGGTGCCCAGCATCACTCCCGCGTCGGCGCGATCCTGGTTCTCAAGGCGTCGAGATCGATCCGCAGGCCGAAGGGCTGATCGGTCATGAACACCCCGGTGCCGTTGAAGTCCTCCTTGTAGACACCATCAACCAGCCGCTGAGCGGTGAGCCTCGGCTGGTCAGCGACATCTAGGATCCAGTAGGAGGGAATCCCCGCCTCGGCGTACTCGGCACGCTTGACGAGATCGTCCACGCGTTTCGAACCGGGAGACAGCACCTCGAATGCGAGCGCGACGTCCTGCGCGTGGTACCTCACCGGCTGCTCCAGAATCCGATCCAGGCCCAGCACGATGACATCTGGAATCCGGATCGTTGGCGGATAGGCCTGCTGGATCACGACTTCGGACTCGCTGACCGCTGCCCAGCCTTCCGGCAAAATCCGGTCGAGCACAGCAGAAAGTCGAGTGAGCACGAACTGGTGGAAGCCGGCGGCTTTCGGGGTCACGTGGAGGACGCCTTCCTGGAGCTCGTAGCGCCGCGAGTTGTCCTCGGGGAGTTGCTCGAACTCCTCCAAGATCATCAGGTGGTCGGGCCAGCTCATCACGGACATGCCTCCACTGATGGCCGCGTTGATCACGCGTTCCCAGCTCCACGAAGGGCAAACACAGGTTCGAGTGGATCTTGAATCCGCCGCAATGGAAACAAGAAGGGCGCCCACCCCCTGTGGCCAGGGAGAAGGCGCCCTTGTCGTGCCAGTGATCAGGTCACTTGGCGAGGGTTTCGGCGATCTCGTAGGTGTTGAGGGCCGCGCCCTTGCGGAGGTTGTCGCCGCAGACGAAGAAGTCCAGCGTGTTCGGGAAGTCCAGCGCCTGGCGGACGCGACCGACGTAGGTGGGGTCGCCGCCGACGACGGCCGCCGGGGTCGGGAACACGCCGTTGTCGTGGTCGTCCTGCAGCACGATGGTCGGCTGGTCGGAGAAGACCTTGTGCGCCTGGTCCACCGACACCTCGCGCTCGAAGGTGGCGTGCACCGCCAGCGAGTGCGTGGTCAGCACCGGAACCCGGACGCAGGTCGCCGAGACCTTCAGCTCCGGGATGCCCAGGATCTTGCGGGACTCGTTGCGGACCTTGAGCTCCTCGGAGGTCCAGCCGTCGTCCTTGCGGGAACCCGCCCACGGGACCACGTTGAGCGCCAGCGGCGCCTTGAACGGGGTCTCGGCGGACAGGCCCGCCGCGGCCAGGGCCTCGGCGACGTCGCCGGCGCGGACGCCGAGCTGCTTGCCGGCCACCGCCTCCAGCTCCGCGTAGAGCCGGTCGATGCCGTCCTGACCAGCACCGGAAGCGGCCTGGTAGGAGGACACGACCAGTTCGCGCAGGCCGAACTCGCGGTGCAGCGCACCCAGCGCCGCCATCATCGACAGCGTCGTGCAGTTCGGGTTGGCGATGATGCCCTTCGGGCGCTCGTGCACCTTCTCCGGGTTGACCTCGGGCACCACCAGCGGCACCTCGGGGTCCATCCGGAAGGCGCCGGAGTTGTCGACCGCGACGGCACCGCGCGAGGCGGCCACCGGGGCCCACTCGGCGGAGATCTCGTCCGGCACGTCGAACAGCGCGATGTCCACGCCGTCGAAGGCCTCCGGGGCCAGGGCGACCACGGTGCGGTCCTCGCCGCGCACGGTGATCTTCTTGCCCGCCGACCGCGGCGAGGCGATCAGCCGGATCTCACCCCACGGCACGGAGTCGCGGTTGTTGATGATGTCGATCATAACGGTGCCGACAGCGCCGGTGGCGCCGACGATCGCGAGCGTGGGTGCCATCAGCGACCACTCCCCGCGTAAACAACGGCTTCCTCGTCGCCACCGAGCTCGAAGGCCTCGTGCAGCGCGCGCACGGCGGTGTCGAGCTGGGTGTCCTGGATCAGCACCGAGATGCGGATCTCCGAGGTGTTGATGATGTCGATGTTGACCCCGGCGTTGGACAGCGCCTCGCAGAAGGTCGCCGTCACGCCCGGGTGCGAGCGCATGCCCGCGCCGACCAGCGAGACCTTGCCGACCTGGTCGTCGTAGACGACCTCCTCGAAGCCGACCTCACCGGAGATCTTCTCCAGCTCGGCCACGGCCACCGCGCCGTTGCTGCGGGCCACCGTGAAGGTGATGTCGGTCTTGCCGGACGCGGTGCCGGAGACGTTCTGCAGCACCATGTCGATGTCGATCTCGGCGTCGGCGACGACGCGGAAGATGCGGCCCGCGACGCCCGGGTTGTCCGGCACACCGCGCACGGTGACCTTGGCCTCCGACCGGTCGTGCGAGACGCCGGTGATCATCGCCTGTTCCACGGAAAGGTCCTCCACTGAACCGGACACTGTCGTGCCGGGCTTGGGCGAGTAAGACGAGCGGACGTGCAGCGGCACGCCGTAGCGGCGGGCGTACTCCACCGCGCGCAGGTGCAGCACCTTCGCGCCGGTGGCGGCCATCTCGAGCATCTCCTCGTAGGTGATGTGGTCGAGGTGCTTCGCGTCGGGCACGATGCGCGGATCCGCCGTGTAGACGCCGTCCACGTCGGTGTAGATCTCGCAGACGTCGGCGTTCATGGCCGCGGCCACCGCGACCGCGGTGGTGTCCGAGCCGCCGCGACCGAGCGTGGTGATGTCCTTGGTGTCCTGCGAGACACCCTGGAACCCGGCGACGAGCGCGACCTGGCCCTCGGCCAGCGCCTCCTGGATGCGACCCGGGGTCACGTCGACGATCCGCGCGTTCTGGTGCGCCGAGGTGGTGATCATGCCGGCCTGCGAGCCGGTGAACGACTGGGCTTCCACGCCGAGCGACTCGACGGCCATCGCGACCAACGCGTTGGAGATGCGCTCCCCCGCGGTCAGCAACATGTCGAGTTCCCGCTCCGGCGGTGCCGGGTTGACCTGTTTGGCGAGGTCGAGCAGCTCGTCAGTGGTGTCACCCATCGCGGAGCAGACGACCACGACGTCGTTGCCCGCTTTGCGGGTCTCGACGATGCGTTCGGCGACCCGTTTGATGCGATCAGCACTCTCGAGTGAGGAACCGCCGTACTTCTGGACGACGAGCGCCACGTGAAACAAACCTCCTCGACCGCTGCGGTCGTCCCGGGCACGGGTTGTCCCCGCGCTGACACCGGGTGGACGAAGAGCAGTGGCACACCCGGTCTTCGGGATGCGCCCTCCGCCCCGCGACCGGGCGGGAGGCAGCGTCGGCCGATCACGGCCGAAACGGCCTTCTACCAGGTCGCTCCGCTGCCGGACTAGCCTACCGACCACTGGGGGTGAACCCCAATCACGAACGTCACGTCTACCCTGTTGGACGCGATTGTCGACAAGAGCGGAGCGTCGGGTTGTCCACCACGCAGGGCGCGCTGGAACCACCCCTGGGGGATACCGGAAACACTGCTGCTACGCAGCGGAAACAGCAGGCGACACGATCGAGTGGCAGCGCACGCCTGGGTACACCGCGGCAACGCCGAATGATCATCGCGCTGACCCCGGCTGTGGTCTACCTCGCAATCCGGCTGGTGGGACTGCTGGTCCTCGCCTGGCTCTCGGCGGTCAACGACGAGTCGCTGCTGGGCAACCTCAACGCCTGGGACGGGCAGTGGTACACCGAGATCGCCGCGCACGGTTACGGCGGCGTGAACCCGAGCATGGTGGACGGCTTCGGGCACCGGTACCCGGAGACCCCGCTGGCTTTCTTCCCGGGATATCCGCTGCTCATCATGGCCATCGCGCTGATCCCGGGCGTGACGACCATCGGCGCGGCGATCACCGCTAGCCTCGTCTGCGGCGTGGTGGCCGCCTACGGTCTCGCGCGGCTGGGCGAACGGCTCGGCGGAACCCGCCGGGTGGGGTTGCTGCTGGTCGTGCTGTTCGCGGCGGCACCGATGTCCGTGGTGCTGTCGATGGCCTACTCGGAGGCGCTGTTCTGCGCGCTGTCGATCTGGGCGCTGATCGGCGTCGTCGAGCGCAACTGGCCGCTGGCCGGGCTGTGCTGCGCCGCCGCGGGTCTGATCCGGCCGACCGCCGCCGCGCTGGTCGGGGTGATCGGACTGGCCGCGGTGATCTCGATCGTGCAGCGCCGGGACTCCTGGCGGCCGTGGTTGGCGGTGCTGCTCGCGCCGCTGGGCATGCTCGCCTACATCGGCTGGGTCGGCGTGCAGACCGGCACGCTCAACGGCTACTTCGAGCTGCAGGCGCGCGGCTGGTCGTCGGCGTTCGACGGCGGCGCGAAGACCGCGCAGTTCGTGGTCGAGGCCCTGACCGAGGACAAGTCGGTCTTCGAGACGTTCACGGTCTGGGTGGTGCTGGCGGCGCTGGTGCTGCTGGCGCTGTGCGTGTGGCACCGGCTGCCGTGGCCGCTGGTGCTGTTCGCCGCGGCCGTGCTGGTGCTGGACCTAGGCTCGGACGGGCTGATGTACTCCAAGGTGCGGTTGATGTTGCCGGCGTTCCCGCTGCTCATCCCGGTCGCGATCGGGCTGAGCAAACGGCGTCCGGCCACGGCCGTGACGACTGCGGTGCTGCTCGTGTTCTTCGGCTCCTGGCTGGGCGCCTACTCGCTGACGGCCTGGGAATACGCCATCTGAGCACTCTCGGGAGGTTTTGGTGACCGAACTGGACAAGACGGCGCAGGGCAAGACCGCGGACACCGCCGTCCCGCTCCACCCGCTGCTGGCGCAGCGCTGGAGCCCGCGCGCGCTGGACCCCGCGGCCACGATCAGCCACGAGCAGTTCACCGCGCTGTTCGAGGCGGCCCGGTGGGCACCGTCCTGGGGCAACACCCAGCCGGCCCGGTTCATCGCCGCCCGCCGCGGAGAGCCGACCTTCGACCGCATCCACGGGACGCTGTCCAGGGGGAACAAGGGCTGGGCGGGTGACGCGGCGGCGCTGGCGATCGGCGTCGCGCAGTCGGTCAACGCCGAAGGCGAGCCGATGCCCTACGGCGAGTACGGGCTCGGGCTGGCCGCTCAGAACCTGGTGCTGCAGGCCGTCGCGGAGGGCTTGCACGCGCACCAGATGGCGGGCTTCGACCGCGAGGCGGCCCGCGTGGAGTTCGCCATCCCGGACGACTTCGAGCCCCTGGTCGCCATCGCCATCGGCGACCTCGGCAGTCTCGACGGGATGCCGGAGCGCCTGGTCGAGAAGGAACTCCGCCCCAGGATCCGAAAGCCCCTCACCGACCTCGTCTTCACCGAATCGTGGGGCACTCCCCTCTTCTGACCTGCGATTCCGGACCCCCATTCCAATTTCGCGCGAAATTCGAGGGCCGAAGTCCCCGCTCGAACTTCGCGCGAAATTCGAATTGCTCACCCGGCCGGGGGACGGCGGGAGAGGACGAGGACGCCGCCGATTCCGGGGATGAGGGAGAGCCAGCGGGCTCGGGTCGAGATGGTGCTGAGGGCTGCCGCGATGGTGATCAGGTAGGCCGTCCCGTGGACGGGGCCCAGCAGGGAGCTGAGCTCCGGCGCGTGGACCGTGACGAGGTTGAGCAGCAGCAGCGCCAAGGTCACGGCTTCGGCCGCCGCGGCGATCTTGAGGGCGCGCATCGTCAGACCCCCGTGGACGAGCCGGGGCGGACGATCATGAGGACGACCACGACCGCCCAGAGCAGGTTGAACGCGCCGGTGGTCGTGCTCAGCCGCTTGGCCGTGGACGCGACGGGCTCGGCCAGCATCTCGACCTGCGCCGGGAGAATCACCAGCGCCAGCAGGAGCGCGGCGGCGACCGTCAGCGCGATCGAGATCAGCAGCCACGGATCGCCCAGCACCCCCATCTGCAGACCGGTGGCCAGGCCGAACACCGGAACCGCGATGCCGGCCAGCGCGTAGCCGCGGCAGATCCGGTGCAGCAGCCGGGGCACGCCCGAGCCGGGTTCGGTGCGGGCGTACCGGGGGAACAGCGAGGCCGCGACGGCGATCGGGCCGATCAGCACGATCGCGGCCAGGACGTGCACGGACAGCAGCAGCGCGGTCATCGGGGACCTCCGGGATCCATCGCGCAACCAATAGGTTGCCACGCAATATATACCCTGTCTACCTTCACCCGATATGATGAGCCGCATGAAGGCGGACGCGGTGCGGGGACACCTGGACGGACTGCTGCTCGCCGTGCTCGAACCCGGTCCGCTGCACGGCTACGCGATCATCACCTCGGTCATGAACCGCAGCGGCGGCGCGCTCGAACTGCGGACCGGCACCATCTACCCCGCGCTCAAACGCCTGGAACGGCTCGGGCTGCTGGCCAGCAGCTGGGAGTCGGTCGGCGAACGGCGACGTCGGCGTTGCTACCGGCTCACCGACGCCGGGCGGCGCAGTCTGGCCGGGGAGCGCGCCGACTGGCGGGAGTTCACCACCGCGATCGGCGCCGTGCTCAACCCCGGGAGCAACGCGTGAACGCCATCGAGACCTACGTCGCCGAACTCGCCGCCGAGCTGCGCGGACCGGCACGGGTCAAGGCCCGGATGATCCAGGAGGTCCGCGACGGCCTGACCGACACGGTCGCCGCGCGCACCGACGCCGGACTCCCGCCCGAAGAGGCCGTGCGGGACGCGCTGCGCGAGTTCGGCACGCCCGCCGAGGTCGCGCCCAGCTGCCAGCGAGAGCTGACCGTCGCCCAGACCCGGCACACCGCGTTCGCACTGCTGGCGACCGTGCCGGTGCTGCTCGGCTGCTGGCACCTGGCCTGGTCGATCGGCCGCGATCAGGGAGTTCCGCCGTCGCAGACCGCGCAGCTGTTGGCCACCATCGCGGGCACCTCCGCGCTCGTGGGCTGCGCCGCGCTGGTGATCACCCGGCGGCTGTCGGTGCCCGGCCGACTACCGCTGCTGATGGGGTGGACCGGCACGGCCGCCAGCATCGCGATGCCGCTGACCACGATCGCCCTGGCCACGACGCTGCCGCTGGCGGAGAACTGGGCGCTGCTGCTGCTCATCGCCGCGGGGACGATCGCGGCGCACTCGGCGCTGGCGAACTCGGCCAAGACGTGCCGGGAGTGCGCGACCCAAGTCGAATGAAGCACCGTGAATTCACAGAATTCGCGAACGGTTCATCGGGAAAGTCCACCATCGCAGCTGAACGGACCACGGCAATGGTCCGGCCGCATCACGCCTCCTCCCATTTTCGGCAATTGATCACCACTTTGGTTACATGCGGTTCGCTGATGCGGTATGACTTCACTCGTGTGGACGAGTATCAGAACGACCGCGGAAGCGCTTGATGACGCCGACGTGCTCGCTGGACTGCGCCTGCGCTACGACCTCGTCCCCGGAGTCATCCGCGTGGACGGCCACAGCGGTGGCCCGATGCCGCGCACCTCACCCGCGCGACTGCGCCGGTTCGTCCAGCACCGCTGGGAACCGCGCAGCGGTCGCGCCTCCGGCGAGTCGGACTGGCGGCGCGAGGCGCGGCTGGCGGCCGGCGCGCTGGCACCGCTGGTCGGCGCGACCGCCGGCGAGCTCACCGTCGCCGAGTCGACCTCGATCAACCTGTTCAAAGCCCTGGTCGCCGCCGCGAAGCTGCGGCCAGGACGACCGGTGCTGGCCGTCGGGCGCGACTGCTTCGCCACCGACCGCTGCCTCGCCCAGTCCGCGGCCGACCACATCGGCGGTCGGCTGCAGTTGATCGACGGCGTCGAAGGTCTGGCCGCGCTGCCGGTCGAGGAGGTCGCGGTGGTCGCCCTCTCGAACGTGGACCTGCGCTCCGGCGCCGTCCGCGACGCGGAACCGATCACCGCCGAGATCCACCGCGGTGGTGCGCTGACGTTGTGGGACCTCAGCCATTCGGCCGGGGCGCTGGACGTGGACCTGCACAGGTGGAACGCCGACTTCGCGATCGGCTGCGGGCACAAGTACCTGGGCGGCAGCACCACCGCGCCGTCCTTCGGCTTCGTGGCCGAGCGGCACCTGGAGCCCTCACCGACCGGCGGGCTTCGGCATCCGCTGGCGGAGGGCTTCGCCGGGCCGGCCGCGACGCTCGCGGCGACCGAGCTGCGCGACGTGCTGGCCATCCTCGACGGCGTCCCGGTGAGCGCGCTCGAGGCGAAGACGACGGGCCTGGTGGAGCTGTTCCTGGAGCGCATCGGCGAGTTCTGCCCGGAAGCGGCGGTCGAGGTGCGGGGGTCGGGGTCGCAGCGCCGGGCGCAGGTCTGCATCCGGCACGACCAGGCCCAGCGCATCGCGGACCTGCTGTCCGATCGCAGCGTGCTGGTCGAATACGCCGAACCCGATCTGCTCCGCTTCAACTTCGCCCCCGCCTGGCTCTCCTACGTCGACGTCTGGCAAGCCGCGGAACGCCTCCACGCCACCCTCCACGAGATCGGGATGAGCGACTTCAGCGAGCACGGCGATCTCCGCTGAAGCCGTCACGCCTCGGCGAGGTGGTGGTGGATGGCGTCGAGTTCGGCGCGGAGGGCTTCCGGGCGGACGTCGGGGTCGGTGCGCAGCCGGCGGTTGACCGTGCGGATCGTGGAGACCAGGCGTTGCGCCTGCTGGAGATCGGTGTCGCGGGCGCGCACGGCCTGTTCGGTGGCCGCGTCGACTACCCGCTCCAGGACCGCGATGGTCGGCCACCAGGCCTCGGCCTCGACGTGCCGGGCCGGGTTCATCAGCAGCTGCTGCAGGCGGGAGCGCAGGTCCGCGAGCTGCCGGTAGGTGCGGCGGCGCAGCGCGGAACGGCCGTGCTCGGCCCCGGCCAGCGAGCGCGAGACGTAATCGGCCACCGACTCGACGGCGTCGGCGAAGCCCTCCCGCAGGGACGGACCGCTGCGCACCCGGCGCAGCAGGAACCCGACCACCAGCACGATCGCGCAGCCGACGAAGGTGTCCACCAGCCGAGCCGCCGGGTAGAACTGCGCCTGCTGGCTCATCTGCAGCAGCACCAGCGCCGTCACGACCGCGCTGAACAGGCCGTAGTGCCTGCTCAGCGCCACCGGTAGCTTCCCGGCCAGGGCGACGATGAACGGCACCAGCAGCCAGCCGGTCGGCAGCAGCACCAGCAGCGCCCAGGCCACCAGCACGCCGAGGATCGTGCCGAGGGCGCGCAGCACGGTTCGGGCGAACACCGAACCGGAGTTGGGCCGCAGCACCAGCGCGACCGTCAGCGCGATCCAGTAGCTCTGCTCCAGGCCCGCGAGCAGGCCGAACCCCTCGGCCAGCGCCAGGCACAGCAGCATCCGCAGCGCTTGCCACCAGGTGGTGGCGCCGATGCTCACCCGCTGCCGCTGCCTGCCGGGAACCGGCGGCCGCTTGGCCTCGCGGAACGAGTCGATGAGCTCGGCGATCCCCTCGTCCAGCGCCCTGACCAGCGCGGACTCCTGATCGCCCGGGTGGAACCGGGGTGGGGTCCCGCCGGTGCGGACGCAGCGCGCCAGCTCGGCCAGGGCCTCGCGCGTGCGCAGCGGCGGGGTGATGCCCGCGTGCGCGACCGACACCGCCGCCTCCACCACCGGGGTGGCGCGCAGGTGGATCAGGTAGAGCCGGTCGCGGACGCGGCTGCGCGACATCGAGGCGCCGCCGATCAGCACGTCGTGCGCGGTGTCGAGCGCCTTGGTGAGCTGCTGCCGCGCGGCGGCGGTCTCGCCGGGCCCGAACATCCGCAGGATCGACGTGAACACCTCGGCGACCGCTCCCCTGGCCGGGGCGGTTCCGCGCAGCGGCCACGTCGCCGCCGCCAAGGCCAGGACCAGCAGTTCTCCGGCGAAGAACCAGGCGACCTGCTCCTGCAGCGGCAGCACCTGGGAGCGCTGGCCGGTGGCCACGACGCAGAAGGTCAGCATGTGCGCGCCGCCGGAGGACCACAGCTCCCCCAGCCTGCTGGCCAGCACCGACGGCACCGACACGGCCAGCACGGCGACCATCGCCCACAGCGGATCGGGAGCCGCTGCTCCTGCGGCGAAGCCGATCGCGCCCAGCACCACGGCGATCGCGAGCCGGCGCAGCCGGAACCGGTAGGAGCCGGTCACGTCGGAGAAGCTGGCGCACAGCGCCCCGACCGAGGCCAGCACGGCCTCGTCGATGCGGCCGGTGAGCAGGCCAAGCACCTGCGGGGTTCCCACTCCCGCGGCGGCGACGGCAACGCGGGTCCAGTCGGTGGGGATGTTGATCGGGCGCAGCATGTGCCGCAGCCACGGTGGAGCTTCGAGTCTCGGGAGCGCGCCGGTGGTCAACCGCCATCCCTTCGGGTCGCCGGGCCTGCGCTCCACGCCGAGCGACCGGGGTCGAGCCCGATCCTCCCAGGCCAGGCGATCGCGGAAGCGGCTGCGACGACGGGATCACACGACGGTGTCCGTCACACCGATCAGCGCAAGGCGGTGAGGATCTTGGTGGCGATGGAGGTGATGACCAGCCAGAAGACCGCGGCGATGCCGTAGTTGAGCAGGACCGCCAGCTGCGGGTCGGCCGGGGTGAACAGGTCCTGGAAGCCCAGGGCGAGCGGATCCGCCGCGGAGGCGACGAACTGGGTGATGCCGTTGCCCGGATTCGCGCTGCCGATGGTGAGGATCACATGGATCGCCAGCAGCGCGGCGCACACCAGGCCCGCCCAGCGCACCACCTGGATCAGCACGCCGACGAAACGACCCCACCCGCGCCGCAGGTCAGCGCGCCGCAAGCCGCCCTCGTGGGCCCCGGAACGAACATCCTCGGTCACGATCACAGTGTGGCACGAGAACCGCCGGTTCCGGCAGGGTTCGCCGGCCGCCGCGAGCCCCGTACCTCTCACCATCTGGAACGGTCGCTTGCACAGCAGGCCCGTGTTGCGGTTAGCCTGGGTCCGTGGCTCGCGTTCTCCTGCTTCGCCGCCGCGACGGGGTCTCCTAGACCGGCCCCTCGTCGCGGGGTACGAACGCGCCGGTCTCACCGTCAACCCGAGAACCGGTAAGCGACCAGGAGAACGCCTCTCATGAGCAGCAACACCCCCGACGCGCAGGCCCCGTTCGCCGGCCGAGTGCGCAAGCCCTCCAAGCCCGCGCCCGCCGGCCAGCCGTCGTGGAACCCGCAGCAGGGCAGCTCGATGCCCTTCCACCGCTACAAGCCGTTCCACGAGCTGGTCGAAGACGTAACCCTGCCCGACCGCACCTGGCCGGACAAGCGGATCACCCAGGCCCCGCTGTGGTGCGCGGTCGACCTGCGCGATGGCAACCAGGCGCTGATCGACCCGATGTCGCCCGCCCGCAAGCGCCGCATGTTCGAGCTGCTGGTGCAGATGGGTTTCAAGGAGATCGAGGTCGGTTTCCCGGCGGCCAGCCAGACCGACTACGACTTCGTCCGCGAGATCATCGAGGACGGCGCCATCCCGGACGACGTGCGCATCCAGGTGCTGACCCAGTGCCGCCCGGAGCTGATCGAGCGCACCTTCCAGGCCCTGGAGGGCGCGCCGAAGGCCGTCGTGCACATCTACAACTCGACGTCGATCCTGCAGCGCCGCGTGGTGTTCCGCGAGGAGCGCGAGGGCATCAAGAAGATCGCGAAGATGGGCGCCGAACTGGCCCTGGAGCTGTCCGGCAAGTACCCGGACACCGACTTCCGCTTCCAGTACTCGCCGGAGTCCTACACCGGCACCGAGCTGTCCTACGCCGTCGAGGTCTGCGACGCGGTCACCGAGATCTGGCAGCCCACCCCGGAGAAGCCGGTCATCCTGAACCTGCCCGCGACCGTCGAGATGGCCACGCCGAACGTCTACGCGGACTCCATCGAGTGGATGCACCGCAACCTGGCCCGCCGCGACTCGGTGATCCTCTCGCTGCACCCGCACAACGACCGCGGCACCGGCATCGCCGCCGCCGAGCTGGGCTACCAGGCCGGCGCCGACCGCATCGAGGGCTGCCTGTTCGGCAACGGTGAGCGCACCGGCAACGTCGACCTGGTCGCGCTGGGCATGAACCTGTTCAGCCAGGGCATCGACCCGCAGATCGACTTCTCCGACATCGACTACGTCAAGCGCACCGTCGAGCACTGCAACCAGCTGCCGGTCGCCGAGCGTCACCCGTGGGGCGGCGAGCTCGTCTACACCGCGTTCTCCGGCAGCCACCAGGACGCCATCAACAAGGGCCTGGACGCGCTGCGCACCGAGGCCGAGCGGGCCGGGACGCCCGTCGACAAGCACCCGTGGGAGGTCCCGTACCTGCCGATCGACCCCAAGGACGTGGGCCGCAGCTACGAGGCCGTCATCCGGGTCAACTCGCAGTCCGGCAAGGGCGGCGTGGCGTACGTGATGAAGACCGAGCACCAGCTGGAGCTGCCGCGCAAGCTGCAGATCGAGTTCTCCAAGGTGGTGCAGGCCCACACCGACGACGAGGGCGGCGAGGTCAGCCCGGCCGACATGTGGACGGCGTTCTCCGCCGAGTACCTGGAGACCGACGCGCCGCTGACGCTCGTCCGGCAGAGCTCGTCCGGTGAGTCCGGCGACGAGAGGATCACCGCCACCGTCGTCGTGGACGGCTCGGAGCGGGAGATCACCGGCCGCGGCAATGGTCCGGTGTCGGCGTTCGTCGACGCGCTGAGCACCGTCGGCTACGACATCCGCGTCCTGGACTACCACCAGCACGCGCTCACCGCGGGCGACGACGCCCTGGCCGCGGCCTACCTGGAGTGCGCCGTGGGCGACGACGTCTTCTGGGGCGTCGGCGTGGACACCTCCACCATCGCGGCGATGCTGCGCGCGGTCGTCTCAGCCGCCAACCGCGCCTCCCGCTGACCCGACGCACCCCGGCGTGTCGGCTCCCGACACGTCGGGGCTGGGTCCGGAGTTCGAATTTCGCGCGAAGTTCGAACTGGAAAGTTCCCGCTCCAATTTCTCGCGAAATTCGAATTTCCTGGCTCCGCCGGGTGAGGGCCCGGCGTGTCGGGGCCCGGGGCCGTCAGGAGGATTGGGCGGGTTCTGGTTCTTCGGCTTCGGCTCGTTCGACCCGCTTCTGGATGATGCGGGTGCTCCACCAGGCGAAGGCGACCGCGATGACCAGGCCGATCCACGAGAACCGGTGGAACCACTGGCCCGCGACCAGGCCGAACGCGTACGACAGGGCCGTGACCAGGCCCGCCCACGCGATGCCGCCCGTGGCGTTGGCCAGCAGGAACTTGCGGTAGGGCATGCCGAGGCTGCCGGCCAGCGGCCCGGCGAGGATGCGCAGGATCGCCACGAACCGGCCTCCGAAGACCGTCCACGCGCCCCAGCGCTCGAAGAGCCCCTCCGCCTGCGCCAGCGGCTTGGGGCCGAAGTGCTTCGGCAGCTTCGTGCCCAGCCAGGTCAGCAGCTTTCGGCCGTAGCGCTTGCCGATGGCGTAGCCGATCGAGTCGCCGACGATCGCCCCGAGCGCCGCGAAGCTGCCCAGCAGCACCGGGTTGACCACCCCGGCCGAGGACGCGACACCAGCGCTGACCAGCAGGATCTCACCGGGTAGCGGGATCCCGACGCTCTCCAGCCCGATGACCCCCGCGACCACGAGGTAGATCACGCCGGAAGGGATCGTGTTCAGCCACTCGATCATGGACATCCGTTCTGGTCGGGGGCAGCGCAGTTCGGCTCCTGCAAGGGTACGGATCCGAAGTCGACCACCACCGGGCACGGGGTGGCGAGAAATCGCCGGTCACGGAGGCGGTGCCGGTGCGAGGGCACGACGGCCCGGACCACCGCGAACGGGCTAGGGGTTCGCTGGGCCACCTGGCGCAACTTAGAGGGCGTTCACCAGCGCTAAATCGGGGAACTCACTCGACCAAAGTCGGTATTGCCCGAGGCGACGACCAGGCATCATGGAGTCACGTCGAGGGGATGCTAGGGGATGCAGGCGCTACCCCTGGGGATCATCGGATGAGGAGAAGCGGTCTCGGAGAAAGACGGGGGACACGTCGGGGCACCGAGCCGCTTCTCCTCTTCTGCTTCCCGACCCAGCGCGGCCACTCGAACGGTCTACGGAACTTGATGTTCGAGGTTTCGCACGGTTCAGTGATGTGGCTATGTGGCCGACCGAGGATCCGACGGAGCAGCTGCGGTGGCGCATCCAGTGCGCCACGACGAGCGGCGGCGGGAACGTGACCGTGCTCGTCATGGGTGACCGCGTCGGCATCGTGCTCCCTCCCGGTGACACCCTCGTCTTCACGGCCGAGGAGGCCGAGAGCCTCGCCTACCTGGTCGAGAAGGCGGTCGGCTACACCGCGGTGGCGGAATGAGCCTGATCGACACCGACCTCGGCTTCGATCCCCGCGACCCCGCCTTCCCCGCTCCCGGCCAGCCGCTCCGCTGGTCGGTGCAGGTCTTCACCACCGTCAACGGCTACGGCCTCCGCCCGGCCGAACCGATCGTCGAGGCCGATCGCGTGCGCGTGCGCACCGGCTACGCCGCGCTCGGGCAGCAGCGGACCGTCGACGCCGGTGAGGTCGACGTCGAGGTGCTGACCCGGGACGGCGTGCTGATCTGGTCGATCACCGCGCACCACGCCGAGCCGATCAAGGCCGTCAAGCTGCTGCTGCGCGGTCTGCCGGAGCGGCAGCTGGCCGCCGGCTGGTGGGCGCCGAACACCGGCCGCTCGCACAGCCACCACGAGCGCTTCCAGCTGGAGCACCCGAGCCGGGACTGGGCGACGCCGTGGGTGGCCGTCGGCGAGGAGTCCGACTGCTCGGTGCTCAGCGTCCGGGACCCGCTGGTGCGCAGGCACGTCCTGCACGTCAACCGGCCCGCCCACTCGCCCGAGCCGGTCGTGGAGCTGCTGCACGTCCCGGCCGCTTCGGCGCGCGGGACCCGTTGCCGCGTCCCGGAGATCCGGTTCCGCCCGAACGCCGACGCCGATCGGGACCTCGACGAGCACCTGCGGTTCGTGGCGGACGCGCACGGGCTGCGGCCCTGGGAGTCCCGACCGGACGTGCCCGACTGGCTGCGGGAGACCGCGCTGGTCGTCACGCTGCACGGCCAGCACTGGACCGGCCACGTGTTCAACACGTTCTCGCAGATGAGCGAGGCCTTGCGGTTCGTCGCGCAGCACATCGACCCGCACCGGGTGCTCGCCTACCTGCCCGGTTGGGAGGGGCGCTACTACTACGCCTACCCGCGCTACCGGCCCGGCGCGGACCTCGGCGGGGACGAGGAGTTCGCCGAGCTGGTCCGCACCGCGCACGAGCTGGGGTTCCGGCTGATGCCGATGTTCGGCGGGCACGGCGCCAACGTCACGCAGTACCCGGACTGGGAGCGGGCGGTGATGCGCAACGACACCGACCGCTACGTCGAGCTGCTCAACCGCCCCGACTGGGATTCCGACCGGGTGGGTGAGGGCGACCAGGTCTTCCTCAACCCGGGCGAGCCGGGGTTCCGCGCGCACCTGGTGGAATCGATCTCCGCGCTGGTGGACGAGTTCGGCGTCGACGCGGGGTTCCTGGACACGCTGGGGTACTACTTCAACGATCCGCGCCACGACGTCTTCGACGGCTACCGACGGCTGGTCGAGGAGCTGCACGCGCGCCACCCCGGCCTGGTGCTGGCCGCCGAGGGCTGGTGGGACGCGCTCAGCGGGCTGTTCCCGTTGAGCCAGCAGTGGTTCGGAACCGATCGTGACCTGCGCAAACCCCGGGTCCTGTCGCGCTACGCCCGCACCACCGGGCACCTCGCCGAAGGCACTCCCGGGCTGGGCAGCACCGGCGTGCACGAGAAGGGCTACGTCCCCCGGCCGCCGGACGTGGTGCGCGAGGGCCACATCCCGGTCGTGGGCGTCGTGGACGACACGCTCGCCGAGCATGCCGACGAGCTGGCGGCGATCTGCCGCTGGGCGGCTGCGAACGCTTCTCGGTGAGAGTGCGGTTCTCGCCGGAGAAGTCCCGTGATCACGTCCGTTCTGACCAGGACCGCCCTCACCCGGCCGAGTCCGTCCGCTCCCTGGCTTCCGCGGTGAGCACGTCCAACGTGGCCTGCACGGCCGGGCGCTCGGTGGCGCCCTTGCGGGAGACGACCTCGATGTTGCGGCCCGCCCGGACACCCGCGAGCGGGCGCATCACCAGCTCCGCGCTGTTCGCGGTGTAGCGCGGCAGCAGCGCGATGCCGTGCCCCGCGGCGACCAGCGCTTCGGTCACGCGGAAGTCGTTGATGCGCTGCACCACCGTCGGTCGCACCCCGGTGCGCACGGCCAGCGAGCGCAGCACGTCGTCGACCGGGAAGCCGATGTCCACGCTCAGCCACGGCTCGCCGACCAGCTCGGTGAGCTCGACGCGATCGCGCCCGGCCAGCGGATGCCCCACCGGCATCGCGACGTCCAGGGGCTCGCGCAGCAGCGGGGCGACCGCCACGCGTTCGCCGTCGTGCGGCGGCGCCTGGTCGTCCCGGTGCGTGACGACCAGGTCGAAATCGGCCGTCAGCCGCGGCACCTCGGACGGGACCATGTCGATGTCGCGGACCTCCAAGCGCACCGCCGGGTGCGCGGTGATGCGCCGCAGCAGGCCCGGGAGCAGCAGGAACGCGGCGGACGGGAACACCGCGACGCGCACCACACCGCGCGGCGTCGAGCGGTAGGTGTCCAGCTCGGCCTCAGCGCGGTCGAGCGCGGCCAGCACCTCGTCGGCGCGGGTTGCCAGCGCCCAGCCCGCGTCGGTGAGCCGCAGTCCGCGCCCGGCGGGCTCGGTCAGCCGCACCCCGACCTCGGCCTGCAGCGCCCGGATCTGCTGCGAGACCGACGAAGGCGTGTAGGACAGGGCGTTGGCGACGGCGGTGACCGTGCCGCGATCGGCGAGCTCGCGCAGGAGTCTCAGCCTGCGAACGTCCATAGAGGAATCCTACACATTGCTTGCAGATAGTGTTGCTTGTGCTTCACAGACGTTCCCCGCAGGCTGATCGGTATGACCACACGAGATCGCCTGCTGGCGGTGGTCGTCGCAGTGCTCTGGGGCGGCAACTTCATCGCGTTGGACCAGGGACTGGGCCACTTCCCGCCGTTCTTCTTCGCCGGACTCCGGTTCGCCGTGCTGCTGCCGATCCTGTTCTTCGTACCGCGCCCGCAGGTGAAGTGGCGCTGGCTGATCGGCTACGGGCTGTTCTTCGGAACCCTGCAGTTCGCGTTCCTGTTCGTCGCGATGCGGATCGGCATGCCGACCGGTCTCGCCTCGCTGGTGCAGCAGGCCTCGGCGCCGTTCACCGTGCTGCTGGGCGCGTTGCTGCTGCGGGAGAAGCTCTCGCCGGTGCAGGTGCTGGGCATCACCACGGCCGTGATCGGGATGGCCGCGATCGGCTGGCACCGCGCGCAGACCGCGACCCTGCTGCCGATGCTGATCACGCTGTGCGGCGCGTTCTCCTGGGCGCTGGGCAACCTGTGCAGCCGCAAGGCCGCGGCGCCGAACCCGCTGCACCTGTCGCTGTGGATCTCGATCGTCCCGCCGCTGCCGATGTTCGCCGCATCAGCCCTGTTCGAGGGGCCGACGACCGGTTGGCACGCCCTCGCCACGGTGCTGGACTCGCCTGCCGGGACGGCCGCGCTCAGCGGCCTGGCCTACACCGCCCTGCTGTCCACGGTCATCGGATCGGGCCTGTGGACGACGCTGCTCGGCCGGTACCCGGCCAGCACGGTGGCCCCGTTCTCGCTGCTCGTGCCCGTGGTCGGGTTCAGCACGGCGTGGCTGATCCTGGGCGAGCAGCCGGACCCGTTCGAACTCGTCGCAGGCGCGGTGGTCGTCGCCGGGGTGATGCTGGGGAGCATGCGGCTCGCCCGGCGCGAACCGGCCCTGGAGCCGGCACCGGTCTGATGCCCGAGGGGCCCGGTCTAGGCGACCGGGCCCCGCTCGAACTCCGGGTTCCTGATGTGCACCCCGTTTCCCACCGGGCAGTCGAAGAGCACCAGCACGTGGTGCGATTCGGCGACCAGCTTGGCGGCGACGGCTCGGTCCAGGATCGCCCGCTGCTCGCAGGCCGAGCACCGGAGCGCGCTGCTGTACCTCAACACGCGACCTCCCTTCCCAGCTGCGCATCCTAAGTGGACGTCAACTCCGGGGGAACGGGATCGCGAGAACCGCCAGCGTCAAGCCGTGGTCACCGCTGCTTCCGGCGTCACCTCGTGCGGCTGGAGCTCCCCGTCGCGGATCTCCTCGGCGTAGTGGCAGGCCACCCGGTGGCCCGGTTCGAGCTCGCGCAGGACCGGGCGTTCGGTGTCGCAGCGCTCCGCCTGCCGCCACGGGCAGCGGGTGTGGAAGCGGCAACCCGACGGCGGGTTCGCGGGCGAGGGCAGGTCACCGGTGAGCAGGATCTGCTCGCGATCGTCCTCGACCTGCGGGTCCGGCACCGGAACCGCCGACAGCAGCGCCTTGGAGTACGGGTGCAGCGGCTGCTCGTAGAGGTCGTCCGATGTGGACTCCTCGACGATGCCGCCCAGGTACATCACGCCGACCCGGTCGGCGATGTGCCGCACCACCGCGAGGTCGTGGGCGATGACCAGGTAGGTCAGCCCGAACTCCTCCTGCAGGTCCTCCAGCAGGTTGAGCACCTGCGCCTGCACCGAGACGTCCAGCGCCGACACGGGTTCGTCGGCCACCACCAGGTCGGGCCCGACCGAGAGCGCGCGGGCGATGCCGATGCGCTGGCGCTGACCTCCGGAGAACTCGTGCGGGTACTTGCGCAGCGCGCTGGCCGGCAGCCCCACCGCGTCGAGGAGTTCCCGCAGCCGCTCGTCGGTGGCCGCCTTGTCACCGGCCAGACCGTGCGCGCGCATGCCTTCCACCAGCAGCGATTCCACCGACTGGCGCGGGTCGAGCGAGGACAGCGGGTCCTGGAAGACCATCTGCATCCGCCGCCGCATGGTGCGCAGCTTCTCGCCCTTCATCCCGGACAGGTCGGTGCCGTCGAAGACGACCTCGCCGCCGGTCGGCTTCTCCAGCCTCAGCACCGCGCGACCCAGAGTCGACTTCCCGCAACCGGATTCGCCCACGAGCCCGTAGGTCTCGCCGCGGTGGATGGTCAGCGACACCCCGTCCACGGCGAAGACGTGGCCCACCGTCCGGTCGAGCACCACGCCCTTCTTGATGGGGAAGTGCACCTTCACGTCGTCGAGCTCGACGAGCACGTCCTCGCTCATGACGCCTCCGTGTTCTGCGGGACACCCGCACCCGGCCGGCTCGCATGAGCGCCGGGCACCAGATTTTCGCTCATGACGCCTCCATGCTGTTCGAGATCGGCTCGCGGACCGGGTTGTGGCAGCGCAGCAACCGCGCCCCCACGTCGACGCTCACCTCGGGCGTCTCGCGTTCGCACACCTCGATCGCGTTCGGGCAGCGCGGGCAGAACGCGCACCCCGCGTCCCACGGGATGTTGTCGGCCACCGAACCCGTGATCGGCGAAAGCCGTTGCCCGCGAGGCGAATCCAGTCGCGGGATCGAGGCCAGCAGACCGGCGGTGTAGGGGTGCTTGGGCCGGGCGAACAGCTCGTGCCGGGCCGCGCGCTCCACCACGCGCCCGGCGTAGAGCACGTTCACCTCGTCGCACAGGCCCGCCACCACGCCGAGGTCGTGCGTGATCATGATCAGCGCGGTGTCGGTCTCGGCGACCAGCTCGGAGAGCAGCTTGAGGATCTGCGCCTGGATCGTCACGTCCAGCGCGGTCGTCGGCTCGTCGGCGATGAGCAGCCGCGGCTTGCAGGCCAGCGCCATCGCGATCAGCGCGCGCTGCCGCATGCCGCCGGAGAGCTGGTGCGGGTACTCCTTCAACCGCCGCCCCGGGTCCGGGATGCCGACCTTGCGCAGCAGCTCCTCGGCCTCGGGCATCGCCTCCTTGCGAGGCAGCCCGCGGTGCCGCTCGATGACCTCGGAGACCTGCAGACCGATGGAGACCACCGGGTTCAGCGAGGTCAGCGGGTCCTGGAACACCATGCTCAGGTCCTTGCCGCGCCGGGCGTCCAGTTCCTTCTTGGGCAGTCGCAGCAGGTCGGTGCCGTCGAAGAACACCGAGCCCGACACCTCGGCGCCGCGCGACGGCAGCAAACCCATGATCGCCAGAGAGGTCACCGACTTGCCGCAGCCGGATTCCCCGACCAGGCCGACGGTCTTGCCCGGCTCGACGTCGAAGGAGATCCCGTCCACCGCGGTCACCGGCGGCTCGCCCCTGCGGGCGAAGACCACGGAGAGGTCGCGAACTTCCAGCAGTGCCATGCCTTCTCCCCTCACCGGCGCCGCTTGGGGTCCAGCGCGTCGCGCAGCGACTCGCCGACCAGCGTGAACCCGAAGGCGACGAGGATGATGCAGCCCGCGGGCCAGAACGCCAGCTGCGGATGCGAGTCGATGATGTCCTGCGCGCCGCCGAGCATCTGGCCCCACTCGGGAACCGAGTCGTCGGCCGCACCGAGCCCCAGGAAGGACAGCGCCGCCGCGTCGATGATCGCCACCGCCAGCACCAGCGTGGCCTGCACGATCACCGGCCCCAGCGCGTTGGGCAGCATGTGCCGGAACACGATCGCGCTCTCCTTCACCCCCAGCGCCCTGGCCGCCAGCACGTGGTCGCTGGCGCGCTGCGCCAGCATCGTGCCGCGCAGCAGGCGCCCGAAGATCGGGACCTGCACGATCGCCACCGCCAGGATCACGGTGAACTGGGTCTGCTCGGCGAACAGCGCGCCGATCGACACCGCCAGCAGCAGCGACGGCACCGACAGCATCACGTCGGCGATGCGCATGACCAGCGCGTCCACCCAGCCGCCGAAGGCACCGGCGAGCACGCCGAGCACCAGCCCGCCACCGAGACCGATGACGGTGGCCAGCACCGCCACCAGCAGCGTCTGCTGCGAACCGAGCAGCAACCGGGACAGCAGGTCCCGGCCGTACTGGTCACCGCCGAGCGGGAACCCGGGCTGGGAGGGCGGAATCGTGTTCTCCGCGCGCGAGACCTGCGCTTCCAGCAGGCGTTGCGCCGGGTCGTGCGGCGCGAGCAGCGGCGCCAGCAGGGCCAGCAGCACGAACGCCACGATGACCAGCGAGCCGACGATGAAGACCGGGTTGCGGCGCAATCGTCGCCAGGCGGACGCCGCGAGGCTGACCCCGGCGTCGGAGGCCGTGTCCGCCAGCGCGTCGAGCTTGTCCTTGCGCTGCGTGTTGAGCACCATCGTCCCTCACCGTGTCCGCAGTCGTGGGTCGATCAACGCGTACGAGAGGTCGACGACCAGGTTGACCAGCACGTAGACCATCGCCGAAGCCAGGATGACCACCTGCAGCACCGGGAAGTCCTTGCGCTCGAAGCCGATCGCGACGGCCTGCCCGATGCCGGCGATGTTGAACACCCGCTCGGTCAGCACCGCGCCCGCCAGCAGCGCACCGGTCTGCAGGCCGATCGTGGTGACCACCGGCAGCATCGCGTTGTGCAGGATGTGCCGGCGCCGGATCACCATCTGCCCCAAGCCCTTCGCGCGCGCGGTGCGCACGTAGTCCTCGTCCATCACGTCGAGCACCGCGGCCCGGGTGATCCGGAAGATCACCGCGAACGGGATGGTCGACAGCGCGATGGCCGGCAGGATCAGGTGCACGAACGCGTTCCAGGAGGCGTCCCACTCGCGGGTCAGCAGCCCGTCGAGGATGTAGAAGCCGGTGACGCGGGTGGCGTTGATCGCCGACTCCTGCCGCCCGGAGGCCGGGAGCGCTCCGAGCTGGATGGCGAAGACGAACTTCAGCAGGAACGCCAGGAAGAACACCGGCACCGCGACGCCCACCAGCGACCACGTGATGCTCAGGTTGTCCAGCCAGCCGCCGCGCCTGCGGGCGGCCAGGTATCCCAGCGGGATGCCGATCACCACGGCCAGGACCAGCGCCAGGATGGACAGCTCCAGCGTCGCCGGGAAGCGGGTGAGGAACACCTCCAGCGCGGAGTCACCGCGCTGCACCCCCGTCGAGGTGCCGAAATCGCCTGTGACGGCGCGGCCGAGGAACTTGAAGTACTGCACGAAGATCGGCTGGTCCAGCCCGAGGTCCTTCTCGAGCTGCGCCCGCGCGGCCGGTGTGGCGCGGTCGCCCAGCAGGGCCGAGACAGGTCCGCCCGGCAGCATGCGCAGCCAGCCGAACAGCAGCATCGACAGGACGAAGACGACCAGCACCAGCTGTCCCAGTCGTCGAACGGTGAAGCGGAGCACGCGAAACCCCCGTGGTCAACTCAGCGAACCCACGCGTCCGCGCGGGACCGGCTCGCACCGGTCCCGCGCGGAACGCGCTGGGATCACTGCTCCGAGACGCTCACCGAAGCGAACTCTTCGGCGGTCAGCGGAGAGGTCACCAGACCCTGGACGCGGGGGCTGGTCACGATCGCCGGCGGCGAGTGCGACAGCGGAACCGCGGGCAGGTACTCGGACATCAGCTTGCGGTTGATGTCCTGGTACATCGTGGTGCGCTTGCCCTCGTCCGGCTCGGAGTCGGCCGCGCGCAGCTGCGCCGCCAGGTCCTCGCCCCACGGCGAGCCCGCGGTGTGGAAGCGGTTGGTCGGCGTGCCGAAGAACGTGCCGATGAAGTTGTCCGGCGTGTTGTAGTCACCGGTCCAGCCGAGCAGGAAGATGTCGGCCTTGGCGTTGTCGACGTCGTCGATGTAGCCGCCGTTCCACGGCTTGCTCACCGGGTTGACGGTGATGCCGGCTTCGCGCAGGTCCTCGGCGAGAGCGTTGTAGATGCCCTGCGGGTCCGGCATGTAGGGCCGGGTGACCTCGGTCGGCCAGTAGAAGTTCACCGTCAGGTTCGACGCGCCCGCCTCGGCCAGCAGCTGCTTGGCCTTGGCCGGGTCGTGCGGGTACTGCTGCACGTCGGGCGCGTAGCCGTCGACGTTGTCCGGGTAGAACTGGCTGGCCACCGAGGCGCCTTCCGGCAGGTTGGCCTTGACCAGCGTCTCCCGGTCCACCGCGTGGGCGAGCGCCTGCCGCACCTTGAGGTTCTGCAGCGCCGGGTTGTTCTTCTGGGTGATGCCCAGGTACATGATGTTGAACGGGTCCCGGACCTGGACGTTGTTGCCCGCCTCGCGCAGCGCCTTGAGGTCGGCGGCGTTGGGCAGGTCGTAGCCGTCGATCGAGCCCGACTCCAGCTCCTGCTTGCGCACCGTCTCGTCCGGGATGATCCGGAAGATCAGCTCGTTGACCTTGGTCTTCTCGCCCCAGTACTGGTCGTTGCGGACCAGCTTGATGGTGCCGTTGGACTGGTCGTAGGAGTCGAACTTGAACGGCCCGGTGCCGGTCGGGTGGGCCTTGGCGTACTCGGGGTAGACGAAGCTGTCGCCCTGCGCCTGCACGTCGTTGGCCTTGTACTGCTCCATCGCGGTCGGCGACTGCATGCTGAACGACGGAAGCCCCAGCAGGTCGGGGAACTTCGAGGTCGCGCGGGTCAGGTGCACCACCGCGGTGCCCGGATCCGGGTTCTCGCAGTTCTGGAACAGCGAGGGCGCCTTGCCGTCCGCGAAGCCGCCGAAGTTCTCGATCCAGTAGTAGGACAGCGCGTTGTTCTGCCCCGCCCCGGTCTGGTTGTACCAGCGCTGGAAGTTCTTGCAGACCGCCTCGGAGTTGAAGTCCGTGCCGTCGTGGAACTTCACGCCGCTGCGCAGCTTGAACGTCCAGGTCTTGCCGTCCGGGGTGTGCTCCCAGCTCTCGGCCAGGGCCGGTTCGACGTCGACCGATCCGGGCTTGAACCCGACCAGGCCCTCCATCATCTGCCGCGTGACGCGGAAGGTCTCCCCGTCAGAGGCGTAGAAGGGGTCGAACAGGTCTGGAGCGCCGGCCGCACCGAAGGTGAGGGTGCCGCCTTCTCCGCCGCCGGCCCCGCGCTCGGATTGCGCGCAGCCCGCCAAGGACGCAGCAGTCGCGAAGGCGATTCCGACGGTGATGATCCGACGCAGAGAGCGGGTTCCGCTTCGCCGCACCGATGGAGCTCTACTCATTGGATTTACCCACCCGTTTGTGTCCATAGGCAGCAGAGTTCCGTGAGAGTAGCCCTCGAAAGGAGGGGAATGGAACATTCAAGGTTACGATTCCGCTACTTAGGCATCCCTTAGCGAATGGGGAGCAATCCGACAAAGGAGGGAACTTGTCAGAACTGCGAGATCTCCGCTAAACGCGGGCGAATAGAGGAATGAATCGTCCGAGTCAAGACTCTGGCGAGTAGTTTCCTCAACATGAAGACGGCGCCTGACCTCCCGGGAAACCGAGAAGAAAGGCGCCGCTCCGCCGAGTATTGAATTGTTCGCGCTGAAACCTACTCGCCGACTACATCGAACGCCGACCGGACAGCGCCCGGCCGAGCGTCAATTCGTCGGCGAACTCCAGGTCGCCACCCATCGGAAGTCCGGAAGCGAGTCGCGTGACGTTCAGGCCCGGGAAGTCGCGCAACATCCGCACCAGATATGTCGCGGTCGCCTCGCCCTCGGTGTTCGGGTCCGTCGCGATGATCACCTCGGTGATCTCGTCGGTCCCGATCCGCGTCAGCAGTTCCCGGACCCGGAGCTGATCCGGGCCCACGCCCGACAGCGGATCCAGCGCACCACCGAGCACGTGGTAGCGGCCCTTGAACTCGCGGGTGCGCTCCACCGCGAGCACGTCCTTGGGCTCCTCCACCACGCACACCAGCGTCTTGTCCCGCCGGGCGTCCCGGCAGATGCGGCAGGTCGTCTCCTCGGAGACGTTGCCGCAGACGTCGCAGAACACCACGCCCTCCTTGACCTGCTGCAGGACCTCCTGCAACCGGGTCACGTCCGCCGGCTCCGCGGCCAGCAGGTGGAAGGCGATGCGCTGCGCGCTCTTCGGACCGATGCCGGGAAGCCGTCCCAGCTCATCGATCAAATCCTGTACCGGACCCTCGTACACGTCGACTCGCCCCGGATCACATACCCGGCAGGCCGAGGTCGCCCAGGCCGCCGCCCAGGCCGCTCGTCAGCGGGCCCATCTTCTGCGCCTGCAGTTCCTGCGCGGCCCGGTTCGCGTCGCGGACGGCCGCCACGACCAGGTCCGCCAGCGTCTCGGTGTCCTCCGGATCGGCCGCCTCCGGGTCGATCACCAGGCCCTTGAGCTCTCCGGAACCGGTGACCGTCGCGGTCACCAGCCCGCCGCTCGCGCTCCCGGTGACCTCCGCCTCGGCGAGCTCCTGCTGCGCAGACATCAGCTGCTCCTGCATCTTCTGCGCCTGTTCCATGATCTGCTGCATGTTCGGCTGGCCACCTGGCTGCACCGTTGACTCCTCCTAAGCCTGGCTCGCACCCCAAGCTCGGGGCACAAGTCCAGCGTAGAGGTTCCGGCCTCCTTCCTCTGAACTCACCTTGATTCCCGTGCGAGTCTCAGGTTCTTGGTCGTCGTCACGCGACGTGAAAAGGTGCTCATGTGACGCTGGAGATCTCGCGGCTGCTGGAACTGACCACCTGGCGGGCGTTCGACGTGGCCGACGACGGGCGGGTGCTCGCGGGCTGCGACGAGTCCGGATCGGTGCAACTGGTGGAGCTCGCCGAGGACCGGCGCACCGAGCTCACCGCGCTGCCCGGCGCGGTGACCGGCCGCTACCTGCCCGGCGAGCGCGCCGTGGTGGTGCAGCACGACAGCGACGGCAACGAGCGCGGCCAGCTCTCGCTGCTGCGGCTCGACGACCGACGCAGCAGGCCCGCACCACTGTCCGAACTGGAACCGCTGGTCCGCGACCCCGACCACGTTCACCGGCTGCTCGACGTGCTGCCCGGGCGCATCGTCTACGCCACCAACCGCCGCAACGGCGTCGACTTCGACGTGGTGGTCCGCAGCGTCGTCACCGGCGAGGAGCACGTCGTCCACGACGGCGGGGGCATGGTCTCCGAGGTCTCGGTCTCCCCCGACTCGCGGTTCGCCGCGATCACCGTCCCCGCCGCGAAACCCCTCTCCGACCAGGTTCTCCTCGCGAACACGATGCCCGAGACCGGCGCCGACCGGTTGCGCGAGCTCACCGGCCGCGACCTCGCCGCGCGCCACCTGCACCCAGGCTGGCGAGCCGGCGGGCTGGTCGTGACCAGCGACGCCGGGCGCGACCGCACCGGGATCGCCGGGCTCGACCCGCGCACCGGCGAACACCGCTGGCTGGTGACCTCCGAGTCGCACGACCTCAGCGGCCGGCTGTCGCCGAACGGCGAGACCCTGCTGGTGACGACCGCCGTCGACGGCTCGCACCGGATCGCGCTGCACGACGCCGGAACCGGCGAGCACCGGATGGACGTCGCGCTGCCGACCGAGGGCTGGTGCGGCTACCCGCTGCCGGAACCCGTCTGGTCGCCGGACTCGCGGTTCGCGGCGCTGTCGTTCAGCTCCCCCACCACCCCCGGTGACGTGCTGCTCGTCGACACCGCCACCGGAACCTGCAAGCCGCTCACCTTCTCCGCCGCGCAGCTGGCCGGGGAGGTCGTCGCCGAGCCCAGCGTGCACCGCGTTCCCGCGCGCGACGGCCAGCACATCCCGTGCTTCCGCTACTCGCCCGCTTCGCCGGACGGGTCGGCGGTGCTGATCATCCACGGCGGGCCGGAGAGCCAGTCGGTGCGCGCGTTCAACCCGCTGGTGCAGGCGATGGTCTCCCGCGGCCACACCGTGCTGGTGCCCAACGTCCGGGGCTCCACCGGCTACGGCAAGCGCTGGTACTCCGCCGACGACGCCCGCAACCGGCTCGAATCCGTCCAGGACCTCGCCGACCTGCACCGATGGCTACCGTCGGTGGGCCTGGACCCGTCCCGCGCGGCGCTGTGGGGCGGTTCCTACGGCGGCTACATGGTGCTCGCGGGGCTGGCGTTCCAGCCGGAGCTGTGGGCGGCGGGCGTGGACGTCGTCGGCATCTCCTCGCTGGTCACGTTCCTGGAGAACACCGCGCCCTACCGCCGCGCCCACCGGGAGCGCGAGTACGGCAGCCTCCGCGCCGACGCCGACTTCCTCCGCGAAGCGTCCCCGCTCAACCGCGCGTCCGCCATCGCCGCACCGCTGTTCGTGCTGCACGGCGCGAACGATCCCCGGGTGCCGCTCAGCGAGGCCGAGCAGATCGTGGGAGCGGTGCGCGCCAACGACGTCCCGTGCGAGTTCCACGTCTACCCCGACGAGGGCCACGGGCTGGCGAAGCGCCCGAACCGGCTCGACGCCTACCCGAAGGCCCTGACCTTCCTGGCGCGGCACCTGAGCTGATTCAGCCGTCGATGCGGCGAGCGCCCAGCTCCCGCTCGAAGAGCTCGACGGCCCTGGCGTCGGGATCCGGACCGACCGCGGCACCGGCCTCCATCGGCGAGGACTCCGCGAGCATCGACTCCGCGTCCTCCTCGTCCGGTGGAGCGGGCTTGCGCTGCGGTTCCGGCGGCGGCGGGACGTCGTCCGGCGGCGGAGGTTCCTCGTCCGGCGGTTCCGGCGGAGGCGGGATGTCGTCGGGCTCCGGCGGGCGCGGGACCGAACCACCGCGCGTGCCACCGGGATTGCGCTGCTGAGCGGCACCGCCGACCTGCCCGTTGCCCGCTTGGCCGCCGGTCTGGCCGTTGCCGGTCTGGCCGTTGCTCGACGGGTTCGGCTCCGGCGAGGGCTTCTCGGCCGCGGGCTGCTGCGGCTGGGCGGGTGCCTCCCGGCGCTGCGGCGGTTGCGGCGGCGGCTTCGGCGCAGCGGCCGGACGCACGGGCGGGGCCGCCCCGGCCTCGACGCACTGGATGTCCCACTCGCCGCCGACGACCTCGCGCAGCGCCTCCCGGACGAAGTCCAGGCGTCGCTGCTGCGCGAGCTGCTTGACCAGCCCGGACGTCGGCATCGACAGCACCAGGACACCGTCGTTGAGGTCCTGCACGGTGGCGTTGAGCAGCAGCGCCTGCGTCGGCCGGTTGCGCTTGGCCACGCCCTGCAGCACGTCGGTCCACACCCGGCGCACGGCGGCGGCGTCGAACCCGCTGGGCGCGGCCGCTGCGGGCTGCGCGGGCGCGGGCTCGGGTTCCGCCGGGCGCTGCGGCTCGGCCGGGCGCTGGGGTTGCGGGGCTTCCTGCGCGGCAGAGCGTTCCGGCGCGGGCTCGGGCGCACGCGGAGCCGGTTTCTCCTGCGCCGCAGGGGTTTCCGCGGGCTTCTGGGGCTGGGCGGGCGGCTCGGGCTGCGGGGCGGATTCGGCAGCGGCCCGCTCGTGCGGCCGCTGGAAGACCCTCTTGGGCTTGTCGTCGTCGCCCGGGACAGCCGCCGGTGCACCGGTTTCCGCGGCCGGGGCCTCTCCCGGCGCGATGGTCATCCGGCGCTCGACGCGCTCGATCCGTTGCAGCAGAGCGGTTTCCGCGTCCGACACCGCGGGCAGCAGCATCCGCGCGCACAGCAGTTCCAGCAGCAGCCGCGGCGCCGTGGCGCCGCGCATCTCGGAGAGTCCGGTGTGGACGATCTCGGCGAACCGCGACAGCGTCGCCGCGCCCAGCTGCTCGGCTTGCTGCTGCATGCGGGTCAGCTCGTCGCCGGTCGTCTCGACCAGGCCGCGGTCGCCCGCGTCCGGCACCGAGTTGAGCAGCACCAGGTCGCGCAACCGGTCCAGCAGGTCGGAGCCGAAGCGGCGCGGGTCGTGCCCGGCCTCCACCAGCCGCTCGACCGTGCCGTACACCGAGGCGGCGTCGCCCGCCGCGAGCGCGTCGACCATGTCGTCGATCAGCGCGACGTCGGTGACGCCGAGCAGCGCGACGGCGCGCTCGTAGGTGACGCCCTCTTCGCCGGCCCCGGCCAGCAGCTGGTCGAGCACGCTCAGGGTGTCGCGCGCGGAACCGCCACCAGCCCGGATGACCAGCGGGAACACCGCTGGTTCGACCTTCACGCCCTCGTCGGCGCAGATCCGCTCCACCAGCTCGCGCATCACGCCCGGCGGCATCAGCCGGAACGGGTAGTGGTGCGTCCGGGACCGGATGGTGGTCAGCACCTTGTCCGGTTCGGTGGTGGCGAAGACGAAGATCAGGTGTTCCGGGGGCTCCTCCACGATCTTCAGCAGGGCGTTGAAGCCCTGCGTGGTGACCATGTGGGCCTCGTCGATGATGAAGATCCGGTACCGCGACTGGGCCGGCGCGAAGAACGCGCGGTCGCGCAGCTCGCGGGTGTCGTCCACACCACCGTGGCTGGCCGCGTCGAGCTCGACGACGTCGACGCTGCCGCCGCCCTCGGGGGCGAGCGCCACGCAGGAGTCGCATTCGCCGCACGGGTCCGGAGTCGGACCCTGGGCGCAGTTCAGCGACCGGGCCAGGATGCGCGCGCTGGAGGTCTTGCCGCAGCCACGAGGCCCGGAGAACAGGTAGGCGTGGTTGATCCGCCCGGCGGCCAGCGCGGTCCGCAACGGCTCGGTGACGTGTTCCTGCCCGGCGACCTCAGCGAAGGTCGCCGGACGGTACTTGCGGTAAAGGGCGAGCGCCACGGTCGGAACCCTACGCGGTCGGACTGACAACTCGGACCAGGGTGAGCTTCCCCTGAAAAGTAAGGGGACCCCGTGCACCCGTCAGAGCCCGCTTACCCTTGCTGCCTTCCGGCCCTGGGGGAGTTCACAGGATGGACGCCGCACGAGGTCCACGGACAGTGTACCCAGACGGAGAACGGCTTTGCGAAGCCGGGGCCCGCGACCTGAGTCACCAGCGGAACCCGCTGCTCATGCCCCCTATCCGCTTCGCCGAAAGGCCCTGCTAGGCTTCCGCACGGAGGATTGGCCGAGCGGCCTAAGGCGCACGATTGGAAATCGTGTTGGGTTAATAGCCCTCACGGGTTCGAATCCCGTATCCTCCGCAGGTCAGAGGCCCGGAAGCAAGTTCGCTTCCGGGCCTCTTGCATGTCCAGTCTCAGTTTTCGTCTCAATAGGCCCTGTCAAGCCAGCCCGCAGGCGGACTGGACCCACTACGTCAGACTGCGCGCACGGCCAGTAGACCCGTCGCCACCCTGCTCTGGCTAAAGGTCACGGTCGCGCCGTGACTTGGGGTCGCCGGAGGTGTGCAGGTCGGCGCTCTCCATCGCGGTCCAGTATCGGTTGGCATCGCCGATGGCCGTGGCCAGCCTGTCGCTGAGATCGGCCAGATGCGTTCCCGCGATTCGGAGTTTGTCGGCGGGGTGATCGCTGGTCGCCGCCCGTTGCATCTCGTGTCTGTCGAAGCCCCCGACCTGGTCGGCCAGCACGGAGCTGAGGTGGCCAAGCTCCATGAGCGTGCCGACGATCGCGGAGCCGAAGGCGTAGAGGTCTTCAGGGATGTTTGCGGGGTCCTGGCCTGCTGGGTCACCGCGACCGCCACTGCGTCACGCGCTTGGTGCAGCGCTTCCAGGGGATGTTCCGCTTCTGAAATAGGATGTCTCCTCGCTGATCTTGCCGAGCCCACGGCATCATCGCCGCCCCTGTCGGGGCTCGCCGTGGTTGATCACCGCGGGGGTGCAGCCACGCTACGGGATCACACTCGCCCCAGCCCTGCAAACATCTCAGTGTCGGCCAGCTCCCCCACCGACGCGCGAAGGTGGCGAATGAGCTTCCGCTCAGACGAAGGCTGGCAGGTGTGCACACCGGGCGGCACCCAAGCTTGTGCCCTGGGCTATGGCCGCTATGGCTACTCAGATGCCTGGTCATCGCGGCCAGGTGCCTCTAGCCAGCCCTCTAGACCTAGAGAGCTTGAGGTCTAGGTCTAGAGGGCGTGCACAGTCATCGCTGAGATGCGTTGCTAGCCGCGATGCGGACTCGAACCGGGCCGGATCGCCGCCGTGGACATCGGTCTGGAGAGGCCGTCTCACGCGGCGCCGAGATCGCTGTAGAGACGCTGAACGGGCGGGGTCAGTATCTCTGGACCCCTGACCCCTCACAGGCGATCTGAGCCGGGCCATCTTCGGCTCAGTTTTCGTCTCAGTCTCAGGCGGGATCAACGCCCCCCACTGTTCCAGCAATTCCCCTCACCAGGGGTTTTGCACGGAAGGACACCCCTTGAGACCCCGGGGAGTGGAATTGGAAATCGTGTTGGGTTAATAGCCCTCACGGGTTCGAATGCCGTATCCTCCGCTCGCGAAGAGCCCCGGACCACGCGGTCCGGGGCTCTTTCTCGTCGTTGCCGGGCCGAACGCCCCTGTGCAGCGCACCGCCGCGGCCGCACGCTCCAGACCTGGGGAACGTGCCGAAGCGGAGCGGAGGCGGCTGTCGTGGGAACGACGATCGAACAACTGCGGGAACAGGTCCGAGGCCCGGTGACCACGCCCGGCGATCCCGATTACGACGCGGCCCGGCGGGTGCACAACGCCATGATCGACCTGCGCCCGCAGGCCGTGGTGCGCTGCGCCAACACCGGAGACGTCAGCTCGGTGATCGACTTCGCGCGGGACAACGGGGTGGACCTGGCGGTGCGCGGCGGCGGCCACAGCGTTCCCGGCTTCGGCACCTGCGAAGGCGGCGTGGTGGCCGACCTGTCCGGGATGCGCGGTGTGCGCGTCGACGCCGGTCGGCAAACCGCCCGCGCGGAAGGCGGCGCGACCTGGGGTGACTTCAACGCCGCCACGCACGCATACGGACTGGCCACCACCGGCGGCATCATCTCCACCACCGGCATCGGCGGGCTCACCCTCGGCGGCGGCATCGGGTACCTCGCCCGGGGTCTCGGGCTGTCCTGCGACAACCTCATCTCGGCCGACGTGGTGCTCGCCTCCGGCGAGATCGTGGTGGCCGACGAGCTGAACAACCCCGACCTGCTGTGGGCACTTCGCGGCGGGGGCGGCAACTTCGGCGCGGTGACCTCGTTCGAGTACCGGCTCAGCCCGGTGCGCGAGATCTACGGCGGCCCGATCTTCTTCGACATCGAGCACGCGACGGACGTGCTGCGCGGGTTCCGCGACGTGATCGCCAACGCGCCCGAGCAGCTCGGCGGCTTCCCGGCCTTCCAGATCGCCCCGCCGCTGCCGTTCATCCCCGAGCACCGGCACGGCGTTCCGCACGTCGCGGTGGTGACCTGCTGGTCCGGGCCCGTCGAAGAGGGGCCGGACGCGGTGGCGGCGCTGCGCGACCTGGCACCGGTGGTCGCCGAGCACGTCGGCCCGATGCCGTACCCGGCGCTCAACGCCGCCTTCGACGCCCTGGTCCCGCCCGGTCTGCAGCACTACTGGAAGGCGAACTTCGCCACCGAGCTGACCGACGAGATGATCGCCGCGCACGTCCGGCACGGGCCGCGCGTGCCGGTGGTGAACTCGACGGTGCACATCTACCCGATCGACGGCGCCTGCCACCGGGTCAGGCCGGACGAGACGGCCTTCGCCTTCCGGGACGCGAACTTCGCGACGGTGATCGCGGGGATGTGGCCGGACCCGGCCGACAACGAGGCGAACATCGCGTGGGTCCGGGACTACTACGCCGAGACCGCTCCGCACTCCGAGGAAGGCGGCTACATCAACTTCATGGCCGCCGACGACCAGGGGCGCGTCAAGGCCAACTACCGGCAGAACTACGACCGCCTCGCCGAGACCAAGCGGCGCTACGACCCGGACAACCTGTTCCGCCTGAACCAGAACATCGTCCCCTGACCCCGGTCGACGCGACCGGGCGAGTGAAGCGCTCAGGTGCGCGGGCGGAACTCGCCGCGGGTTCCGAGCACCGCTCGGAACTCCTGCTCGGGTACTGCGGGCGAGAAGAGGAAGCCCTGGTAGTGGTCAACACCCAGGGCGGCCAGGACTCCCAGCTGTTCCCGCGTTTCCACGCCCTCGGCCGTGCACACCATCCCCATCGCGTGAGCCATGGTCGTCACGGCCTGCGCCACGGCGTGGTCGGCGGCATCCGCCGCGATGCTGGTGACGAATCGGCGGTCGATCTTGATGATCTGGGCCGGCAGGTCCCGCAGACGGGCCAGCGATGAGTAGCCCGTGCCGAAGTCGTCGATGGCGAACCGGGCCCCCCGTTCGACGAGGAGCTCCATCGCCGCCTGGTGGTGCGGCCGCAGATCGACCAGGTCCGTCTCGACGAGCTCCAGCACCACCCGGTTCCAGTCGAGCCCGGACTCGGTCACCGCCTCGTCGACGGCCTCCACGAAGTTCTCGTCGCCGGGCACCAATCCCGACAGGTTGATGCTGACCGGCAGTGGGCGGCCGCCCACGAGCGGCCAGTCGGCGACCTCCCGCAACGCCGTGCTCAGCACCCACCGGTCGAGGTCGGGCAGCAATCCGCCACGGCGTGCCGCGGGCAGGAAGTGACCGGGTCCGAGCAGGCCGAACCGGGGGTGCTGCCACCGCGCGAGAGCCTCCGCATGATGGACGGCGCCGTCGGCCGTGACGATCGGCTGGTAGTGCAAGACCACCAGGCGCACGATCCGGAACTGGTACTCCACGGGAACGGGATCGCGCTGCTCGGCGAGCGGTGCCAGCGAAGCGCGCACCACCTCGCGATCTTCGGGGAGCACCGCGTCGACGTAGTCCTCCAGCGTCAACATCCGACCTGCGGGAACACCGAGCAGCTCGTGCGAGACCTCCGACAACGCGACCAGGTCGGTGGCCGGGTCCCACTCCCACGTCCCGATGCGGGCAGCGCGCTGCACCTCCTGGAGGGAAGAGGCTTCGACGCGAGCGGCGCTCTCCGTGTCGGCCAGCGCCGTGAGCCGGGCGTCGGCGGACTCCGCGCCCGCCACCTCATCGGACACGTCGAGCAACGCGGTCACGAGGAACGCCCGGTCTTGGTCATGCGGCCAACTCAGGCACCGCACCCTGGCCGCACCCGGCCCCGCAGGCACAGCACCGGCCCCTGCCGCACCGCCAACTCCCCACCAGCACCGACGCGGGCTGATCGAACAGCTCCGCCGCCTGCTGCGTGACGTGGACGATGTGCCCATCCGCGTCCGTCAACACCGCCGGAGCCTCCGGGAGCGGCAGCGACTGCTTCTGGATGCGCTCGCTCATCTCTTCGCGGTCGTCTCCCCATGCGCCAAGACGTGCACAGCGATGTGCGTGAGGTCAGCGGCGGCACCAGGCCGCCTCATCTGCGGGCCCCGATCGCGTGAGCGGGAACAACCGCAACCCGCCCCAGCCTAGCCGCGAGGAACTACCACCGCTTTCGACCACGGAGGACGTGACCCTTCGGAGAAGACGGCACATCGGCGTCGGGAGCGCTGGACACCGGTACTGCCTCTCGGTAATATCCTTTAGACCTAAAGGATTCTGATGAGGAGATCAACTGTGGGTCGAATCGTGCTCGTCACCGGCGGCGGGAGCGGACTGGGCAAGGCGGTGGCCGCACGGTTCCGCGCGAGCGGTGACACCGTGATCATCACCGGGCGGAACGCCGACCGGCTCGCCCGGACGGCAGCCGAGATCGACGTCCGGCCGATCACCTGCGACGCAGCGGACCCCTCGCAGGTGGCGCAGATGGCGGACGAGCTGGGCCCGGACCTCGACGTGCTGGTCAACATGGCGGGCGGCAACACCGACCTGGACCGGCCCGAAGCGCAGAACCCCTCGCTCGAGCAGGTGATGACCGCGTGGCGGGCGAACCTGGACGCCAACGTGCTCACCGCGGTGCTCACCACCACGGCCGTCCTCGACAAGCTTCGACCCGGTGGCTCCGTCATCACCGTCGGTTCCATCGGCGCCGAGCACGCGGCGAGCTCGTACGGTGCGGCGAAAGCGGCGCTGGCGGCGTGGACCGCAGGGCTGTCGTCGGAAGTGGGCCCCCAGGGGCTGACGGCCAACTCGATCGCCCCCGGCTACATCGCCGAGACCGACTTCTTCCGGGGAAAGCTCAGCGAGCAGCGGCGGACCGCGCTGATCGACGCGACCCACAACGGGCGAGCAGGGCACCCGAGCGACATCGCTGAGACGACCTTCTTCCTGGCCTCCGAGGGCGCGCGCCACATCACAGGGCAGACCTTGCACGTCAACGGGGGCGCCCACACCACCCGGTGAGCCGCCACCAGACGCGCTCGAACACAGCGGGGGTTTGGAAGTCCGACGCACGCAAAAGGGCCGGCTCCCGAACGGGAACCGGCCCTTTGCCGAGCGGTAGCGGTGGGATTCGAACCCACGGTGGCTGTTAACCACACGCGCTTTCGAGGCGCGCTCCTTAGGCCGCTCGGACACGCTACCGCCGATAAGGCTACCGGCCGCCTGCTCGATCCCTGCAAAGGGGGTCCACCTCGGCCCGGCGAGGAACGTCTTCCCTGGTCACCGGCGCTCAGGCGCCGGGAGGGGTGGAGCGGTGGGTGGTGAAGAACGATTCCAGGAGGGCTGCGGACTCGTCGGCGAGGACGCCGCCAACGACCTCCGGGCGGTGGTTGAGGCGGTTGTCGCGGACGACGTCCCAGAGCGACCCGACTGCTCCGGTGCGGGGTTCCCAGACGCCGAAGACGACTCGCGCCACGCGGGACAGCACCAGCGCCCCGGCGCACATGGTGCACGGTTCGACGGTGACCGCGAGCGTGCAGTTCTCCAGCCGCCAGCCGTCGCCGTGGGCCTTGGCCGCGGCGCGCAGGGCGAGGATCTCGGCGTGCGCGGTGGGATCGCCGTCGGCTTCGCGCTGGTTGCAGGCCTCGGCGAGGACCTGGCCGTCGGCGTCGGCGACGACGGCTCCGATGGGCACATCCCCTGTGGACGGTGCGTGCGCGGCCACCCGCAACGCGGCCCGCACCAGCTCGACGTCGCCGGCGCGGGCCTCGGTGGTGTTCACCGGTACATCTTCTCCAACAGCTTCGAGAAGTCGTCGCCGAACCCGCAGCGCTGGGCGATCATCTCCAGCTGCTCGTCCGGGTAGAGGTCGACCTCCTCGATGATGACCAGCAGCTCGCCCTCGGGAAGGCCCAGGTCGGACAGGACCGCGAGGTTGCCCTCCGGCCAGACCTCCTCGTCGTCCTCATCGGGAGGATCGATGCGCAGCAGGTCGAGCACGTCCGCGGCGATGTCGTAGTCCAGCGCCGCGGCGGCGTCGGACAGCAGCAGGTCCACACCTCCGGGAACCGGCCTGATCAGCACGAAGAACTCGTCGTCCACATTGCACATTCCGAACACCGCGCCGGTGGAACGCAGCTCGCGCAACGCCGTGATCGAGGCGTCCAGGCCGGTCAGCACCGAGTTGTCCATCGCGCTGCACCGCCACCGCCCGTCCTCGCGCACCACGGCGACGGCGAAGCCTGCGACCGGCTCCTGCACCGTCATGGAGACACCGTAAAGCGTACGAAGGCCACCCGAAAGCACTATTGCGGTTGTCGTAACCATCTGGGGTCGGATTGCGCTCAACCGGGTGCGTGCGAAGCGGCTTCGTCGGGCAGGATGGACGGATGCGTGCCGTGTGCGTGATCGGACTGGGACTCATCGGCGGATCCGTGCTGCGGGCCGCGTCCGGAGCCGGGCGCCCCGCGTGGGGTGCCACCGCGTCGGAGGCGGATGCCGCAGCAGCTCGCGACGAGGGTTTCGAGGTGCTCGAAACCGGCGCCGCGCTGCGACGGGCAAAGCAGGAGGACGCGTTGGTGGTGATCGCGGTGCCGCTGACGGCGGTCCGCGAGGTGCTGCGGGCGATCGCCGAGAACCACCCGGGTGCCTGGCTCACCGATGTGGTCAGCGTGAAGGACCCGGTCGATTTCGAGGTCCGCAAGCTCACCCCGAACGCCCGCTACGCCGGAGGTCATCCGATGGCGGGAACTTCGGCCTCCGGTTTCGCGGCCGGCTCGGCCGAGCTGTTCCAGGGCGCGGCCTGGGCGGTGACGATCGAGGAGGCCACGACGATCGAGGCGTGGCGCGAGGCGGCGCAGCTGGCGCTGGACTGCGGCGCCCACGTCGTGCCGACCGGCGCGGCCGCCCACGACGACTCGGTGGCCCGGATCTCGCACCTGCCGCACCTGTTCGCGGCCATCCTCGCGACGGTCGGCGCGGACGGCGGCCCGCTGGCGCTGTCGCTGGCGGCGGGCTCGTTCCGGGACGGAACCCGAGTGGCGGGCAGCGACCCGGAGCTGGTCCGCGCCATGACCGAGGGCAACAAGGCGGCGCTGCTCGACGCGGTCGACGACGCCCTCGGCCGGCTGGGCGCCACGCGCGGTTCCCTCGCCTCCACCGGCGGCCTGAAGTCCACACTGGATTCCGGCCACGAAGCCCGCGAGCGCCTCGACGCGCTCACCACCGGCGAAGGCACCACCACCTCCACGGTCCGCCTCCGCCCAGAAGCCCTCCCGCGCCTCCGGGACCTCGGCGAACTCGGCGGCCGAGTGACCGGGATCGAAGAGGACCAGGCAACAACCCAAATCCCCATCACCTGACCAACCTCAGGCGAGCACCGGAGGTGCTTTCGCAGCACCCCACCTGAGCCGCTGACACCGCCAAGAGCACCCGAAACGCAAAGAAGAGGTCGCCCTGTGCGTTGGGGCGACCTCTTCTATGCTGCGCTGCGACCACTGGTGGGGACGGCTCTCGCCTGGTCCCGCCGCCAGCCTCGGCCGGAGCGCCGGTGTCTTGAGTTGTCCTACTGGCCGGGTTCCGGCGGGGGCTGCTCCTCGCCTCCGCCGACGAAGCCCTTGCCCTTCTCCACCGCCTGGTCGACCTGGTCTTCGTGACCGAACTTGTCCTTGGCCATGTCGCCGGCCTTGTCCATGCCCTGCTCGACCTTGTCGCCGTGTTCTTCGCCCAGGCCCTGCAGCTTGTCCTTGAAGTCTCCGAAGCCCATCATGCTCCTTCCCAGGCCTTGTGGAAAAGGCTTGTCGCCTGCTCCCGGCGAAGCTAAGCCCCCTCGCCCGTTCCTGCTCAGCGCAACGCCCCGCCGAGGCACATCCCTTGACTCCTTCGAGTGATGTCTTGTGCGCGCGCCTCCACGGGGCTACCTTGAAGTGACCCGGTGACCAGATTTGCAATTCTGGTCAAGGAGTCACGGAGGACGCCCATGACGCAGCCAGCCGACCGAGCCGACCGCATCCTCGACGCGGCGGCCGAGCTCATGGTCCGGCTGGGCTACCGCAAGGTCACCATCGACGACATCGCCCGCCGCGCCGAGATCGGCAAGGGCACCGTCTACCTGCACTGGCGCACCAAGGAGCAGCTCTTCGAGGCGCTGATCATGCGCGAGTCGATCGGCGTGCTGACCGAGCTGACGGAGGCGATGCGGGCCGACCGCACCGAGGTGCTGCCGCACCGGTTCTTCCGCCGCAGCTTCCTGCTCGCCATGCGCGACCCGCTGATGAAGGCCCTGGTCACCGGCGACACCGAGCTGCTCGGCAGCGTCAAGCGGTCCGCGCACCTCGGGCAGACCCAGCGCTTCAGCGACCGCTACCGCGAGCTCATCTTCAAGCACCGGCTGCTGCGCGATGACGTGCCGGACGTGTACCTGGCCGTCACCGCGACCGCGACCGGTTTCCACCTCACCGACAACATCAACCCGGACTTCGCCGCCCTCGACGTCGAGGCCAAGGCTGACGCGCTGGAGCACACGATCCGCAGCGCGTTCGAACCGGACGGCGATCCCGATCCCGAATCGCTGGCCACCGTCGCCGACGAGATCGGGAGCCTCTTCGACGAGCTCAACGCGCAGTTCCGGGAGTGGATCTACACACCACCGCGCAGCGGCTGAGATCCGGCCGCGATTGGGGGCACGACATGACCGCACTGGCCGACACCTGGGGGATCAACGCGGCGCAGTTCTGGCTGCGCGGCGAACGACCCGACCGCGAGGTCCGCTACGACGAGACGACCGGCATGTGGGAGGTCCACGGGTACCCGGAGATCCTGCGGGCGCTCAGCGACCCGGCGACGTTCTCCTCCCACACGCAGCGGCTGATCCCGGAGGCGAGCGGGTTCACCGAGGGCAACCTGACCCAGCTCGACCCGCCGGACCACCAGAAGCTGCGGAAGGTGGTCAGCCACGCCTTCACGCCCAAGGTAGTCGCCGACCTGGAACCGCGGATCGCCGAGCTCACCCGCGAGCTGATGGACCGGATGCAGGGGCGCGCGGAGCTGGTCGTCGACCTGGCCTACCCGCTGCCGGTGACCGTGATCGCCGAGCTGCTCGGGGTGCCCGCGAGCGACCGCGATCAGTTCAAGCGGTGGGTGGACGGGATGTTCAACTCCACCAACAAGGTCTCGATCAAGGACCGCTCCCCGGAGGACGAGGAGTACTTCGCCGAGGCGATGGCGCAGGTCGGCGAGCTCACCGCCTACCTGGCCGGGCACGTCCGCGAGCGCCGCGCGAAGCCGCGCGAGGACCTGCTGACCAAGCTGGTGGAGGCCGAGGTGGACGGCGTGCGGCTCGGCGACGCCGAGATCACCAACTTCGGCATGGTCCTGCTGGTCGCCGGGCACATCACGACCACGATGCTGCTGGGCAACACGCTGCTGTGCCTGGACGCGCACCCGGACCAGTTCGAACGGGTGCGGGACGACTGGTCGCTGGTGCCCTCGGCGATCGAGGAATCGCTGCGGTTCCTCAGCCCGTTCGCGGCCGTGTCGCGGGTGACCGACGAGGAGACCGAGCTCGGCGGGGTCCGCATTCCCGCCGATCAGCTGCTCCTGCTGTGGATCGCGGCCGCGAACCGGGACCCGCGGCAGTTCGCCG
This sequence comes from Saccharopolyspora mangrovi, assembly GCF_035320975.1. NCBI lineage: Bacteria > Bacillati > Actinomycetota > Actinomycetes > Pseudonocardiales > Pseudonocardiaceae > Saccharopolyspora > Saccharopolyspora mangrovi. The sequence continues at coordinate 105,774 of NZ_JAWLNX010000013.1, read as the reverse complement.
AGCCGAACGCCTTCGACGTCACCCGCGACCCGAACCCGCAGCTCGGCTTCGGCCGCGGCATCCACTTCTGCCTCGGCGCTCCCCTGGCCCGCCTGGAGGGCAAGATCGCCCTGAACCTCCTGCTGGACCGCTTCCCGCGACTGCGCACCGACCCGGACGACACCCCGCAGTTCCTCCCCAGCCCCAACATGACCGGCGTCAGCAAGCTCCCCCTGCTGCTGTAGGAAACCGCTGGCCGTCGTGCCGCGCGGATCAATAGTCTGCGCGGCATGAGCAACACCACGGATGCGTTCACCGCTCGGTTGCGCGAGCTCGGGGCCCACGGCGAGGTCGTCGAGTTCGAGGTCGAGCTGCCCACGGCTGCGGCGGCGGCCGAGGAGTTGGGCTGCGAGGTCGGGGCGATCGCCAACAGCCTGGTGTTCACCGCGGACGGCGAGCCGCTGCTGGTGATCGCCAGCGGTGCGCACCGAGTGGACACGCGCGGGCTGGAGCGGTCGCTCGGGATCCGCAAGATCCGGCGGGCCAGCCCGGAGTTCGTCGTGGAGGCGACCGGGCAGCCGGTCGGCGGGGTCGGCCCGGTGGGGCATCCGCAACTGATCCGGACGGTGGTGGACCGCGGGCTGGCCTCGCACCCGACGGTCTGGGCCGGGGCCGGGGCCAAGCACGCGATGTTCCCGACGAACTTCGACGAGCTGCTGCGGATCACCGGCGGATCCCCGGCCGACGTCGGCCGATCCTGAACGCCACCGTCAGGGGACGCTCTGGACCTCGTGTGCACGCGAATCGGCCGACACGCCGGTGGGTGCAGGTCCAAACCACCCGTTCGGATTCCGAATTCACCACTCGTTGTGACAGTACATTAAGATCTTCCATCCGCCAGTCGGATTAAGCTGCGGAAAACTACAATTCGGCCCGCGAACACTTTTCGGTGACGTCCAGGCGATGAATCTGCGGCCGCCGAGGATGGCAGGTAAAAATTGATCTGCCTGGCTACGGGTCAGCCAGATCCGTGATTCATGCCAGATAATCCGATCCGGAAGGACACACAATTATGCGTTCGCTGTCTCGCACCATTGTTGTCGGAGCCCTCTCCCTGCCCCTCGCCTTCGCCGGCGTCGGCCTCGCGGCCGCCGAGGACGACACGTCGAACTGCGACGACTTCTCCTGCGCCTATGTCTCGGACACGGACACTTCAGTGGAGGACGACTCCACCTCCAGCCTCAACTTCGGCATCGCGGGCTGAGCTCTTCGAGACTGAGGTCCCGCCGGCCACACCCGGCGGGACCTCACCACGTTCTCTCACCGGATTATCCTCGGAAAGCCGCGCGATAAGAACTCGGAGACACCCCGAGCCCGGCTTGCAGGTGCTGGCGGAGTGAAGCTGCGGCTCCGAAGCCGGTTTCTGCGGCAATTTTCTCGACCGGCAGGTCTGTTTCCTCCAATAGTTGCCGCGCGCGCTCCACCCGTTGCCGGGTCAGCCATTGCAGCGGAGAAATGCCGACTTCTTCTCGGAAACGGCGGGTGAAAGTGCGCACGCTCAGCGAGTCCTGCGCTGCGAGTTCACGAAGCGTGAGCGGCCGGTCGAGGTGTTCTATCGCCCACGCGCGCGCCCGCGCGGTCGTCGAGACCTGCGGCTCCGGAACCGGGCGGCGGATGTACTGCGCCTGGCCGCCCTCCCGGTGCGGTGGGACGACCGTGGTGCGCGCGACCTCGTTGGCCACCGCGGCGCCGTGATCGCGCCGGATCAGGTGCAGGCACAGATCGATGCCGGAAGCCTCGCCCGCCGAGGTCAGCACGTCCCCGTCGTCGGTGTAGAGCACGTCCGGCTCCAGCTCGACCTGCGGGAACAGCCGGCGGAAGTGGTCGCAGGACTTCCAGTGCGTGGTCGCCCGCCTGCCGTCGAGCAGCCCGGCGGCGGCCAGCACGAACGCCCCGGTGCAGATCGACGCGATCCGCGCGCCGTTCGGGATGCGGGCCAGCGCTGCGGCGAGGTCCGGCGGGAGGCGCCCTTCGGTCTCGGTCTCGTCCGGCTCGTGGCTGGCGGGCAGGACCACGGTGCGCGCGTCGGCGAGCGCCTCCGGCCCGCGTTCGACGTGGATCGGGAAGTCCGCGTCGGTCCGGATCATCCCGGGGACGAGCGCGCAGGTCACGACCTCGTACAGCGGTTCACCGGTCGAGGACCGGGCACTGCCGAACAGCTGGTGCACCAGGCCGAGCTCCATCGGCATCACGCCGTCGCGGACCAGCACCGCCACCCTCGTCGTCATGGCCCGATCCTTGCACATGTTGGCCATCGGGCCACTCGTGCCCGCCGGCGCCGAACCGCAGGGTGGGGCCATGCCTTTTCATCGAGCCTCGTGGGTCGCCGCCGTGACCGCCCTGGTGATCATCGGAGCCGGCGCCTGCGCCACGACCGCGGGACTGCTGGTGACGCCGCTGCACCACGAGTTCGGCTGGCCGCACGGCGCGATCAGCGCGGCTGCCTCGGTGAACCTCGTGCTGTACGGCTTGACGGCGCCGTTCGGCGTCGCCGCGATGGACCGCTTCGGCATGCGCCGGGTGGTCGCCGCCGCCCTGCTGCTGATCGCCTCCGGCGCGGCGCTGACGACGCTGATGGCCGCGCCCTGGCAGTTCGTCCTGGGCTGGGGAGTTCTCGTCGGGACCGGGTGCGGCGCACTGGCGACGACCTTCGCCGCGCTGGTGGCGGACCGCTGGTTCGCCGCCCGGCGCGGCCTGGTCGCGGGCGTGCTCACGGCCGCGACGGTGTTCGGCCAGTTCGCGCTGCTGCCGGTGTTCTCGCTGCTGGTCGACGTCGACTGGCGCGCGGCGACCGGTGCGCTGGTCGCGGTCTCGCTGCTGGTCGCGCCGCTGGCCTGGGCGGTGTTGCGGGACCGTCCCGCCGACGTCGGCCTGCTGCCCTACGGCGCGACTCGCCCGGAACCGCCAGCCGCATCCCCGTCGGTGGCTCGCGCGGTGCGGGCCGTCCCGCTGCGCAGCGGCGCGTTCTGGCTGATCGCAGGCACTTTCGCTATCTGCGGCGCGTCCACCAACGGCATCATGTGGACCCACTTCACCCCGGCTGCCCACGACCACGGCATGCCGACCGGGGTCGCGTCCTCGCTGCTGGCGGTCATCGGCGTGGTCAACGTGCTCGGCACGGTCGGGTCGGGCTGGCTCACCGATCGCCTCGACCCGCGCCTGCTGCTGACCGGCTGCTACGCGCTGCGCGGCATCTCTCTGGCGCTGCTGCCCGGCCTGTTCGGGCCCTCCGCGCATCCCGGGATGCTCGCGTTCGTCGTGGTGTTCGGCCTGCTCGACGTGGCCACGGTCCCGCCGACGATCGCCCTGTGCCGGGAGCTCTACGGCTCCGACGGCCCGATCGCCTTCGGCTGGATCAGCGTCGCCCACCAGCTCGGCGCCGGAACCCTGGCGCTCCTCGGCGGCCTCACCCGAGACCTCACCGGTACCTACACCCTCCTCTGGCCCGCCGCAGCCACCCTGTGCCTGGCTGCAGCGGCGCTCGCCACCCGGATCCCCCACCCCGCCGAACCCCCCGCTCGGGCGACCTGCGCGCCTAGCCCAATCGGGCGGTGAAGACGTGGAGCGCGAAAGGGGCTCGACCGGAGCGCCCGAGGGCGGCTACAGTGCTGGTATCGGCTCTTCAAGAGCTTGCCAAGGATTGCCCGCGGTGCTGCCACCGCTCTCCTTAAGTGGATCGGCCCTTGGAAGCTCTTGGGGAGCCGATCTCTTTGCTGCAGCCCGTGCACGGGAACCAGTCGTTCGTCCGGACGAGCTCGTATCGGGGCATACTCCTGATCCCCATCGGGATCGCGCACGAATCACGCTTTCGGATCTGAGGCCAGATCTTCAGCAGGTACGCGGACTCGACGTAGCCGAACTCACCAGCAGGCCAAGTGGCCGCCTTGAGGAAGCCCCCGTACAGGTCCGCTGCCTGACTTTCGACGTAGCTGCGAGCAGAAACCCAGCGAAGCCCCTGCTCCAAGTGAAACGGGACGCGCTCATCCTTCGTCGCTTCTCGCCGGATGTCAGCGTCGGTCGTCCGGTGGTCGTGCCCCTTGACGTGCCCGAAACGCGTCCACACCCGCGGATTTCCCTTCCAGTCACGTGCGGCCCACAGCACGGACTTGTACGTCTGGTAGGCGACGTAGTTGTAGAACAGCGTGGGATCGTCACGGTAGGTGCCCGGCCAGAGCTCACCTTTGATCGCGTACACGTAGCAGACGCGCAGGCCTTCGACAGCACCGAGAACTTCTGCCGCTCGCCGCCGCCGATCATGGGTCTTGACGTGATCCTTCCACGACATCACCGCAGACTCCGGCACTCTGAAGTCACGCCTGAGCAGCCCGATCGCCTCGCGCGCGTTGGCAACGCCGTCGTCATCCAGAACGATCGCGGCCATGCCGAAGATCGGACTGGAACTCGCTGATGCGCCCCGGTCGCCGGTCTCGTCGATGTAGGCATGAACACGGGGCGCACTCGACATGGACGCAAGGATACGATCAATATCACTGTGCGTGATCACCTCTGTTCGAGTGATCTTGAACCGAACGACGGGGCGATGCGAGCGCCCGGTGCGGGGCCCGCATCGCCGTTGTGGTCAGGCGGCCTTGTTCATGCCGCCGTCGATGATGTGGTCGGCGCCGGTGATGTTCGCCGCGCGCGGTGACGCCAGGAACGCGACGAGGTCGGCGATCTCCTCCGGTTCGCTGACCCGGCCGCTGGAGATCGACATCATCTCCGGCAGCAGCCGATCCATCACGTCCTCCCGCGTGGTGCTCGCCTGATCGGCGAACACGTCCGCGAACGCGCCCGGGTCCGTCCACATCGGAGTGCGCACGGGACCGGGAGAGACCGTGTTGACGCGGATGGCGGGTGCGAGCTCCTCGGCCACGGCCTTGGTGAAGTTGCCCAGCGCTGCCTTCGCCGCGCAGTACGGCGCGATCATGCCCGCGGGCAGCCTGGTGTTCAGCGAGCCGATCGTGACGATCGCGGCTCCTGGACGACCGCGCATGGCGGGCACGGCGCTGCGCACGGCCCGCACCGCGCTGAACAGGGTCACGTCGAAGATCCGCTGCCACTGCTCGTCGCTGAACTCGTTGATCGACGCGGCGGGTTCGCTCGCGCCCACGTTGTTCACCAGGACGTCCACCCCGCCGTACCGGTCGACCGCGACGTCGATCAGCTCGGCGGCTCCGCCCGGCGAGGCGAGGTCGACCGGGACGAACGTCACCGAGCGCTCGGCGCACAGCCGCTCCAGCTCCTTCGTGGTGTTCCGCGCTCCCACCACGACGTGCGCCCCCTCGGCCGCCAGCGCGGATGCGGTGGCGAGTCCGATCCCCTTGCTGCCGCCGGTGATCACGCAGACCTTCTCATGCATGTTCAGCTCCATGACCACCACTGTGCGGTTCCGCGAACCCGACCGCTGGCGGATTTCGGGCATGACGGTCGGCTCCTTTTCCGCGCGTGGCATGACGCATCGCCGGTCTCGCCCGTATCGTCCAGTTATGCGTAACTCGAAACTCCGGATCGTCACGGCCGTCGCCGGCGCCGTCTTCGCGCTCGGCGCGACCGCCGGCTGCGACTTCGCCCAAGGCCCGCAGCAGGAGGACCAGCAGGAGCAGCAGGACGGCGACCAGCAGCAAGATGGCGACCAGCAGCAGGACGGCGAACAAGAGGGCGGCGAAGACGACAACTGACCGAGCCGGTGCGGAGGACCCGCAGTTCGCGGGTCCTCCGCGCCCCCCCGCGGGCCCCCCAGCCAGGGGCCCCGGCGCACCCCCCCCCCCCCCCCCCCCCCCGCGCCCCCCCCCCCCCCCCGCCCGCCCCCCCCCCCCCCCCGCCGCTCGTCGCGCCCAGCTCGTGCCCGCGTCGACCACGCGGTCGCCGCCGGGACGTCGGGCGTGCGAGGTCAGCTCGACGGGATCGGCACGGCTCCGCCGATCACCGTGACTCGCGGGTCGTCGGGGCTGACCTGCGCGGTGATTTCGCTCCGGCGCCCCATGTCCTCGCCCTGGATGATCGTCAGCCGCCGCGGTTCGGTCACGCGACCGAGGGCGCGCAGGTAGCCGCCGAGGGCCGCCGCCGCAGCTCCGGTCGCCGGATCCTCCACCACGCCTCCGACCGGGAAGGGGTTGCGGGCGTGGAAGGTCTGGTCGTCCTGCCGCCAAACCAGTTGCAGCGTGGTCCAATTCCGCTCGAGCATGAGCGCTTTGAGCACGTCGAAGTCGTAGTCCAGCTCCGCCAGGCGTTCCCGGTCGCGCACGACCAGCACCAGGTGCTCGTTGCCGCCGAAGGAGACGTGCGGCGGGAAGGTGCTGTCGAGGCCTTCGGCGCTCCACCGCAGCGCTTTGAGCGCATCCCGGACTTCGACGTCGGTGGCGGGACGGCTCGTGGTGGGGACGCTGCGCAGACCGGCCTGGACCGCACCGGAGGAGCCGGTGGTGGTGCTGATCGCGATCTCCCCCGCCGGGGTGTCGAAGAACAGGTCCCCGACGGTCGTGCGTTCAGCGAGCGCGACGGCGGTGGCGATGGTGGCGTGGCCGCAGAAGGCCACCTCGGCGAGCGGGCTGAAGAAGCGGAGGTCGAACCGTCGCGGCCCGGTGGGCAGGGCGAACGCCGTCTCCGAGTAACCGACTTCTGCGGCGATCTGCTGCATCCGGGTTTCGTCCAGATCCCTCGCGTCCAGCACGACCCCGGCTGGGTTGCCGCCGGTGGGGGTCGTGGTGAACGCGGCGTAGCGGTGGATTTCAGCCATGCACCCACTCTCCACCGGACGCGGCATTCACACAAACGATGACTTTCGATGCCACCGATCGAAGATGTCGATAAGCTCTCCCGGTGGACACAGACCTGCTGCGTACCTTCCTCGCGGTGGCGCGCCACGAGAGCTTCACCGCCGCAGCGACCGAGCTGAACCTGGTCCAGTCGACGGTGACCAGCCGGATCAAGGGGCTGGAGAAGGCGCTCGGCACCCGCCTGCTCGACCGCCTCCCGGACGGGGCCCGGCTCACCGAAGCCGGACGTCGCGCAGCTGACCACGCGCACGCCGTCCTCGACGCCGAACGCCGCCTGGTCGAGGACACCGCCTTCTCCGAGCCCGCCGGCGAGGTCGTCGTGGGCGCGCCCGAATCGGTCTGCGCCTACCGGCTTCCGCGAGCCGTTGCCGCGCTGCGCCAGCAGCACCCCGGCATCGCGGTCCACCTGGTCCCGGCCGGAACCCGCGAGACCTTCCGGGGAGTCCTGGACGGGAGCTTCGGGCTCGGACTGATCCTCGACCAGGCCGCGGCCCCGAACCCGCTCACCCTGCGACGAGTCGGCGCCGAGCCGATCGCGCTCGTCGCCGCCCCGGACCACCCGAGCACCCGCGAGGACATGACCTGGCCGAAACTGGCCGAGCAGTCCTACTTCCTGCTCGAAGAGGGGTGCAGCTACACCGACGACTTCGTGCGCGAACTCGAGCGGCGCGGTGGAACCCGGCCACAGATCACCAGGTTCGGCAGCATCGAAGCCGCTCGCTCGTGCGTCGAGGCAGGTCTCGGTCTCTCGGTCCTCCCGGAGGTCTCGTGCGCCGACGCCCTCCAGGGCCACCGCCTGCGGTCCCTCCCCCACCCACCGCGCCCCGACGCGCCGCTGGCGTTCGTCCTCGACGAGCGGAGGTGGCGATCCCCGGCGGTGGAGGCGATCACCCGGACCATCACCGAGTCCTTCCGCACCGACCGTTGAGCACCGGCGCAGGAATTCGATCGCGCTGATCCGGTGGTGGTGGGAACATCCGGGCATGCCGGTCGCGAGGGTTGCACTGCTGCTTCGCCAGCTCGACATCACGTGGGCGCTGTTCGAGCACCACGCCGAGGGCCTCGACGACGCGCAGTGCCTGTGGGTGCCCGCCGATCACCACTGGACGGTCCGGCCTGACGAGAGCGGCAACTGGATCGCCGATTTCGCCGAGACGGAGCCGGATCCGGTTCCCGCGGTCACGATCGGCTGGATCACCTGGCACATCGGGTACTGGTGGTCGACCGTGCTGGAATGCCTCGCCGGAGATGTTCAAGCGATGCGCGCCGTCAAGCACTGGCCCGGCAACGCGCGCGCCGCGGTGCAGTGGCTGCGCGACCTCCACGACCGGTGGCGGGAACACCTGGGTGGCCTGACCGACTCGGACCTCGACTCAACGGACCTGACCGCCCAACTCCCGTGGGGCGCAGGCATGACCCTCGGCGAGGTGGCCCGGTTGGGTCAACGTCGAGCTCACCAAGAACGTCGCCGAGATCGGCACCCTGCGAATCCTCCAAGGCGCGCGGCAAGCTCCCTGACCCCCGGGAGATCGCCGCGGGGAAATGCCAGGGACCCCGGACAGCAAGAAACCCCCTGCGAGAGGGGGTTTCTGCTGTCTCGACCAGACGTGCGCCCGTAGGGATTCGAACCCCAAACCTTCTGATATCCAATCGGCCCACATCCCACCTTTTTCGTCATTTCTCACTGGCTACCAAAGACTGGCCGTTACCAGCACAGATGCATGATCCACAATCATCCTGGAAGGACCGAAGTTTGCCGTCTTTTTCGGTCCACTTCGGTTGATTAGTGGCAATAAGGTGGCATTCGAGCTAGGACCCATTTATCGGGGCGAGACCGCATTGGCGGGGACCAGCTGAGTGACCACCAGACCGGGCTTGCCCGATCGGTTAGTCAGCTCGAAGGTGGCTAGCGCCCACCAGTCCCCGACGCAGGTCTGGTGCCAAGCTAGCAGGACGCCGGGGACGGTGGCGGCGACGTTGCTGCCGGCCGCTCGTACGCGGAGCGGAGTGTTGCCGTAGCCGACGCCGCGTTGCGGTGGGAGCACTTGAATCAGGCGGACCCAGATGGGTTGCGGGGTGTCCGGCCGTCGCCGTGTGCCCTGCCAACCGTCGCCACCCTCGTTCGCCACCTGGTGCCCGCTCCGACGTGAAGTTTGGTTGGGTCGGCCAGAGAGGTGCAGCGACCGACCCACGCCGAGCCTTCTGGATCTTCCCCAGCCTCCAGCCCGACACCCAGAGGGTAGAACACACGTGCGAATGATCGCCAGTGTGTCACCGGCCTTGGCTGCAAGCGATGGTTTCCGGTTCACATGCACGTGATGCGCCAGTTGGGTGAATTCTCGTTCGTGGTCAACGAAGAAGTACGAAATTCGCCCACCGCCGTGAGCTCCGACAGTAACATCGCGCGCGAGGGTAGAGGAGTCGCGGCTTGCAGGTATTTTTTCAGTTTTTAAATGCAGTTTGGAATGGTCTGGGGTTTCTAACTGTTCTGGCAGTTGTAAATTTCTTTGTTCTGTTTTTCATTGCCATAGGCGTAGCGTCGGATCGGTATTCCAAAAATAAGTTAGATAAGGTTCTCGATCGGGCGTTAGCTGCGGCTTTGGCTATTGGGGCGCCGATAGCTTCATGGATAGTTGTGTTTCCGGCAATTCAGGGGGTTAAGGCGACGCCTGTGAGTGAGGTGAGACCTTGGATCGGGGCGCTCGGGTTCGCGTTCGCGTTGATCTGCGCGGAGGTGTACATGATTACAATCGCCATAAGCTGGAACCGGTCCATTATTCATCATGATTCCCAGCTTCGTCTGTGGATCGAGCCGCAGAATGAGAAGGAAGCCAAAGTAAAAATCGGACAGCTCCTGCGAGTCTCTTTTTTGCTGCGAAACTCGTGGGTGCCCTTTGCTTTGGCCTCCGCCCAAATGGGTATCATTTTTCTAGTCCTGCGATACGGTCGGCCAGCCACCGAGCTTACCAAGCTGGCCCTTATGTCGATCGTCCTGCTGGGTCTAGTGGCTGCCATTTCCTTGCCGCGACTTTTGGCTACAATAAGCCCGTCCGAAGGGGTGGCCAGCCATTGCCTAGCGTACTTCGTTGGAAAGTTGCCGAAGCCGTTGCTGTTCGAAATGTCGCCTGTAGGAGCATCGAGGTGGCGCACGTCAAACCACAAACATGGATTCTATTCGGCGAAATACCTGCTTCGTTCATTAAATGGGATCCGGAACAAGATCCCTCAGGAGATTTTCGGCGAACTCGATGACACGTACAGAAAGATTGGAAATAGACTTGCAGTAGAGTCATTGATTCTCGGCGACGGCGCGGTTAACAAAAAGTATGGAGACATGTGTGCGTCGCTTCTTGCGTTGGTTGCAAATTCCAATCTTGTGGAAACTCGCGACGCAGCTGCCCGTTTGGTGACTGTTGATGATGTAAAACTCAGCAAGCCTGCTTCGCGATTCTCGAAGGTGGCCGTGAAGCTGGATGGTTTTATGCAGCGTCATTCGCGAGTGCTAATGGCCGCCCTGGGGGTTGTCGTGGTTATGGGTTTGTTGGCGACTGGGAAGCTTGGAGAAGTACTTAACTTCGGGCGCGATTTGGTACTTCAGTCTGGCGCCAAATAGTCTAAAGTTTTCATGTTCTAGTAGATCTGTAAGAACGGGACCACAAGCCGGTGAGCGCCTTCGGGGCTGGCACTTTTGTGCTTGCTGGAGTAGTGAGGCGACCAGCTCGGCAGCGCGCCCAGCACTGTGCTCTGAGTTTGCCCAGGTGAACGATGGCCTGTGGTTGGGAACCGCGGTTGCGTTGGCACTGCTTCGGGCGTGCTCCTGCGGGGTCGCCTGCCACCGCTGGCGCCAGGGTGCGGCTGCCGACCTTTCCGCTCGCGCCCGGCCGCCGCCGCCTGGCCGGGACCGGCGAAGCCGCACGCCCGGTCAGGCGGCCGGCCTGGCCGGGCTCGCATACAGGAAGGTCGGCAGCTGCACCTTGGCTCGCATACAGCGGCAGGCGGCCCCGCAGGGGCCGCCCTTGATGAAGTAGAGAAAGTCTAAACACGCTGGAACACGCTGGCCGCAGCATGGGCTCGAAGTACCTGCGCCTGGGCCTTGGAGGGCAGCGCGTCCCCAAGCATGGACTCGTCCACCCGAGTGAACTCGTTCTCCCTGAGACTGCAGGCGCGGAAGTACCAGTATTGTTTCACGCGGTTTGGCCGGGAAAAGAGGAGCGGATTCACCAAGTGCATCATGCAAGTCTTGCAGTTTCGATTATCTTCTTCTACTCCGCCTTGTTTGCATGCAACTACGCTGTTCTATCGACGTTGGCCGAGTGGTCGGGACGCGCTCTTGTTCGGGATGGACTTGGCGGATGGGCACGCCGGATTCCGCCAGTTCGGGAAATTGCACTGGTACTCGCTATGGGTGCTTGCCCTGCCGTTATATTTCTTCAAATCTTGGTCGTTCGCTACCCGTCTCGCGAGGTATTAGTTGGCGCTGGCGTTACCGCCCTTCTATTTCTGATCGCATTCCCGTTTGATGCTGCATATCTTACGCCATTGCGGGAATTCAGAGCTGGTCAATGGAACTCCAAAGCATGGGAATATTGGCTTGATGGATCGAAGCGCGACAAAGCTATTCGATGTGTTCGTGACGCTATTGTGTGGAGGCATGTAGGGCGGTGCAATTTTCTGGCACTCTGCGCACTGGCGGTACCAGTAGCCGCCCCCTACATTACAGGTTCGCGCAGTTTTTCCCTGGATCGGAAGCTTTTATTGAGTGACGATGGTGTGAGGATTGTCGGAGAAATACTTCTATTTTGGATAGCATCGATGCTGGTGAGGAGAGTTGCAGCTGAAAAGCGACTGGCCGAAGCATGCCTCTATCGCCCGGATCCGCCGACTGAAGACGAGCCTCCATTGGTCGGCGTATCTAGGTGGCGCTTGCCGAATCAGGAACAGTCATTTTTGGTTGCTACTCTGCTGGAGCGACTTCTTCCCCGCCTTCAGCCCTTCTATTCAACTGGGCACTTCCAAGAGATTTCGGTAGCCTACTTGAATTTGGCAACACACTTGCGTGAGGAGTCGTCCAGAGCTCCCCAACAGATAGTTCGCACAGACATGCTGCGTATGATGGCAATCACGATCGTCACGAACGAGAACCTTCTGGGGACAGCCCGCCGCATATCTCGACTGACGCCTTGCTATCACGAAGAATTTTCCCCTGTTTCAAGGTTCGCACGGTTCGTTAACCGAGTAAATTCGACGCTTGAGCAAAACGCAAAATCTATTGGATTGCTCCTCGTCTTGATCGTCGTTGCATATTATTTGGCGACCGGCCAGGGAACGCAACTCGTAGACTTCCTGAAATCACTCGCCAGCATATCGTGAACGTCACATAGACGGCTTCCGTCTTCTACTGTGCAGATATCGACGTGCCGATCTTATTTTTCAGGTCGTTGTGCGGAGTAGGCGAGTGCGATCGTGTGTGTGTTCTCGACGTGCCAGGCCATACAATCGAGTCCAATAGAACCGAGGCTCGCCAGCACAAGACCACAGCGTCGTCCGCCGATGGGACATGTCCACCATGTACGGCCGTCTACGACGGCTCCGTCAAGTTCGAGCTCCCAGCCCCCAACGTGGATGTGCGGCACGCGGCAATCGTACGTAAACGCGACATTCGTGGGTATATGTAGTCAGGCGCGGCATTCGACTGGCTTAGCGGCTAAACTGCGGCGAATGTAGGCGAGTGGCCTCTAACTACGTCTCGACCGGCGAAGCGGCGAAGGCGATCGGTGTTGACCGTCGGACGCTTCAACGCTGGGCGGCCGAGGGTGCTGTCGAACCCGCGCTGGTGACGAACGGAGGGCACCAGCGATGGGATGTAGAGGACCTGAAGGAGCAGCTACGGCAGAAGCGGCGGAGTTCCCTGCAGGAGTAGATCCGGCTCCGAAGTAGCAAAACGGCGCCGTTCGAGAGCGAACGACGCCGTTTCATGTTGGTCGGCGACTACCCCGCCGTGTTCCCCTCCAGGCCTCGGCGAAGCTCATCGAGTGACCTCTTGAGCAGCGCACGTTCGAAGTCCTGCGGATCGTCCTCGTCCGGCTTGTACTCAGCCATCGCGTGGTGGACGTTCTCGTACCACTGCCGGAGCGTGTCTGCTCGCTCGTCGGCAAGACGACCATCGGCCACGGCGTGCCGGATGACCACCTCGAGTTCCTGGCCCATGAGGTCCGGCTTCGGGCGCTGTGGGTTGACCCAGTCGTCGGCGAGAACCGGGCGCAGCCTCGTCGCGTGGCGATTCCAGTGGAACAGCAGCTCCAGGTCCACTGTGAAGTCATCCGGAAGCTCGCCTGGCCAAAGCTCCCGCACGGCAGCACGTTGCCCCGACCACGGCGTCGAGCCGACTCGCGGAAGGATCTCCGGAAACAGGGCACCGGCCACCGGAGCGAAGAACCCGTGGAGCCAGAGCTGCGGGTACAGGGGACGCCAGTACAGGTCCGAGACCACGGCGTCGGCGAGGCCGTGCAGCACCGGCTTCGCAAGTAGCGCTCCCAGCGGTGGATCTCCGAAGTACTGAAGATCGCCATCGATGAGGCAGATGACATCGCCGTCCGTGGCCTTGATGCCGGCCGAAATGGCGGCACCCTTCCCCGCTGGCGACTCAACGACCTTGGCTCCCGCCTTGGCTGCCAGGTCCGCGGTTTGATCGGTGCATCCGCTCGCGCTGACAGTGACATCGCCGTTCACTCCGAGAACGTCGAGACCGGCGAAGGAGTCGGCCACCACTTGGGCGATCGTGGCCTCTTCGTTGTGGGCAGGGATCAGGACGCTCACGCTCATGTCGCGCTTGGACAGCGTGCGCTCCTCGACCAGCTCAATGCCGAGAGCCGGGTCGATCGAAGGTCGATTCATGCGTCACCTGCCGCTTTGAGCTGTTCGGGTGTCCAGGGCTTCAGCTCCTCGGTGATCGTGAGCTCGGTGGTGTCGGCCGGATACCGGGCCTCGGAGTACTCGGCCACGCGGTCCTGAGTATCGATCGATCGGCTCAGTACGTGCAGCATCGGCGTCCCTGGATTCATCCCCCACGCGGCTCGTTCACTCGGTGTCGGCTGCACTGAGAACACCGTCCGTGTGAACCGAGCCAGCTCGATCCCAACCGTGTACAGCTGGTGCTGGTGCCCGCCGGGCCACGGCTCGTTCTTGGCGTCAAGCAGTGCGGGATTGCCCTCGATCAACGCCTTGGGGATGTACGACACGCTCCAGGAAACCCGGAGCCCGGTCTGGTTGTGCACCATTTCGTACACGCGCTGGATCAACGGGGTGCCCGGCTCGACGCCCAAGATCTCCGCTTGCTCTGCGTCGGCCTCCACCTCTGTGTACGTGGCGCGAGAGTCCGTCTCGTCAATCGAGATGCCGGCCGTTAGTTCGATGGCGCCCGTCTCGCGGCGTTCCGCCTCGGGCCGCAGGACCAATTCCTTCTGCTGCTGCGTCCACCCGTCCGACAGGTAGATGTTGTGGCGCTTCTTAGGCGCCTGGACGGTCGCAGGCTTGCCGCGCCCACCGGGAACGACCAAGCCCTCATCGCGCAGGAGCGCCAACGCAGCCTCGGCGGTCGCCTTGGCCACGTCCCACTCCGACGAGATCACGCTGAGGCTCGGCAGCGCATCGCCTGGTTTGAGCTCTCCTGACTGGATCGCCGATCGCAGCTGGTCGGCGATGCGGTCCCGTACTGGGACAAAACCGCTGGTCTCTGGGGGCATGCGGCCATTAGACCACACCTCTTCATAGTTTCCTAGGAAACCCCCTTGCGGATCGCTTGGAGGTGGGGTTAGAGTGGTCGCAACGTTCCTAGGAAACTAGGAACCTAGGACATCAACCAGTGGAGGCATAGAGATGCTGAAGAACATTCCGGTGAACATGCAGGGCCACAGCCTGATGGTGAGCCAGCCCCCGGCGCTGAAGATGCGGGTGAACGAGCAGACCGGACAGACGGAGGCCGCCGTCGATTACCAGGGCAACAGGCAGTTCGTGGTGTCCCTGATCGCCCGACCCAAGCCGAAGCCCGGCGAGTTCGAGCGCAAGGGTGAGGAGATCCGGGTGACTCTGACCGCCGACCCCGGCGAGGGTTTCACTCCGGGGAAGTTCGTCGAGCTGATCGACGCGATGGTCAGCCACTGGGAGCGCAACGGCCGCTCGGGCCTCTCGTTCAAGGCTGCTGGCCTGAAGCCGGTCGACGCTGAGGTCGCGGTCGAACCGGCCGCCTGATCTTCAGTCTGATTCACCGCTCAATCTGATTTCTTTCAAGCCTTTTCTGGCTGCCTGTTGTTTGAGAATTCCATAGTGGGCCGAGCTATGCCCGAAACCGGTGGAAATTGCCACCGGGAGGGCCTTATTGACCCCCGGCCGTCTGCGGATGCTCCGGGGGTCTTTATGGCCTTTTGTTCAACGGGCGACACCGAAAGGGGCGTGAAGTACATGGGTGAAGATCTGGTTCGACTTGAGTTTCCGAGAGGCACCGTTGAGCGGGCAGAGGAGGTGTTCTGCTGGTACCAGGAGATGTTCTACGAGACGCTCACATCGGATTCGGCCGAGGTGCGAGAGGCGTTTGAGCAGGGGTGGCAGCTGACTCAGCGACTGTTCCGAATTGCGGCAGTTGAGTTGTTTTATGCCCGTCCGTGCGATTGTCAGGGCGAGTGTCCGCCGTTTGTGGCGGCCCTTGAGTTTCCGAGGTCCTGGGTGGACCAGGTGATGAGATTTTCTGACTGCGAGCCGCGCAACGAGGAATTCCGGCGGGTTTGGCGGCTGTCAGCCGCAGAGATGTTCAAAGCAATTCGGGCGCGAGTGGCGTCCGGGATTTCTGAAAGGGAGCGTACGGAATGTCTTTGAAGTATTGCCCGGCGTGCCACTGCGACAAGTGGCTCTACCGGCACACGCACGATCAGTACTGCTCGGATCGGTCCTGGGCGGTGTGGCTGTGAACAAGGTTCTGCGAGACGCAGCTCTGGAAGATCTGCGGCGGCTGTCCACCGAGCTTACGGAGGCGTTCGCGACTGCCGGAGATGTGGCCTACGCGGTGGATGTTCCGGGTGGTCCGAGTTCCTGTGGGGCTGCGCTGCATGAGGTGACCAAGCAGCTCTACGACTCGCTGCACACCGTCACGACCGTGATCCGCAGGGTTGAGGAACAGGGGGATGAGTCCGATGAGTGAGCTGTTCAACGCGTCGATGGGTTTTCACGGTTCGGGCTGCGTCGGCGGCCGGTGACCAGGTTTTCCCGGGACGGTCCCGGGTGAAAGGGAAGGGTGATTGCTGGTGGAGATTTCGAAGCAGCTGTTCCGGCGTAATTCGCGCGGGGTCAAGCGGCTGTCGGCGATTGGTTCGCTGATGGATCAGCTGAACCAGGACGTGAACAAGATCGAATTCCTCGATGGCGAGTTCGTCGAGGACCGGCATTACGCGGAGGCCCAGGAGTTGGCCGCTGCGGTGGCGAAGGCGGCAGATGCGGTGCGTGAAGGCATCGCCGAGCACGGTGGATCGAGTGTTGCGAAGGAGTACAAGTAATGGCCAACGGAGACGGTGTGACCGGCACGGTGCGCGAGATCGACGCGACGATGCTGGAGCTGACCAAGACGGTGACCAACTTCGGCGTTCCGAAGGGCCTCGGAGGTCCGCTGAACACGCTCAAGCGGGCGGTGGGCGACCTGGTGGCTCACCTGGAGATGTCGCAGCGCAGAAGCTAACTGAACAACCCCAAGCACGGCAGGGCACCGGATTCCCACGGCGGGAGTCCGGTGCCCTTCTTCATGAAAGGGCACACAGCCATGCGGGATACACGAGTGGGCACGGAGAAGACCCCGGCGCGGGTGGTCGGCGGCTGGATGTGGCGGCATCCCCGCACGATGGGCACCACGGCGGTGCTGACCCCGACGGGTGTGATGGTCGGCTACCAGACGATGTTGTGGGCCGCTGGGATCGCGGTGCTGATGGGTGTGTCCTGGCGCCTGCTGGATGCCCCGACCTTCGACCGCTTCGCCGGTCGGCTGCTGCGGGCCTGGTGGAGACGCTGGGTGATCTACCAGCGCCAATGGATGCGCGTGGTCGCCTCCTGCGGGCTGGTCACCTCCGATCACCGAGGTGATCAGCTGGTGCCGAAGCTGGTCGGGGTGCGCTCGAACTGGGTGTGGGACTCGCTGCACATCCGCATGGCCAAGGGCCAGGAACCCGAGGACTACGGCCAAGCCCTCGATCGGCTGGCGAACTCCTTCAAGGCGCACGCGGCCTCGATGCGCATCCTCAAGCCCGGCAAGATCGCCCTGGACTTCCAGCGGCGCGAGCCGTTCAACGAGATGGCGATCCCGCTCCCGGCCATGCCGGAATCGATCGATGCGGTGGACCTGCGCAAGCTGGAGATCGGCCGGGATGAATTCGGCCGGCCGTTCCACCTCGACCTACTCAAGCGCGACATCCACGTCCTGCTGGCCGGGGAGACCGGCGCGGGCAAGGGCTCGTGGCTGTGGGGCATCCAGCGGGCGCTGGCTCCGCTGATCCGGGCTGGTCACGTCCGGCTGTGGGTGATCGACCCCAAGGGCGGCATGGAGTTCGGCGGCGGACGCGAGATGTTCCATGACTTCGCCGAGTCCGACCGCGAAGGGCTTGAGCTCATGCGCAGGTACGTTGCCGAGCTCGAGAAGCGCAAGTTCGACCTCGGTCGCCAGGGCATCCGCGACACCACCCCGTCGCGGGAAACACCGCTGGACGTGCTGATCTGCGATGAGCTGGCCGCGATGACCGCCTACAGCGACCGGGACATCCGGGTGGAGTTCCACCAGCTGCTGTCCAAGGGCCTCACGCAGTACCGGGCGGTGGGCGGCCGGATCATCGGCGCGACGCAGGAGCCCACCAAGGACGTCGTTCCGATGCGCGGGCTGTTCCCGACCAAGATCGCGCTGCGGGTCGATGCGGCCTCGTATGTCGACATGTGCCTCGGCGAGGGGATGCGGGACCTCGGCGCGTTCGCCGACAAGATCCCTGCCTACCTGGCCGGTGTCGCCTACGCCAAGACCGACGGCCGCAAGGAACCCCGGCGAGTGCGGGCGGCCTTCAGCACCGATGACGACATCGCCGAGCTGGTGGCCTTCTGCACCGAACTGGGCAACGTCACGCCGATCCGGCCGGAAGTCAAGCTGCCGGACGGCACGGTCACCAACCCCTACCAGGTCGACTTCGAGGACTTCGAAGACGACGAGTTCGAAGAGATCGAGCAGTTCGAAGGCGAAGACGACGGCGACGAAGAAATCGCCTGATGAGGCTTCAACAGCCTTGATGACCAGGATTTTTTGCGGCCCGCCCGAGAACTCTTGGCGGAGTCGGGCGGGCCTTACCTCGAATGGAGGCAAGACCCATGCTGGCACAACTCGCTTTGGGCGTCACGACAGTGACCACGGTGGCGGCCACCGGCTACGCCTGGCGCTACCGGCAACGCACCCTCACCGACCCGCTCACGGGGCTGGCCAACCGAGCGGCCCTGCAGATGGCCTTCCGGCGGCATCGCCGCACAGGACCGGTTGCTGTCGCTGTGGGTGACATGAACGGGTTCAAGGCGTTCAACGACACCCACGGACACCGCTTCGGCGACCAGGTGCTCATCGAGGTCGCCCGCGTGCTGGCACGGGAAACAAGCCGCGGCGAACTGCCCGTCCGGCTGCACGGTGACGAGTTCGCCGTCCTGATCCCCGGAGTCAAGGACCAGGCCACGGCCGAACACCGGGTGCGGCAGCTCCAAGACGCCATCGCGCAGATCACGACCATCGACGGGCAGCCGGTCGAGGTCTCGATGGCGCTGGGCGTGATGACGATGCCGGCCGAATCGGCAGACCTCAGCCGCCTGCTCGGGTCGGCTGATGACCGGATGTACGGCGACAAACACATCAACCGCTCGCGCACTGAGATTGCGATTCCTCAACCACAGTAAGGATATTCACCATGCACATCATCCACGTTGAACTGACCGGCAAAGGCGTCCTGATCAGCCTCGGTCTGCTTGCCTTCGTACTCGCCGTGCTGGCACTCGTGTGGCTGGTGTTCAGCCCGGCCGTCGCGATCGGCATCGGGATCGGCTTAGTCCTGCTGGTTAAGGGCCTCATCGCGCTGTTCAGCCCTGCGAAGCAGTAGGAGGCACCACCATGCCTGAACCCGAACAGCCCGAGACCGAGGACTCCGGCCACGACGGGCGGACACGGCGAGTACGCAAGCTCGGCGACCGGATCTCCGAGGCCCGCCGCCTGCGGGGCCTGATCCGCGACCCGGACCTTCAGGCCGTGGAGATGGAGCGCAACGGGCGGCGGACCCTCGCCGGTCTGTGGTTCTTCCTGGCGCTGGGGCTGGTGTTCACCACCACGGGTGTGCAGCAGTTCCTCGCTGGGAAGGCCACACCGGCTGATCCTCTGTGGTGGGCGGCATGGACGGTGGAGCCGATGTTCGCCGGGCTGCTGATCGTGCTGCTCAACTTCGAGGCGGTCATCCTCGCCCACGGTGTTTCACCTGATCACCAATGGTGGTCGCGGCTCAAGCGGGTGTTGCTGACCTCGACGCTGTTGATGAACGTCATCCCGCAAGTGCTTCCGCTGCTGCGGGGCCGGTGGGCGGAGTTCAACGCGGGTTCGGCGGTCGTGCACGCGATCATCCCGGTGATCGTCTACGGCATCGCCGAAGTCATCCCGGTCATCCAGGCCCGGCAACGGCAGGTCATCTTGGCCGCCTACGCAGCCACCGACCCACCCGTTCCGGAACGCCCAGAACGACCGGTCAGTACGGCCGTCGCACCGTCGGCTCCGGCTGCTCCTGCGGCGACAACCCCGGTTGTCCGGAAGCCGCTGAACCTTCCGGCGGACATGGTGGCCGAGATCAAGCAGGCCTGGAGCCAGGCAGCGGAACAGGGCCGGGAGCTCACCGCGACCGATGTCCGCAAGACCCTGCGGGTCCCGGAACCGGTGGCCGAACAGATCCTGACCGAACTCAAGACCAACAACGGGCACGCCTTCACCTGAACGGCGTTGCCCCACAACTGAACACCCGATCCTGCTCAACCCGTGCTCGGCGAAGGTCTCTCCGAGCTGCGGGTTCGCCGGGCCTTCGCCGGGCACCTGCCTCGTGGAGGTCGCCTTGGCATTGCCCGAAGTACCGAGCATCGACCGCCTGCAACGGCGGCTTCAGGCCACCGACTACTCCCGGTGGCGCTCCATGGTGGAAGCCACCGGCGGATGCGCCCACCCGGTCCGGCTGTCCGGACACTGGATGATCACCGACAAGACCACCGGAACGGTCCTGACCAGCCCGGACGGCAACCCGGCGATGAGGTCCGGACACCTCTTCGCCCCCTGCGGCAACCGCCGCGAGAGCGTCTGCCCCGCCTGCTCCGACCGCTACGCCGCCGACGCCTTCCACCTCGTGCGAGCCGGGATGACCGGCGGCACCAAGGGCGTGCCGGACACCGTGGCCGACAAACCGCGGTTGTTCGTCACCCTGACCGCCCCGAGCTTCGGGCCGGTCCACAACCGCCGCACCTCGGCCAACGGCAAGCAGGTTCCGTGCCGCTGCGGGCGCTACCACCACGAGCACGACCCGGCCATCGGCCAGCCCATCGACGCTGCCGCCTACGACTACACCGGGCACGTCCTCTGGCAAGCCCATGCCGGGAAGCTGTGGAATCGCTTCACCATCTACCTCCGGCGGCATCTCGCCCGCGCGGCCGGCATCTCCGTCAAGGAGTTCAAGGACCACGCCCGGCTGTCGTATGCCAAGGTCGCCGAATTCCAGCGGCGCGGAATCATCCACTTCCACGCCGTGATCCGCCTCGACGGACCCGAAGGCGCCTCTGACGCCACCCCGACGTGGGCCACGCCGGAACTGCTCACCGATGCCATCCACGCCGCGCATGCTGCGACTGCCGTGGAGGCTCCGGAGATCGGCGGGCGTGACCGTCTGCTGGTCTGGGGCGAGCAAATCGACATCCGCCCCATCCGCGCGGTGGACGCCGACCAGGTCGAAGACGACCACGGGACGATCACCGATGACCGGCTCTCGTCCTACGTGGCCAAGTACGCCACGAAGGGCACGGGCAAGTCCGAGGCCGCCGACCGGCCGATCCGCTCCCGCGAGCACATCGAGCTCCTGACCGCCAGCGAGCACCACAAGCAGATCATGCGCACCGCGTGGGACCTCGGTGACCTCGAAGAACTCGACGGCCTCAACCTGCGGCGCTGGTGCCACATGCTCGCGTTCCGAGGGCACTTCCTGTCCAAGTCGCAGCGCTACTCCACCACGTTCAAGCAGATCCGCGGCGACCGCCAGACCTGGCGGCTGGAACAGAACCTCGACGAGCTGGGCGTGACCGCCGACAGCATCGCGGTCGTCAACAACTGGGAGATGACCGGCGTCGGCCACCACAGCCCCGAAGAGAAGGAGCTCGCGCTGGCGATCGCCGAACGCAAGCGCCAAGCCCGACAAGACCGCTACGCCAACGAGAGGAAGGACTGACCATGATGCGCAACCTGTGGGGGCCTGAAGACGTCGCGAACTACCTCGGCGTTCCGCTGAACACCGTCTACCAGTGGCGTTGCCGGGGCTACGGTCCGGCTGGCCGCAAGATCGGCAAGTACGTCCGGTACAAGCCCGAGGACGTCGAGCGATGGTTCGAGTCGATGGCAGAGGGGGTGATCTGAGATGGGACGGCTGGCGCTGCCGCTGGGCAGCATGGGCGAGATCCGGGTCAAGGCCTCTGGCGCGGGGTGGACGGCGCGCTGCAAGTACCGGCACGAAGATGGCTCGTACTCCGACGTCCGGCGCACGCGGAAGAACAAGGAGCAGGCGAAGCAGGCTGTGCGAGACGCCGTGAAGAACATCACCTCGCGGTCCCTGAGTGCTCAGATCACCGCACAGTCCTTGTTCTCCGACGTCGCGGACCTGTGGCTCGAGGAGTTCCGGACGGATGCTGAGAACGGGATCTACTCGCTGTCGTCTGTGGACACCTACAGCGATACCTACCGCAACCACGTCAAGCCGCAGCTGGGAAACCTCCGGCTGTTCGAGGTCAAGACCCCGGTGGTCAATTCCCTGTGCCAAGCCAAGCTCAAGGCCAACAGCCTGAGCCTGGCCAAGCACGTCAAGGCGGTCATCAGCAACGTCATGACCTACGCGGTCCAGGCCGGTGCTGTCGACGAGAACCCGGTGCGGCAAATCGCTCCGCTGACAGAACGCCGAGCGAAGACCAAGAAGAAGAAGCCACGTGCGCTCACTGCTGACGAGTTGGTGGACTTCCTCGGCAAGCTCGACGCGGACGAACAAGCCCGGGGCAAGGACCTTCCCGACCTGGTGCGCTTCGTCACCGCGACCGGCGAACGTGCCGGTGAAGCCCTCGGGGCGCACTGGGAGGACTTCGACGCTGAGGCTCAGAAGCTGCGGATGGGCGGCAACCTCATCCAGGCACGCGGCAAGGGAGCTGTCCGGAACAAGGGCAAGAGCGAATCGTCGGCCGAGCGCGACATTCCGCTGCCTAGCTGGGCGGTGGCGATGCTCGCCGAGCGACGCGCCAAGCTGGGAGAGGTCGATCCGGGCAAGCCGATCTTCACCAACTCCCGGGGCGGCTACCTCAACTTCGCCAACCTCACCAACCGCGTGTGGCTGCCCTTCCGCAAACGAGCGGGCTACGAGTGGGTCACCTTCCACACCCTGCGGAAGACGTTCGCGACGCTCCTTGACGGGGCTGGACTGACCGCCCGCGAGATCGCCGATCTCCTGGGCCACTCGAACCCGTGGACCACGCTCAACACCTACATGGGCCGCGGTCAGGAGTCGCGCCGCAGCGCCGAAGTGCTCGACGAGCTCGTTCGCTCGGACGACGAGCAAAAGTGGCAATAATGTGGCACCGGGGGTTGCGGCGAGATCATCACGCCACCCCCACAGGCCCTCGAGTAGCAAGAAACCCCCAGGTAACTGGGGGTTTCTGCTGTCTCGACCAGACGTGCGCCCGTAGGGATTCGAACCCCAAACCTTCTGATCCGTAGTCAGATGCTCTATCCGTTGAGCTACGGGCGCTTGTTCAATTGTCGGGTCCCACCCTAGGGTAGGGCCCTTGCGGAGGCTCCGGGATTTGAACCCGGGAGGGGGCGTAACCCCCAACCGCATTAGCAGTGCGGCGCCATAGACCAGACTAGGCGAAGCCTCCCGGCGTCCTTCGCGGCCACCGGAGAAAACTTTACACACCCCCTCAACGCCCTCGAACAGGGGGGTCCCTTAATCGTCCGTTCACCCCTCCGCGGTGTTGCTGAGCTGCACAAACGGATCCAGCGCCGACGGGTTCTGCAGGGCGTCGCGGCTGACGGCCCGTTCCGGCGGGGTGCCGGCGAGGATCTTCTTCACCGGGACCTCCAGCTTCTTGCCGTTCAGGGTGCGCGGGACCTCGTCGACGACGATGAAGCGGTTCGGGACGTGGCGCGGCGACAGCTCGGTGCGCAGGGCGTCCTTGAGGTCCCCGACCACCTCGTTCAGCTCCACCCCCTCGGCCAGGACCAGGAAGCACAGCAGTTCGCCGTCGGTCTCGCCCGCACCGGAGGTGTCGATCACCAGCGAGTCGGCGATCTGCTCGAAGCCCTCCACGACCCGGTAGAACTCGGCGGTGCCCATCCGGATGCCGCCGCGGTTGAGAGTTGAATCACTCCGCCCGTAGATCACCAGCGAGCCGCGGTCGGTCATCCGGACCCAGTCGCCGTGGCGCCAGACGCCCGGGAAGGTGTCGAAGTAGGCCTCGCGCAGGCGGCTTCCGTCCGGGTCGTTCCAGAAGAACACCGGCATCGTCGGCATCGGCTTGGTCAGCACCAGCTCGCCGACCTCCTCGTGCAGCTCCTCGCCGAACTCGTCGTAGGAGGCCGCCGCCGCGCCCAGCAGCGGGCAGGAGATCTCGCCCAGCCACACCGGGACGTCCGGGCTCGCACCGACGAACGCCGTGCACAGGTCCGTGCCGCCGGACACGCTGGCGATCTGCACGTCCGCGCCGACTGCGTCGGCGATCCAGCGGAAGCCGTCGGTGGTCAGCGGAGCGCCCGTGGAGCCGACCGCGCGCAGGGCCGAGAGGTCGAAGTCGTCCTTCGGGCGCAGCTCCCGCTTCAGGCAGCTCTGGATGAACGGGGCCGACGTGCCGAAGAAGTTCACCCGGTAGCGGGCGGCCAGCTCCCACAGCGCCGACAGCGACGGGTATCCCGGGCTGCCATCGAACAGCACCAGCGTGGTGCCCGTCAGCAGGCCGCCGACCAGGAAGTTCCACATCATCCAGCCGGTGGTGGTGAACCAGAAGAACCGGTCCCCCGGCCCCAGGTCGCAGTGCAGGCCGATGGCCTTGAGGTGCTCCAGGACCATGCCGCCGTGCCCGTGCACGATGCCCTTCGGCAGTCCCGTCGTGCCCGACGAGTACAGGATCCACAGCGGGTGGTCGAACGGCACCGGGGTGAACTCCAGCGCCGCGCCCCGGTGGTGGACCAGCAGCTCCGACCAGTCCAGCGCGCCCGGCAGGCCGTGCTCCTCGCCGAGGTAGTCGATCAGGACCGTCGCGGCCAGGCCGGGCATCTCCGAGCGCAGCTGGTCGACGGTTTCGCGGACGTCGAAGCGGCGCCCGCCGTAGCAGTAGCCGTCGACGGCGATGAGGACCTTCGGCTCGATCTGCACGAAGCGGTCGGCGACCGCGCGGGCGCCGAAGTCCGGGGAGCACGACGACCAGGTGGCGCCCAGGCTCGCGGCGGCCAGGAACGCCACCAACGTCTCCGGGCTGTTCGGGGCCAGCGCGGCGACCCGATCACCCGCACCGACGCCCAGCTCGGCCAGGGCGAAGCGGGCGGCGGCGACCCGGTTGCGGAGCCCGCCGTAGGTGATCTCCTCGCTGCGGCCGTCCTCGCGGACGAAGACCACCGCCAGGTCCTCGTCGGCCTTGCCCTCGCCGTCGCGGAGCGCGTGCTCCGCGTAGTTCAGCGTCGCGCCCGGGAACCAGCGGGCGCCCGGCATGACCTCCTCCGGCAGCACCTGCTCGGCGCGGTCGTGAAAGGTGACGTCGAAGAACTCGGCGATCGCCGACCAGAAGCCGGGCAGGTCGGCCACCGACCACTCCCACAGGGCGCGGTAGTCCGGCAGGTCGAGCCCGCGCTCGTCACGCAGCCAAGTGCGGAAGGCGGCCATCCCGCTGGCGGCCACTCGTTCCGGACTCGGTTCCCACAACAGCTCCGGTGCGGTCGTCATGGGCTACTTCCTAACCCACCGGAGGCCCTCCCTGCCAGGGCGGACGTCACCCGTGATCACGACGTTTCAGCGGAGGTGCAGGTCGAACCAGTTCCGCGCGCGGCGCCACGCCTCAGCGGCGGCATCGGCGTCGAGGTCGAAGCGGTGCCCGGCGCCCGGGTAGCGGAAGACGTCGGTGGCGACCTCGGCCGCGTCGGTGACCTCGCGGAGCTTGTCGACCTCACCGGTCTCGACGTCGTCGCCGTAGAGGCCCAGCCACGGGCACGCCAGCTCACCGGCGACCTCCACCAGCGGCGGGAGCGCAGCCGACAGCGGGTCGAGGATGCCGGAGCCGCCGACGCTGACCGCGGCGCCGAGCGAACGGCTGGACGCGACCACCAGAGCCGCGGAGCCACCGATGTCGAAGCCCATGATCCCCTGCCGGTCGGCAGGAACGCCCCGGTCGGTGAGCCAGAGGAACGCGGCGTCGGTGTCGGCGAGGACCGATTCGCCGGAGAGCTTGCGCACCTGCTCGTGCTCGCACTGATCGTCGGCGAGCTCGTCGGTGCCGTCGCGGTGGTAGAGGTGCGGGGCGACGGTGAGCCAGCCCTCCTCGGCCAGCGAGCTGCAGAGCTTGCGCACCCGCTCCGTGATTCCGCGCGCCTCGTGCAGGAAGACGAGACCGCCGCGCACCACGTTGTCGGGCTCGGCGACGGTCAGCCGCAGCCCCGTGCCGTCGGTCAGCGCGATCGTCTCGGTACGGGTTTGGATCATGTCCGCAGGTAACCACAGGTAAGTGAACACCCGGCAACAGCGTCATCCATACGGACCAACACGTGCCCGAAGGGAGTCGCGCTCCCGGCGAACGATGACAACGAGCATTGGCATCGGGCAGTTCTGGTCAAGAACCGCACCGTGATCGATGTCCCCTTCGCCCGGTCAGCTCTCACCGAACCGCCCCTCCTGGGCGTCCGCTCACCGGGGCGCGC
The DNA here is from genome assembly GCF_035320975.1 of Saccharopolyspora mangrovi. Taxonomy (NCBI): domain Bacteria; kingdom Bacillati; phylum Actinomycetota; class Actinomycetes; order Pseudonocardiales; family Pseudonocardiaceae; genus Saccharopolyspora; species Saccharopolyspora mangrovi. The sequence continues at coordinate 79,731 of NZ_JAWLNX010000013.1, read as the reverse complement.
TCTGCGCTGCGGCGACCGAGGCGGGAAGGGGACAGCGGTGGTGTGGCGGCGGAGGACGTCGGGTTAACGTCCTCGGTGACGGATCGAGGTAGGAGATTTCGATGAGCGTGCGCACCCGTGCCGACCTGGAGCAGTTGCCGCCCTACGTGGCCGGCCGAACCGTGCCGGGGTCGATCAAGCTGGCCAGCAACGAGGTCTCCGAGGGCCCGCTGCCCAGCGCGGTGGCTGCGATCAACCAGGCCGCGACGGAGGTCCACCGCTACCCCGACATGGGGGTGAGCGCGCTGACCGAGGCGCTCGCCGCGCACTACGACGTCGCGCCCGAGCAGGTCGCGGTCGGCTGCGGCTCGGTCGCGCTGTGCGAGCAGCTGGTGCAGGCGACCTGCACCGCCGACGACGAGGTCGTCTTCCCGTGGCGGTCGTTCGAGGCCTACCCGATCATCACCCAGGTCGTCGGGGCCAGGCAGGTGAAGGTGCCGCTGACCGGCGAGCACGCCCTGGACCTCGAAGCGATGCTGGCGGCGATCACCCCGGCGACCCGGCTGATGTTCGTGTGCACCCCGAACAACCCCACCGGCACCCTTGTGCGCAAGGCCGAGCTGGACGCGTTCCTGGACCGCGTGCCCGGTGACGTGCTGGTGGTCCTCGACGAGGCCTACTTCGAGTTCGTCGACGACCCGGACGCGCCGGACGGCGTGGAGATCACCCGCGTCCGCGACAACGTCGTGTCGATGCGGACCTTCTCGAAGGCCTACGGCCTGGCCGGGCTGCGCGCCGGTTACGCGATCGGGCCGGTGAACGTCGTCGAGGCGCTGCGCAAGGTCACGATCCCGTTCAGCGTCAACGCGCTCGCCCAGACCGCCGCGATCGCCTCGCTGCAGGCCCAGGACGAGCTCCGCCGCCGCTGCGCCGACGTGATGTCCGAGCGGGCGCGGGTGCACCGCGAGCTGGTCGCGATGGGCTACGAGGCCCCGGAGACGCAGGCCAACTTCGTGTGGCTGCCGTTGGGTGAGCGCACCAGCGCGTTCAACGAGCACTGCCTGGAGAACCGGGTCGTGGTGCGGGCTTTCGCCGGTGACGGTGCCCGCGTGACCATCGGGCGGCCGGACGAGAACGACGTGTTCCTGGCTGCGGCGAAGTCCTTCGGCTGACGAAAGCGCTTCTCCCAGAAAGAGCAACGGTGGTGACCGGCGAAGAGAGGGGGAGTACTTCGCCAGCCACCACCGCTGCGATCGTGGTCGCTTGAGCCGAAACGACCACTGTTACGCGTAGCGATCTACGCAGCACCGGAATGTAGTGGCGGGCCGGGTCTGCCGCTACAAAAGCGACAGGGGTCCACCCGTTCAGGTGGCCGACCCAGCCATCCGGGTGTAGTTCAGCCAGTCACCGCGTGGTGGCCCTGGACCGCGACCGGGGCCGGGGCCTCGGGCAGCGACTTGCTGGAATCCACGGACGGCTCCTCGGCCGGGGATTCGTCGGTGGGCGGCTCCTCGCCCGGGCCCTCCTGGATCGGGGCGTTCGCCGAGCACACCACGTTCTGCGGGGACGCGACCGGCACGACGGCACCGAGGATCGCGATGTTGTTGCCGCACAGCTGGATCGGCAGCACGCTCGCGTTGTTGTCGTTGCCGATGTTGATGCCGTCGTTGTCGGTGCTGTCGGCGAAGGCCTGAGAACCGCCGAGGACCATGCTCGCGGTGCCCACGGCCAGCGCGCCCGCCATGTAAGCCGATTTGCGCATAGATCGCTTCCTCTTCCTTGTTTCTCGGGGGAACTCCACCAGCGGCGGGGTCACCGCAGGTGGACGAGCGTGCCCAGTGGCAGCGTCGCCAGCAGGCGCAGCGCGTCGGCGGGGACGCGGACGCAGCCGTCGCTGCTGGCCTGGCCGAAGACCGCGGGGTCGGGCCAGGTGTGCAGCGCGACCGTGCCCGGTCCGCCTCCGTACGTGCTGAAGGTGTTGGAGTGGATGCCCAGCGGCAGGATGATCGGGCTGAACTTGGTGACGGTCTCCTCGATCGCCGCCATGATGTAGGTCCGGCCGCGCGGCGTCGGCGAATCCGACGCCCCGACACCGACCACCCACTGCCCGATCACGCCGCCGTCGCGGCGCACCGTGAGCCGCCGCGCGTCGACCTCGACGTCGACCGCGTAGGGCGTGCGAGCGCGCTGGGTCTGCTCGTCCTCCAGCACCCAGCCGGTGGTGCCGTTGGGCCGGGAGGGCAGCAGGACCTGCGCCCACTTGCCGCGCTCGGCGATGACCGGCACCCACGTGGGGTTGTTGAGCTGCTTGGCGGGCAGCTTCGCGAACACCGGCCCGTCAGGCGACTGGTGCACCGCCACGTCCGAGAGCACCCGCAGCACCACTCCCTCGGTGTCCCCGCCAGGTGCGGGATCGGCGGGAGCGGTGGGGAATTCCGTGAACGTGGTGGCGTCGGCCTGCATGCCGAGGTCGGCCTTCGCCATCGCGTACGGAGGCCGTTCGGTGGGAGCGGTGCCCGCGCACCCGGTCAGCGCGACGCACGCCAGGCCCAGCGCGGCGGCCGTGAGGGCCCGCACGACGCGGGCGGTGCCGCCGGCTGTGCGACGTAGGCTCATCATCGGCTCCTGGCCCGTTGGCGCTGTGGTCCTCCGGGCCGAAACGCCTTGGAGCGCCCGGAGGTGGGCAGCTGATCCGAGAGATCAAATGCCGACGGGAAGCTATCCGGGCGTCCTCGCACCACCGAACCGACCCGGGTCCGCCACTGGACCCCGTTTCGGTCTCTGATCAGGGAAAACAGGTTCTCCGTGCCGTCGACCGGAGGTCGTTACTGATACCTGATCACCTGATCGTGTGGATCTTTTCCCTCGGCCGAGCGATGCCTAGTCGAGTGCGCGGCGCAGGAAGAACCGAATTCCCAGCGCTCCGAACAGCGCCGTCGCGAACAGCAGCGCCAGCACGCACACCCACGGAGCCATGTGCGGGATGCCCGGCAGCAGCGCCCCGCGCATGCCCTCGCTGACGTAGGTCAGCGGGTTGATCGCGCACAGCACCTGGAACCAGCGCAGGTGCTCCAGCTGCGCCCACGGGAACTGGGTGGCGCCGGTGAACATCAGCGGCGCCAGGATCACCGCGAACATGATGTTGATGCGCCGCGGCGGCACCGCTGCTCCCACCGTCAACCCGACGGCCGCGCCCGAGGCCGAACCGAGCACCATGCACAGCAGCGCGAACGGCACACCGCCCAGTTCCCAGTCGATCCTGCCGAGCATCCACATCCCCATCGGCACCATCAGCACCGCCGCGAACAGGCCGCGCAGCGCGCCGAAGAGCATCTTCTCCACCGCAACCCAGCTGATCGGCAGCGGCGCCAGCAGCCGGTCCTCGATCTCCCGCGAGTACGAGAAGTCCAGCACCAGCGGGAACGAGGTGTTCTGCAGCGACACCAGGAACGCGTTGAGCGCGATCATGCCGGGCAGCAGCACCTGCGCGTAGCCGGGCTGGGTGTAGCCGAGCTCGCCGAGGACCTTGCCGAAGATGAACAGCAGCGCCACCGGCTGCACCAGCACCTGCGCCAGGAAGCTGGGCAGCTCCCTGCCGGTGACGAAGACGTCCCGCCCGAGGACGGCGAGGAACGCGCGGACCGAGCTCATCGCAACTCCCGGCCGGTCAGGTCGATGAAGACGTCTTCGAGCGTCGCCGAACCCAGCGAGAGGTCGCTGACCGGGATCCGGCGCTCGTGCAGGGTCTGCGCGATCGGCCCCACCAGCCCGGCTGGCTCGGACCCGACGTAGAGCCGCAGCCGCAGCTCGGCGGCGTCCTCGGGGCTGATGACCTCGACCCGCTCGACGCCTGCGATCTCGGCGAGCAGGTCGGAGATCTTCTCGGGTTCGTTGCCGTCGGGACGCACCGTGGCGTCGAGGGTGCCGCTGCCCGGCAGCGAGCGGATCAGCGCCTCCGGGGTGTCCAGCGTCAGCAGCTTGCCGTGGTCGACGACGCCGACGCGGTCCGACAGCTTCTCGGCCTCGTCCATGTCATGCGTGGTGAGGACCACCGTGACCCCCTCGGCCCGCAGGTCGTTGATCCGGTCGTGGACGAACAGCCGGGCCTGCGGGTCCAGGCCGGTGGAGGGTTCGTCGAGGAACAGCACCTCGGGTTTGTGGATCAGCGCGCGGGCGATCATCAGCCGCTGCGCCTGACCACCGGAGAGGTCGTCGACGCGGGCCTTGGCCTTGTCGGTCAGGCCCATCCGGTCCAGCAGCTCGTCGGCCAGCCGATGCCGTTCGGGACGCGGAACGCCGTGGTAGGTGGCGTGCCAGACCAGGTTCTGCCGCGAGTTGAGCGAGCGGTCGAGGTTCACCCGCTGCGGCACGACGGCGACCTTGCTGCGCGCGGCAACCGGGTCCGCGGCCACGTCCACCCCGGCGACGACGGCCTTCCCGCTGGTCAGCTGCACCCTGGTGGTGAGGACGCCGACCGTGGTGGTCTTGCCCGCCCCGTTGGGCCCGAGCAGCCCGAACACCTCGCCCGCGCGCACCTGGAAGGAGAGGCCGTCGACCGCGTTGGACCTGCTCTTGGGATACCGCTTGACCAGCTCGCTGACCTCGACCGCGACCAACACATCGACCCCCTGGCTCGGTGTTCGATGCTAGTCGCGCGAAGTGGAGGACCGGCAATCGATTTTTGTCCAGAGGTTTCCGTCACGGCCCGCAACTCGTCCGACCTCGGTAACCTGACCGGGTGAGCGAGGCGACCGAGCAGTTGACCCCTTGGCTGGGCGAGACGGAGATGACGGCCTGGCGCGCCTACATCGTGGGCAGTGCGCTGCTGGAGCACCGCCTCAACAGAGAATTGGCGATCACCCACGGCCTGTCGATCGCCGACTACGAGATCCTGGTCTCGCTGTCGGAGGCCCCGGACATGCAGATGCGGATGAGCGAGCTGGCCAACTGCATCGCCCACTCCAAGAGCCGCATGTCGCACCAGATCCGCCGGTTGGAGAAGGAAGGCCTGGTCCGCCGCCAGGAATGCCCGGAGGACGGCCGAGGCGTCCTCGCGGTCCTCACCGAGGACGGCCTGGCGAAGCTGCGCGGAGCCGCCCCGGACCACGTCAAGGGCGTCCGCGAGCACATGATCGACCTCCTGGACCCGGACGAGCAGAAGACCCTCGCCTCGGTCTTCAGCCGCCTCACCGCCCACCTCCGCAGCCTCGAATGACCCCGGCCCGGCTGTAGGCCGACCATCCGGAGTTGGCTACGCTGCGGCGTGGAAGCGTGGCAGAGCGGCCGAATGCACTCGCCTTGAAAGCGAGCGTCGCGAGAGCGACCGCGGGTTCGAATCCCGCCGCTTCCGCTCAGCTGACCAGCACGAACAGGACCCGGCGGGGATCTTTCCCGCCGGGTCCTGTTGGCCGTGGTAGCAGTTTTGGTAGCAGTTGCGCCCTGTCAGGCCGTCCGGAAGGCCGGCCTTTCGTTGTGGCCTCGGCTTACTTGAGGTCGAATTGGAAGAGGTCGAGGTTGAAGTTCGGCGCGACGTTCTGGTCGATCTTCACGACGAACTCGTGCTTGCCTGCTTCGAAGTGGCGAGTCTGTATCGGTTGCAGGTCGAATGCCCGGCGCGCGTCTGTGGTGTTGCCGATGTCGTAGTCGTCCGTGGCTCCGTTCGCCCAGGTCATCGCGATGCGTCCGGCGGGGACGCCGCTGGAGGCCAGTCGTGCGGAGACCTCGTAGCTTCCGGGCCTGGGAATGTCGACTGTGTATTTGATCCACTCGCCGGGCTGAATGGAGCTCACCGCGATCGCGCCTTCGATGTCGCAGACGTCGACATCGCCTTCCGTGCCGCAGGTGTTCGGGTCGAGGTCGTGGTAGCCGACGCCCTCACCGCCGGGCGCGTGATCCTCCGCCTGGACCCGCACCGTGCGGTTTCCAGGTTGGGCTTCCCAGCGGCGCATGTCACCGCCGTTGCGCCAGTAGTGCAAGCCTTCGATCTCGTCGGTCTGGATCATCGACGCGTCGTATTCGCTGACCACTGTCTCCCAGCCGAGCCTCGCGTCCCGCCGGGAGTCCTCGTCTGTGCTCTGAGCGGCGAGATCGTTCCACATCGTGTTGATCCACACGCGGCTGTCCCGCTGGATCTTCTCCAGCAGGCCGGGCTGGACCTGAGGATCGGTGGGCTGGTCGAACACGATCTCGTAGGCCACCGGCTGACGGCCGGGGAACGTCCCGACGACGTTCGCGTTTTCGTCCTTGAGGATGTGCATGTAGAGGATCTCGGGGTCCTTGGCCATGAAGTCGGCCGCTTCCTGCACGGTCGGACTGCCCTTGAAGAGGCCGTGATTGACCGTGCCGGTGGCTTTGAGCACCCGGTACATGTCCTCGTGGATGCTCCAGCCCTTGTCCAGGTTGACCATCGCGCGGCCCTTGACCGCGAGCATGGCCTCTTCCAGGGTCGGGACCGCGTGCGAGGTCAGGGCGGTCTGCTCCCCGCCCAGGTGTTCCTTCAGCCGTAGCTGCTTGATCTGCGCCAGCGTGAGATCGGAGACCTTGCCCGATCCGTTCGTCGTGCGATCGACCGTCTCGTCGTGCATCAGCACCAGGTGACCGTCGGCCGTCTTGCGCACGTCGATCTCGACGATCTCGGCGCCATCGCGGACGGCCTCGTCGATCGCGGCGAGGGAGTTCTCGGGGTAGTCACGCCAGGCTCCGCGGTGAGCGGCCGCCATCAACGGCGCGTCGGCGGAATGATTCAGCAAGTCCCGGTGGATCCGCTCGATCGGCGCGGTCTGGCTCGCCGAGGACGGTGCAGCCACCACGGATCCGGTGGGGACGATGATGCTAAGCGCGACGGCGCCTAGCGCCACACGGTGACGGGCGGACGAAGTGCCCACGGAAAGCTCCAATCTGACGAAAGCGGAGCAACCCTTTACCGAGCAAGTAAACGTATCCTGAACGACTTTGGCTGAATACTCCGCACATAAATGAACAGTGAGCCTTTTTCCGCTTGCCGGGAAAAGGCTTTCTGGCTAGACGGACTGGCTGCGGAGATGAGTAGAGCGCTCGTTAGACGAATGACTAGATCAACTCTGTCAACACAACAGGCACCGGCGGGGATCTTTCCCGCCGGTGCCTGTTGGTCGTGGTAGCAGTTGCGCCCTGTCAGGCCGTCCGGGACCGTGCGACTGTCTCTCCGCCCGAGCCAGAATCGTCGGCCGCCGGCTTCCACAGCAGCCCCCCGACGCTGTGGGCCACGTCGCGGCGGATCGCAGCGGTCACGTGTTGGTACCTGGCCGCCATCGCGGTGTTGGACCACCCCATGACCGTCCGCTCCGGGACTCCGAGCACTTTCGTGGGTTCATCGAGGGCTGCCAGCTGTTGCTGCACGCGGTCGGCGTCGCCGGTTCGATATTGCTTGTGGTAGAGCGTGAGGGCTAGCTGCCAGCTGTGTCGTGCTTGATCGTGGGTGCCCATAGCTGTCTGGGCCTGGCCGAGGCGATCGAGCACGTCGCTTTCTGCGTAGGTGTGGTTGAGTTCCTGGAATCGCATGAGCGCTTGTTCGTAGCGTTTGATGGCCTGGCTGTGGTCGCCACTGTGGTGGGCGATGTAGCCGAGGCTCTCCAGCGTGTGCGCCTCGCCGAGGCGCTCGTTTCCGCGGCGGAACAACGTGAGGGCGGCTTCGCAGTGGGCGTGGGCCTGGTCGTGGTGGCCAAGTCGAGCGTGGAAGTAGCCCACCAAGTTGAGCGCTGGGGCTTCCTCATTCGAACCCTGGATGGTTTGGACGAGTTCGAGCGCTTCGCCGGCGTGCTCCAAGGCTTGCTGGTAATTGCCTTGCTGTCCCCATGCCCACGCCAACACGCGATGGATGTTCGACCGCTCACCGATGTCACTGGTAAGGGCCAGGCCTTGCTGGAGATGGCCGATAGCTTCTGCCGATCTGTCCACGCGTGTGCACGCGTTACCGAGAACTCGCCGGACTCGGGCTTGCACAGCTGGATCCCGCAATTCGTCGGCAGCGGTCAGCGACGCGCGCCATGCAGCGAGCTGGTCATGACGGTGCCCGCGCCTGTAATGGAAAGTTGCCAGCGTCCACGCGACTTGGCACACGGCCGTGTGCCAACCGCGGTTGAGGGCCAGTTGTTGCATCTCAAGTAGACAGTGGTGCTCAGTCTCCAGCCATGTCCAGGCTGTCGCGTCATCTCGGAGTGTCTCGGAAGCGGAACCGGAAGCGGGCGGTGCGATCTCGATTTGGGTGCGTCCAGGCTTGATTCTCTGGTCGGCGGCGTGCGCGGTATGCAGGTAGAACTCGACCAGCCGCTTTAGCTCCAGTTCGCAATTGTCATGGAACTGATGGGCTTGTTCGGCTGCGTACAGGCGAATGAAGTCGTGCATCGTGTAGCGGCCAGGGCGGTGTTGCTGAACGAGGGACACTCGCTCCAACGCCTTGAGGTGGGCACTGGTTTGGCGTGTGGTGAGACCGGTGAGGTTGGCGGCGGCGGGCAGGCTGATGTCCTGGCCGGGGACTACGCCGAGCAGCCGGAATACGGTCGCCTGCTCTGACGTGAGCGCAGCGTAGGACCAGGACAGCACTGCGCGCGGGCTTATGGCCGGGTCGCCTTCATCGAGGGCATCCAGTCTGTTGGCGCTCTCCTCGAGTTCCGTTGTGAGGACCTCTAATGGCATCTGCGGTTCGAGAGCGGCGCGGCTCGCAACAATGCTCAAGGCAAGGGGTGACCCGCCACAGTAGGTAATCAGCTCGTCGACCACATCCTGTGGTTCGGCAGCCAGCCGCTGCTGGCCGAGACGATGGGCCAAGAGATCCTGTGCTTGTTGCTCATCCAGCACATCCACTGCGACTGGTCGGGCGCCATGCGCGATGACCAAGCCTGCAAGCCGATCACGGCTGGTTACGAGCACAGTGCAGGTCGCGCTTCCAGGCAGCAACGGAGCGACCTGACTGGCGTCGCGGGCATTGTCCAGCACGATCAGTATGCGGCGTCCAGCGACAAGGCTGCGGTAGAGAGCTCCCTGGCCGTCGATCCCCATGGGAATTGCAGCTGGTTCCACCCCCAGAGCGTCGAGGAAGCCTCGCACAGCGACTGCCGGGGGCATAGGCGTGCCCGAGGGAGCGAATCCCCGCAGGTCGACGAACAGCTGACCATCGGGAAAGGAATCGGCATTCAAGTGGGCCCAGCGCAGTGCGAGGGAAGTCTTGCCGATGCCGCCGGCTCCGCTGATCACGGAGATCGCAGCCGTTGCCGGGCGATCGGTGGTACTTCCGAGTGCGTTGGTCAGCGCGTCGAGTTCGGACGAGCGCCCGCTGAATACCCAAGGCGCGGCAGGGAGCTGGAGCGGGATGCCCCGTTTAGGGGCTGCTGGATTGAAATGGACGTCGCCGTGAATGGTGTCGGCCTGCACGATTCCGTGAGCGACGGTGTCGCTCAGCTGGTTGTGGACGCCATACCTACCAGACATGACGATCAGTGTGACGTGCAATAGCCTGGACCAGCCACCGCTTCAGACGAAACAGCGAAGCCGAAAATTATGGCCCAGTCCGCTCGGTGAGCGGCGCAGTAGGTCAGATACAACGTCGTGCGGCCTGCGTAGACCCTGATCGTGTTCGGTGAGTCCCGACCCGTCAGACCTACCAGGAACGCGGTCGCCTCGACATGGATGTCGTAGGACTCGGCGTTCACCACGACCCAGTTGACTGAGCTGTCTGCGGCCACTGCCCGCGCCGCGTGAAAGATCACGACGAAGGTCTACCGCGCGATCAGTGCCTCACAGCTCCCGGATACTTACCTGCCACACGACCGGGACACCAAGATCGCTCATGTGGCTGAGGCCAGAACCGACCTCCAGATAACGAAACTGATCACACCGTTCCAAAGAGCCTTCACAGCGCCAGCCTGCGCCCAGCCCACCAGCCTCAGCCAAGGCCTTTCGCCCCTTCACCCAGCCACTCACCTCCGTTGAGGCTGGTTCGGGCCTGCCTGGGCGGGCGGAAGGGCGGCCAGGCCTCTGGCCGCTCACCAGTCCACTGACATCGACGATGACCCGCCCCCAGGCAGGCCCATTCAACAGCGAAGAAAAGCTCACCGGCCGAGCTGCGGAACTCGAAGGCCGCCACTAATCCGGGGCGACACGTACCCCCATGAGCAACCTCCGGTGGCGGTGGCGCGAGAAGATTGCTGCATGATCTCAACGAACCTGATCGACACCGAGCGCGCGGCACTCGATCGGGCCGCGCAGCGCCAAACCACCAAAGCGCTTGCTGAGACGCTGGCCGAGGCCGACCGGTTGGGACTGCCACCCCTGACCTGGACCATCTCGCCGGGCCTGTCCCGCACACTGGCTGGTCGTGTACCGGACGTCGACCCCGACCCGCACGCGACCCTGCGGGCATGGGCGGCCTTCGGCGACCTGGGGATGCCGAAACCGCACCCCGCGGTCGGTCACTGCCCGCACGACGAAGAGGTCGTCATCTCGGTCGCGTACGACCCCGAGATCCAGGACCCATCGCAGCGCTGATCCCCGGCCGATTCCGCCGGCGAGCTGCGCTCACCTCCACACCGGTCGGTGCAGAGGCAAAGCGCTCGCCGGGTCAGGAGGTCACGGGGTCCAGGGCTTGGCGTAGGTGTTGTAGCGATGCCGGAAAGCACCGGCGAGGCGGATGGACACGGCCCGGACCTGTTCTGCCCAGGCGTCGAACACCTGCAGCGGCGAGGTGCTGGTGTGCTCGTTCCACAGGCCCACCACGGACTCGCGCGCGATGATCTCGCTTAGCACCGACCGGACGGGCTCGCTGCAGCCGGCGGCGACGTTGAAGGCGATGAGCGGCAGGTCCATCGCGTCGCCGAAGGCATCGCTGTTCACGTACGGCTCCTCCAGCCATTCGCCAGCGCCGGCGATGTGCTGACCCAGCCCGTGTAGTGCGAGTCGCTCCTCGGCGGCATCCAAGGCCTTCTTCTGGTCCTCGGTGTGATGCCGCACCCCGCACTTGTTGTCGTCCTCAGACCAGACCAACAAGCTGGCCAGGTCAATCAGCTGCGTCAGGTCGGTGCGCACGTCGTGCCTGGTTCCAAGATCCATATGCAGAGCGTAACCCTGATAGGTGACACTCCGTGGCGGTTTCCGTCGTACCCCGGGACACCCGCTGTCTCAGCAACGCTCTCCACAGCCGGTGTCGCCTTGGCATTCGCGCTGTGGGGCTGAGGTCAGTGGCGGGCGACGTACTCCTCCAGCGCCTCGCGAACCACCTCGGATTCCGGGCGGCCTTGGCGACGAGCTGCGGCCAGGAGGCTTTTCTTGAGCGAGTGACCCACCCGCACGTCCACGCGAGGGGACCGCACTCCGGGCCCGGAAAGCGAAGGGCGACCGCGGGGGAGAACTCCGCGCGCGTGTCGTCGAGCTGCGCGTCATCGCGTTCGACCTCGGCGACGGCGGCCTCGACGTAGTCCTCATCGATGCGCCGGCCCTGGCTGTCGAAGCGCGTCAAGGCCGCGGTTGCGCTTGCCCCTTTGCCTCGGCGAGAGCTTGGGCTGTCTGCCGCGCAGCTTGCCCTTCCTTCAATGGCGCACGGCTTCCGGGGGCCATGGCGGTCTGGACTGCACCGCTCGAACTTGGCGGCTGGTACGTACCAGAAGCCGAGGAAGCAGCTCTTGCGATGAGTTCCCGCGTTACCGCGAGTCTGCATCTGGCGGAGACGCCTGCCACCGAAGGAGGAGATCGTGGGCGATGATGTCTGGTCGATCGTGCACGCGGAGCGTGCGGCGCTGATCGACGACCTCGAGAACCTCAACGACGAACGGTGGGACGAGGCGTCGCTGTGCGAGGACTGGAGCGTGCACGACGTGGCCGCCCATCTGGTCAGCTCAGCCCGGACGACGCGGCTCGGTTTCGTGGTTAACCTAGCTCGGGCGCGATTCGACTTTCACCGCCAGAATGCCCGCGGTGTCGAACGTGAGCGCGGTGCCTCACCGCAGGAGACGCTGGAGCGGCTTCGTCAGGTGGCATCGCGGAGGTCGACCCCACCCGGGCCCGTCGACAGCCGGCTTGTCGAACAGGTCGTGCACGGCGAGGACATTCGCCGACCTCTGGGGCTCACCCGCTCCTACCCGAAGGAGGCCGTCGTCAGATCGCTGCGCCTGCAGGCTCGCACCCCAGCCTTCTTCGGCGGCGCCAAGGAACTCGTGGCCCGCGCGCGGCTGACAGCAACGGACGCCGACGTGTCATGCGGCGATGGTCCGGAGGTGAGAGGTCCCACGCTGCCACTGCTCCTGGCCATTTCCGGGCGGCGGGTGGCATTGGACTACCTCGACGGACCGGGAGTAGACGAGCTAGCCGCCGCGATCTGACTATCCGCGCCGGCCACACCGCCCGGAGCGGGGACTGTGCGCGCTACGACATGTCCCGTTGGGGTAGCGAGCGTCATCTGGTCGAGGTGATGGTTCACAGACATCAGGCTCCAAAACAGCAGCCCGATCCCAAGCTGGTACCAGCCCGACCAGCTGCCGGGGGTGCACAGTAGATCACCGACGATCATGCTCGCCCCTGCCAACAGCAAGGCTAGAGTCAATGCCTGGCCTGGCATTCGCTTCACGGGGTTCTCCCAACATCGAGCTACTCCACTTAGTGGCAGGAACAGGCTGGCGAGCGGGCATGATTCAGGGCTGAATTGGCGATGAGAGCGTCTTCAGACGCTGATCGAACGGTCCGGCGTATGGCCGCGAAGTGCGTGTGCGGCTTGTCCCAACGCGGGCCTGCCGGCGGGGCGGGTCATCGTCTGGATCGTCGACTGGCGGACCACCGTAAGCTGGCGCGTTCGGCAGCCCTTCCGTCCGCGCGAGCAGGCGAGATCAGCTTCCGGCGCCGCAGGTCGGCGACGCAGGGGCAAAAGACCCAGGTGCGGCGTCAGCGGAGCTGTCTCCGCTACTTCGCGACCCCGCGGTCGAATGGCCGTGGGGTCCGCTCATGTTCTGGGACGGGTCTGGCCGCCACACCGCAGGGTGCGGGCCTTATGCGCGGGTCTAATCCGCGCCCCAAATCAACCATGAACCACCCCCAGGCCGGGCGGGCTGCTGGCACGGTGTTGACCATGAAAACGCCACGCCGCCCCAAGGCCGGACCGGGCCGCCGACGGCGCCGGAATCCGACACGCTGAAAACCCGTCGCAACCTCGCTCACTGGCGAGGCGAGTCGGGGAATGCGGCGGGCGCTACCGCCGCGTTAGAAGACTTACTGGCCGACTTCCTGCGGGTGCTCGGCGCCGATCACCCCGAGACACTGATCACCCGCCACAGCCTCGCTCACTGGCGGGGGCACTTTCAGTAGCCCTCTAACAACTTCTTCTCACTGCCGACGGGTGTGCACGTGCAGACGACCACGAAGATCACCTTCGCATCAACAGCCGGGGCAGTGGAGTCCCTCAGCAACTGGCCGACTCTCACAACACGACCTACGGGCAATGCACGGGCAATGACGGCCATAGGGAACGCACGCCACTGACCTTACCTGCGCAAATACCCGCACACTGCCCAGCTCTCCCTAAAGCTGGCGTCAGAGCTTGACACAGCTACGCCACGACGGAAACTGGCGATCTTTCGAACGCACGTTCTAAGATGCTTGCAAGTCGGGTTGGGACGATGGGGAAGATCTCCCGGCTCGATGCGGGCCGGTCGACCTGCACCCCATTTCGACCGGCCCGCCCTACGGGCACTCCAGGCGGGCACCACATGACGCACAAGGACGGGGACTGGCAGGGCACGCGGCGACGACCAGACGCCCCAGTCCCCATCTGGATCAAGCTCGCCTACGTCCTGCCACCCAGCCCCCGCCCCCGCGGCCTAGACGGTGCCCCGCTCCGCGTCCGCGCCGCCGGCATCGACATCACCAAAACCGTCCCCGGCGTCCTACACGCCTGGCACCAAACCATCACCGGCGACTGGTGGGCACTCGCCACCTTCGAACTCACCAACCGCTCAGGAAAGCCCGGGATCGTGGTCAACCAGCTCGTGTCTGCCAAGGCCGTCCGGCCTCGTTGACCCGCCGGTCTACGTCTGGCCCCTGACAGGCGCATGTACGAATCTGGTCGATCAAGGTCAAAGTGCACACCGTAGATGGAAGACTCATGATCATGGGTCGACTCAAAGGGCTAATCGGCTGGCTCAAGGGACGGGGCCGCCAACTGAAGCCGCAACAACCGGCGGCTTATAGAGTTCTTTCCCAGCGCACCATTACCATCTGGGCTATCGGAATTGCCCGCGATCGCACTCGGTACGCTCTGGGCGATGCTGCACTATTTCGGGAATGATAACCCCGCCAGCAAAAACCAACTCGAAGCGATCCGTATCGCAAGCACAATCGTCGTTGGCACCGGCGGGGCCGCCGCCCTACTTCTCGCTGCACGCCGTCAACGCTTTACTGAACTTGACGGAACTGAACGCCGCATCATGCGAACTCATAGGAACAAGGTTCTGCGGAGAGACTTCTTTTCAAGCCTCACGCATTCGACACGTCAACTTCCTTGAAGCACGTTTCGACTCGTACGTCGACTTTGACCACGCCTGCTTCGAGGAAGCGGTCTTCCAAGAATCGCTCTTCTACGGACGAGCACGATTCACCTTCACGCAATTCGCGAGTTTCGATGGAGAGTCGCCATCATTTGGGCAAAACGCAACGTTTGAATACGCGAAGTTCTACAGAAGCGCGGATTTCGATTGCTCGCAATTCGGCATCGAAAGCGCACCTCTGCGTGAAGATGCCTTGCCGTCGGCCAAGTACGGGATAAAAGCATTCGAGTCCGGCGGAGTCACATTCAGTAAGGTTAAATTCTTCGACTCATCCGAACTGGCGTTCTCAGAGCTTGAAAGCGAGCGTCGCGAGAGCGACCGCGGGGTTCTAATCCCGCCGCTTCCGCTCGGTTGACCAGTGCGAACGCGGCCCGGTGGGGATCTTCCCCGCCGAGCCGCGTTGCTGCTCGTCTCAGTTGCCCCTCAGCGGCTACGCCAGGCTTTCGATGTCGGTGGCCTCCGGAAAGCTGCGGCGCATGATCCTCAGATCCTTGACCGATGTGGAACGTGCGGTCCGAGCTTCGTGGGCGCTGACACCTGCGCGCCGGAAGACGTTCCCGACTGGCACCCAGGCAATCCCGCTCGTGGCCAATGCGGCACCACGGCTCTCGTCCTCAACGACCTCCTCGGTGGCGATCTCGTGCGAGGAGAGGTTCACCGCGACGGCGAGTGGGTCGACTACCACTGGTGGAACCGCCTCGGCGACGGACTGGAACTGGACCTGACCCGAGAGCAGTTCGCCGCGAACGAGGTCGTCGGCCACGGGGAGGTCCTCCCCCGCCCGACCGGCGGTGGACGTCTCGACGCGGAGTACGAAACCCTCCGGGAACGAGTTCCCGAAAACCTCGAGCGCTAACTTTCCCCGGTAACCGCGAACCGCCCGACACCGAGCAGCCCGGCGTTACCGTCACCGTCGAAGCGCCGCGTCCGAGATCCGGTCGGAAGGCGCACGGCTGGGGAAGGGGACCGTTGTTCGGTTCGGGGTTGATCGGCGCTGACTTCCGGCGATTATGGGTGGCTGACGGGCTCAGCCAGATCGGTTCTCGGATCAGCTTCGTGGCGCTTCCGCTGCTGGCCATCAGTCAGCTGGGCGCTTCTCCGTTCCAGGTCTCGATGCTGGCCGTGCTGGAGACGGCCGCGTTCCTGGTGCTGGGGCTGCCGGTCGGGGCGTGGTGCGACGGCTGGCGCAACCGCCCCGTGCTGTTGATCGCCGACGTGGGCCGGGCGCTGGCGCTGGGATCGCTGCCAGCGGCGGCCGCGTTCGGCTCGCTCACGCTCTGGCACCTGTACGCGGCCGTGGCGGTGATCGGCGTCCTGACCGTGTTCTTCGACGTGGCCCACCAGTCCTACCTGCCCCGGCTGGTGGACCGATCGCACCTGGTGGAGGGGAATTCGAAGCTCCAGGCGAACATGTCGATCGCCGAGGTCACCGGTCCTGCCGCTGGTGGGTTCCTGGTGCAGTGGCTGACCGCGCCCCTGGCGATCGTCGTCGACGCGGTGAGCTTCCTGTGGTCGGCCGGCTGGCTGCGCTCGATCACGACCGCGGAACCCCGGCGGGAACGCCGCACCCGCAGCTTGGTGCCCGAGATTCGGGAAGGACTGCGGTTCGTCTTCGGCCACCCGTTCTGCGGGCGATCCCTGCAGCGGGGCCAGCGTCGTGTTCTTCCAGTCCGCGAGCATCGCGATCACGATCGCGTTCCTGTCGCTCGAAATCGGGCTGACACCGGGAGAAGTCGGCCTGCTCAGCAGCATCGGCCCGCTCGGCGCTGTGACGGCAGCGCTGACCACCAGTGCCATCGCGCGCCGGATCGGGCAAGCCCGGCTGATGCTGCTGGGCGTCGTCGGCCTCGGGGCCGGGATGCTGCTGGTGCCGTTGACGCGGCCCGGACCGCACCTCGCGTGGTTCGCCGTTGGCGGCTTGATCAGCGGGTTCTGCCTCATCTCGGTGAACATCGTGGAGGCCAGCTTCCGCCAGGCGCTGTGCCCGGACCACCTGCTGGGCCGGATGAACGCCACGATGCGCTTCATGCTCCGCGCCACCGCCCCGTTCGGTGCCCTGCTGGGTGGTGTCAGCAGCACTCACCTCGGCATGCGCGCCACCCTGTGGATCGCGGACCTCGGCGTCCTGGCCTCCTCGGCGTGGCTGCTCAGCTCACCCCTCCGCCACACCCGCGACCTCCTCCTGGGCGCGTCCTCGTCGACTGCGCGGGGTTGAGCTGGGGTTCAGGTTCGGGACCGGGAGCTTCGGGAGGTCGGGCCGCGCAGGCCCAGGGTGCGGCGGACGGTCCTGCGGGCTTCGCCGAGCATGATGCGCACCGGGTCGAACGCCACCACGAGCACGATGGCGTCGCGCGGGCCGAGGATCGTCTCGAACCACTCGTCGACGTCGGCGCGGTCGGACGTGGGGCGGCTCGTCCACAGCCCGGTTTCGGTGTCGTCGTAGGCATCGGTGATGACCAACGTGCGGCGGTCCAGGCGCTCCGCTTGCCCGAGGTCGGCGGCGACGTCGGCCGCGATGCGCTGGACGTGCTCCGGGACCTCGGCGCCCGGGGCGGGCCACGTGGCGTCGCTCCTGCCGGTGGCCGACGACCACGCGCCGTAGACCAGCGGGTTGCCCGTGCGCATCACCGCGTACAGCTTGTGCGGTGCGGCCTTGACGATCGCGGAGCGCAGCAGCGCCCGCCAGATCGTGCTGGAGAGACCGGCGCCCTGGTGGTCCGGGTGCACGCCCGCCGAGTTGGCGTAGAAGCACCTGCGCCCGCCGAACCGCCTTTCGTTGCTGGCCACCCACGCCACCGGCAGACCGGCGGAGTCGACCACGACGACGAGACCCGACAAGCGGTCCAGGTTCTCGTCGGAGAGCCAGTTCTGCCAGTACTGCTCGGTCGTGGCGGTGAACGCCCGCACCGCGACCGGCGGGAGCGTGGCGCGCAGGTGCTGCCGGGCCGGTGCGGACAGCTGCGCCCGCACGTCCGTCCAGAGCAGGCCGGTCAAGCCGTGCCCGACGGAGACCTCCTTCGCTCCCCGGCGGAGTTCGGGAGGGCGTTGCGAGGACTGGGATCCGGTGTTGGTCATGTCGTCTTTCGATCCGTGTGAGTCGTTCCCTGCGAGCTGATCCGCCTCGGCGGCTCGAGGTCGAGAACCGCGCGCACGGCGGCCGCGAGGCGCGTTCGCAGATCAGCGGGTACCTGCACCGCCCCTCCCGGGGCGGGCTGGGTCAGCGCTCGGCGCAGGAGGGCGGTCGGCAGATCCACCACGCAGCTGGTGATCACCTCGATGCTCGGACCGTCCCGCCGCCCCCACATCGCCATCGCCAAGCGGCACAGCACGTCCGAGACCAGCCGCCGGTCCAGTCCGAGCAGCGAATCGGCGAGCTCCTCGGGGAGGTCGGGCCCGAGCAGCTGCTCCCGGCGAACCGTCATCAGCATCCGAGCCGCGGCCGGACGTCGCGCGGCCAACTCCGCCGGTGCGTCGGCGGCGACGACCACCGCGTTCCTGGCGTCCTCGGGCCCCGGTGCCGCGCCCAGGGCGTCATCGATGAGGGCCGTCTGCAGGTCCAGGAACTCGACGGCGGCGCGCAGCCACATCCGTCCGCGCAGCGCGCCCAGCGAACCGAAGGCGTGGTAGATCGCGCCGTTGGGCACGCCGCTCTCCGCGGCGAGCTTGCGCACGGTGAGCCGCTCCGGTCCTGCGTCGACGACGAGCTGCTCGGCGACGTCGAGCACTCGGTCGAGGTCATGCACACGCGGTCTGGGCACGCCCGAACGATAATGGAGCACCCGCTCCAGAACAAGTGGCGACGAGATCGCCGCAGCTCGGCCCGGATCCCGCTAGAGCCAGCCGCCGGACATCCGGGAGAGGTGGTTGTGGAGCTCCGCCGCCCAGTCGACCTGGGGAACCGCCTGGTAGTCGACGTTGAGGACGTTGGTCAGATCCCGGCCGCTGCTGAGCAGGCCCGCCTTCTTGTCCCCTTCGATGATCACGTCGAGGCCGTCGTGACCCGCTATGAAGGTGACCTCGAGTTGCTTGAGGCGCGGGTAGTTCGGTGAGCCGTGGAACTCGATCTCCTGGTAGAACGGCAGCGTCTGGCGGGTTCCGCGCAGGTGACCGGCCTCGCAGTCGACCCGGTGCAGGTGGAAGCCGAGGTGTTCCACCGCCTCCAGCAGGACGTGCTGGGCGGGCAGGGCGCCGATGCCGATCGGATCGGTGTCGGTGGCGTCGACGGCGCCGCTGATCTCCAGCCTCGTGCGGACCGCGACCTCGCCGCCCGGGAGGTGGCGGCCGTCGTAGAAGGTGATCGGGGTTTCCCACGGTGCCGCCACCTGGAACGGCAGCTCCAGGACCTGACCGGGCTGCAGCGCGACGGCCTCCCCCACCCGCTGCCGGCCGAAGCCGCGCTGGGACTCGACCTCGTCGTCGTTGACCTCGCGCTCGACGCGGGTGACGAACTCGATCGACACCCCGTCCAGCTGCTGCGGGACCTCACCGCCGCGCAACCGGACGACGCCCTGCACCGGGCCACCCGGCTGGACGCCCGGCGTGCGCAGCTCGGTCTCCACTTCAGCGCCGCCGACACCCACCGCGGCCAGTAGCTTCTTGAACATGCCCCCAGTCTTGCGCCTGCGCGCGCTGCGCGGAGCCGATTCCGGCGATCACGCGAGCAGTTCGCGGGCCCGGAGGCTCGTGCCGCTGGTCGAGGGGCAGCGCCCCTCGGGCGCGCGGAACGCGTTCACCCGTCGCGGTTTTCGCGAGGTGTTCCGAGCCGATCGCGGGTATAGCGTCGGGGCATGGCTCAGATCGATTTCCAGTCCCGTGTCGGTGTGTGGTGGACCAGCGATGCCTGGGGCATCCAGGACGTGCAGTCCCGGGCGAAGGAGTTGGAGGGGCTCGGCTACGGCTCCCTGTTCTACGGCGAGGCGTTCGGCAAGGAGACGTTGACGCAGGCCGGGGCGCTGCTGGGGGCCACCGAACGGCTCGTCGTCGGCACCGGCATCGCCAACATCCACGCCCGCGACCCCAAGGCCGCCGAAGCCGGTGGCCGCACGCTCAGCGCGCTGCACCGCGGGCGGTTCGTGCTCGGGCTCGGCGTCAGCCACGCTCCCCTCGTCGAGGGCAACGCCGGCACCTACGCCAAGCCGCTGGCCACCATGCGCGACTACCTGCAGCGCATGGACGAGCTGTCCGACAAGGTCGAGCCCGGGGCGCCTCGCCCGACCCGGCTGCTGGCCGCCCTCGGACCGAAGATGATCGAGCTGTCCGGCACGGCGGGCGACGGCGCGCACCCCTACCTGATCACCCCGGAGCAGACCGCGACCACGCGCGAGCTGCTCGGACCCGACAAGTGGGTGGTCAGCGAGCAGGCCGTCGCGCTGACCACCGACCGGGAGGTGGGGCTGCGCCGGGCGCACCAGCACCTGCACATGTACTCGCAGCTGCCGAACTACCGGAATTCCTGGCTGCGGCAGGGTTTCGACGAATCCGACCTGGTCGTGGACGGGTCGGACAAGCTCGCCGAGCGCCTGGTGGCCATCGGTGACGCCGAGTCGATCGCGGCCCACGTGCGGCGCCACCTCGACGCGGGGGCCGATCACGTGGTCATCCAGGTCCTCGGGGACGGTCTCTCCGACGACCCGCTGCCCGCGCTGCGCGAGATCGCACCCGCGCTCGATCTGTGAGCCTGACGTCAGGTTGATGGGTCGGTGATCTTCGGTCGTTAGGGTCGGCGCGTGAGTGGAACCGAGCAAGAACACCCCCACGACACCGAGGACCTGATCCGCCTGGTGCTCCTCACGCGCCAGGAGCTGGGCTGGGACCAGGCGAGGCTCGCCGCGTCGGCCGGGATCCGCGAGTCCGACGTGGCGCGCTTCGAGGCGCAGCAGATCGTCCCGGCCAAGCCGCTGGCGCTGCGGTTCCTGGAGGCGATGGGCGTCGTCGTGCAGGCGTGAACGCGCTCGTCATCCGGCGTTCAACCGCTTGACGGAGGCCTCGGGGAACGACGTTGGCCGCGGGCTGCGAGCATGGTGTCCGTGGATGAGACACAGGACCTGCAGGCCCGGCAGAAGCCCACCGGCGCCGCTGTGTGCGCGCACCTCGGGATCGGGGTCGACGACGAACAGGCGAAGCTGGCCCGCGACCGCCTCAACAAGTCGCTGGCCCACTACCGGGTGGCCCTGCTGGCGGGCGAACGCGCCGACTCCGAGGTCGTCGGCGCCTGACCCTCCGGGCGGGGACACCGCCGTCGGTGGGGCGAGAACGGCGGTATTCGTCAGTGCGAACACCGCGGTTTTCGCCCCACCGACCGCGCGTGCGCGGACTGCGCAAGATCGGAGAAGACCCGGGCCCGTCGAGTCCTCTAGGTTGGTGAAACCAGGCGATCATCGACGAAATGGACAGGGCATGGGGCAACGCGTTCGGGTTCACTGCATGACGGTTTCCCGCGACGGCATCGGCGCCGGTCATGCGCAGAGCTTGGAGCAGCCGTTCGGGCACGCGGTTGATCCCGGGGAGCTGTTCTCCTGGGCCGGTGCGACGGCCAGCTGGCCGCACCGGGCCGAGGGCGGCACGCGCGGTTTCGAGGACTACATCTCGCGCGACTTCACCCGCAACATCGGCGCCGAGATCATGGGGCGCAACAAGTTCGGCCCGCAGCGAGGCCCGTGGCAGGACCACGAGTGGCAGGGCTGGTGGGGCGACGAGCCGCCGTTCCACACGCCGGTCTTCGTCCTCACCCACCACGTGCGGCCGTCCTTCACGCTCTCCGACACCACGTTCCACTTCGTCGACGTGACACCGCAGGAGGCCGTCGAGAAGGCCAAGGCCGCCGCGGACGGCGAGGACGTGCGCATCGGCGGCGGCATCACGACGCTGCGCGAGTTCATCGACGCCGACCTCGTCGACGAGATGCACATCGGGGTCGTCCCGATCGAGCTCGGCGACGGCATCCGCCTCTGGGACAGCCCCGAGGAGCTGACCGACCGCTACCACCTGGAGCGCATCACCGCGCCGAGCGGCGTCGAGCACCACTTCTTCTGGCGCCGGTGAGTCAGCTGGCCGGGAGGTGCTGCGCCTTCGCCCGCTCCTCGGTCGCCCGGTCGTGGCCGAGGAACGGGGCGATGACGCAGTAGAGCAGGTCGGGCAGGAGGTCCGGGAGGTCGCCGGCCTCGCCTCGCTGGACCCGGTTGTAGAGGACTTCGAGCACCGCTCCGACGATGGTTTCGGCGGTGAAGCTCGCACCCGGAGCGGCCTGCGGCAGGTCTCGCGTCTGCTCGGTGATCAGCTCGGTCAGCTTGCGGATGATCTCGCTGCGGCGCCGCAGCGCTTCCGGTCCCGCGGCGAAGACCTCGACGATGCCCAGCATCGCCGCGTCCGGGTCGGCGGCGAGTTCGCGCAGCGTGCACTCGAGCGCGTCGCGGGCGCTGGCGACGTAGTCGTCGTGGGCCGAGTAGGCGTTGCGGATCGCGGTGACCACCCGTTCGGCGACCTGGTCGTAGGCGGTCAGGAACGCGGCCTGCTTGTTGCCGAAGTGCTGGTAGAAGGTCTTGCGGGACACCCCGGCGCGGCTGGTGAAGTCCTCGACCGTGGCATCGGCGTAGCCGCGTTCGCCGACGGCGGCCACGACCGCGGCGATGATGCGTCCGCGCTGGTCATCGGCGACCTGGTCGGCCGGGATCCCGTGCCGGCCGGGTGGCAGCTTCCGCTGATCGCGGGGAGCCCTGGCGCCCACCTGTCCGCTACCTCGCTCGTGGTCGTCGTTGCGATTCGCCGGGAGAAGATCTTCAAATGAAGCTTACCGGCCCGCTAACGTGCCCGCGTGCACATTTCGGGGAGCAAAGGTGACCACGCGCCTTCGAATTCGGCGAACTCGTTCACCGAGGCGGTCGAGGCGTGGCATCTCGCCTGCCGGCGGGCTTGCTGGGAGAACCAGAACTGCCTGGATCGATACGGCGCGGTGGTGGACGCGCTGATCACCTGGCTGGCCGAGCACCCGGCCGCCGCGCGGCTGTACTTCGGCGACTGCGGGCAGGCGGAACATCCCCGCCTGACGGCCTACAGCCGAGCCGCGAGGAACCGCCTGACCAGGTCGATCGTCGAGTTGAGCACGTCGTGCGGGACGCCCGAGGACGAGACGAAGATCGAGTTCGTGGCCGGTGCGGTCCGCCAGCTCGTTCGCGAGGAATTACGCGGGGAATTCGTCGACCACACTCGTTTGGCTCATCGGCTCACCCGTTTCACCCCGCTCTTCCGCGCACATCATCGCGGAACGCGAGAATGATGATCGAATTCTTCGTTGCCATTTAGAAACATTCGTGTTTCTATAAGTGTTCCCCCGGGCGACGCCTCGAATTCACCACCACTCCTGAGATCCACTCCACGACGCGAATTCCGCGCGCCGCTGGAGCGGCGAGGCATGCCCCGATGACAGGAGGTCATGATGCGCACAGCACGACGCAGGATGGCGGGCGTGGCGCTGATCGCCGCGTTCTCGCTCGGCGGCGCCGCAGCGGCGCAGGCAGCCACCGCCCAGGCCGTGCAGTGGAATCCACAGAACACCGTCGAACCGATCACGCTGGCCAGCGGTACGCAGCTGGTCATGCGGTCCAACACCGGCGTCGAAGTCAGGTGCAACACCGTCCGCGGCAACGTGCTGGCCCCCACCGGCGGCAACCCGGCGGTCGCCGGCACCGTCGACTCCTCGGGCGCACCCGCGGCGCCCACCATCACCGACTGCACCAACACGCTGGCCCCGTCAACGACGACCACCGTCACCGCCACCGGTCAGTGGCTGGCCACCGCGACCAGCACAGCAGCGTGGACATCAGCCAGGCCAGCGCGACGGTGAACATCAGCGGCGTCTGCTCCATCCAGGTCGACAACGCCGCGGTGCCGGCCAACGGCTGGGACAACGGGACGCACCAGCTCACCGCCAACTCCAACGCCTCGTTCCCGATCAACGAGAGCGGCCTGCTGTGCGACGGCGGGACCAGCGCGACCCTCAGCGGCGTGCTGCAACTCCCGGCCGAGGTCACCATCTCCTGACCCGGACGTGCGGGAGCGGGGTGCGGAAGACCTCCGCACCCCGCTCCTGCGCTGGTCAGCTCGCGTTGTGGCCGTGCGGGACCGCCGGACCCCTGGTGCGCTCGGCGAAGGTGGCGAACTGCGCCTGGCGGAGGCGAGCCCGCTCGTCGCGGGCCTGCGTCCCGTTGACGCCCTCGGTGCTGCGCGAGTAGCCCTCGATGACGTTGGCCAGTCCCCTGGCGTTGCGCTCCAGGGCCACCTTGTCGATGTTGCCGAGGTCGTCGCCCGCCTGGTGGTAGTTCGGGTCGTAGGCGACGCCCGCGGTGCCGCCCCACTTGGCGGCCTGCGCCTCGGTCTTGACCCCTTCGGCGCCGGTGAACAGGCCACCGGCCGGGATGCCGTTGGCGATGAACTCGCCGTAGTCGGAGCGGCCGTCGAAGTCCGTGCCCTCCAGCTCCACGCCCTGCGAGGCCATCGCGGCCGCGAAGTCCTGCTCGATCTGCGCCGAGCCCTGCGGACCGGGGCCCGCGCCCACCGCGTCGGAGTCGTCGCCGTCGTAGGCGAAGTAGGCGGCGTTCGGCGAACCGATCATGTCGAAGTTCAGGTACAGCGCGATGTCGAGCTTCTGCTCGAAGGTCAGGCCCTGCACGTACTTCGTGGAACCGACCAGCCCCGACTCCTCCGCGCCCCACCAGGCGAAGCGGACCGCGTTCTCGGTCTGCGGGCTGCCGCCCATGCGCAGCGCGGTCTCCAGCAGTCCGGCGCTGCCGCTGCCGTTGTCGTTGATGCCCGCGCCTTCCGGAACGCTGTCCAGGTGCGCGCCCGCCATCACGACGTTGTCGGGTCGACCGGTGCGGGTCTGGGCGACGACGTTGCGGGTGGTCACCGACTCCAGCCGCGACTGCACGTCCAGCTTCACCTCGGCGCCGGTCTGCCCGGCCAGGGCCTGGCCGACCTGCATGGTCACGCCGGCGCTGGGGATGCGCGCGTCGGCGGGGTCGCCGAGCGTTCCGTTGAGCGGGCCCTCGACGTTGTTGTAGATGATCACGCCCGCAGCGCCCAGGTCGGCCGCGACCTGCTGCTTCTGCGCGAACGTGCAGGACCCGCGCTGGATCAGCACGACCGAGCCCGCGACGCCGGGCGGGAAGTCGGTGGCCTCGCAGCCCGGTGTGTCGTCGACGGCCGCGACCGACAGCGGCGCGGTGATCCCGCCCTGCGGGGTGGCCGGGGAGTACTCCAGCGCGCCGCCCTCGGTGGGCTGGCCGGCGACCGCGAGGCTGAAGGAGTCCAGGTAGTAGGCGTCGTAGGTGAACTCCGGGGTGGTCACGTCGAAGCCCGCGCCGCGCAGCTTGCCCGCGACGTAGTCCACGCTCGCCTCGTAACCCGGCAGCCCGGACGCGCGGTTGCCGTCGTTGACCTCGGCGATCCGCTGCAGCGCGATCAGGTGGCGGTTCACCGCGTCGCCGGTGATCCGGTCGCCGAGACCGGCGGGCGCAGCGGAGGCCGGGGCGATGGCGACCAGGGCGGCCGCGCAGGTGGCGGCCAGCGCGGTTGCCGCGCGTCTGGGTGTGATGGTTCGCGAACTCATCATGCTCCCCGTTTTGAGTGGAATGGGTGAATGTCCGATCCAGTCAAGCGAACCCGGCTGGAGTTCAGAAGCGGGAATCTTTCCCGTTTTTCCCGACTCGCACCGCGTTCTCGGTTTTCGCGCCGCCCGCGGCTGGCTACCGTCACGGGCATGTATGGGATTTCAATCAGCGAGCCCGGCGACCCCGACGTTCTGGTGTGGACCGAGCACCCGGACCCGAAACCCGCACCGGGTGAGGTGGTCATCGACGTCGCCGCCAGCGCGGTCAACCGCGCTGACCTCGCACAGCGCCAAGGCAACTACCCGCCGCCCCCAGGCGCAAGCGACATCCCCGGACTGGAGTGTTCCGGCACGATCGCCGAGATCGGCGAGGGCGTGACCGGCTGGAACGTCGGCGACGAGGTGTGCGCGCTGCTCGCCGGCGGCGGGTACGCCGAACGGGTCGCGGTCCCGGCCGCGCAGGTGCTGCCCAAGCCCGAAGGCGTGGAACTGGTGGAGGCCGCCGGGATTCCCGAGGTCGCGTGCACCGTCTGGTCGAACGTCGTGATGGAGGCCGGACTCCGCGAAGGGCACCTGTTCCTGGTGCACGGCGGCGCGGGCGGCATCGGCACCTGCGCGATCCAGGTCGCCAAGGCGCTGGGCGCGCGGGTCGCGGCGACCGCGGGTTCGGCGGAGAGCCGCGCGCTGTGCGCGGAACTGGGCGCCGACCCGGTGATCTCCTACCGCGACGAGGACTTCGTCGAGGTCGTCAAGGGCCTCGGCGGGGCGAACGTCATCCTGGACAACATGGGTGCGTCCTACTTGGACCGCAACCTCTCGGCCCTGGCACCCGACGGGTTCCTGGCCGTGATCGGCATGCAGGGCGGCGCCAAGGCCGAGCTGAACATGGGCAAGATGCTGATGAAGCGGCTGCGGATGTCGATGCTCGGCCTGCGCGGACGGCCCGTCGACGGCCCCAACGGCAAGGGCCGCATCGTCGCCGACGTGCGCGAACGCCTCTGGCCGCTGATCGAGCGGGGCGAGGTCCGGATGCCGGTGCACGCCCGCATCCCGATGGCCGAGGCCTCCCGCGCCCACGCCACCCTCGAAGCCGGCGACGTCCGGGGCAAGCTCGTCCTCGTGCGGTGAGAGCGGGATTCGAATTTCGCGCGAAGTTCGAGTCCCGAAGTCCGAGGTCGAATTTCGCGCGCAATTAGAAAAACCCACCCCGGCCGGTGCGGGGGTTCCTATTCCCCCGCCATGTCGCCGCCCCGAAGTCCGAGGTCGAATTTCGCGCGAAATTCGAATCCCCCACCCGGTCAGGTGAGGTCGGCGACCGCCTGGAGGAGTTGGTCGACCTCGGTGGCGTTGGTGTAGTGCGCGAGGCCGACGCGGATGGCTCCGCCGACCTCGGCCGCGCCGAGGGCCGCGAAGACGCCGTGGGTGCCCGGGTCGGCGAAGGCGCAGATGCCCTGGTCGGCGAGGTGCGACACGGCGTCTTCGGCCTTCACCCCGTTGACGGTGAAGGCGATCGAGGGGATCCGGCGCATCGCGTCACCGATGAGCATCACGTCGGGCAGCTTGCGCAGGCCGTTGGTGAGGTTGGTCAGCAGCCCGGCCTGGTAGGACTTCACCGCGCGCAGCGAGGTCAGCAGCCGCTCGCGGCGCGGTCCGATGGCCGCGTCGTCGAGGTCGGCCAGGTAGTCGACCGAGGCGACCAGGCCCGCCAGCAGCGGCAACGCGTGCGGCCCCATCTCCAGGCGCTCCGGGCCGCGGGCGCTGTGGTCCAGCGACACCGACGGCAGGTGGTCGAGCATCGCCGGGTCGCGGAACGCCAGCGCGCCCACCTGCGGCCCGCCCCACGCGGAGGCGTTGACCGCCACGACGTCGGCGCCGAGCTCGGTGATGTCCAGCGGCACGAAGGGCGCGGCCGCCGAGGCGTCGACGACCAGCAGCGCGTCGTGCTCGTCGGCGGCCTCCGCCGCCGGGCGGATGTCCGGCCGGGTGCCGACCGCGCCGGAGGCGGCGGTGACCGCCACGACCTTGGTGCGCGGGGTGACCAGCTCGCTGTACTGCCAGGTCGGCAGCTCGCAGGTCTCGATGTCGATCTCGGCCCAGCGCACGGTGGAGCCGGAGCGCTGCGCGGCGCGCTGCCACGGGTCGACGTTGTCCGGCGAGTCCAACCGGGAGACGACGACGTCGTCGCCGATCATCCAGCCGTCGCCCAGGGCGTCGGCGAGCCGCCCGAGCAGCACGGCCGAGTTCGGCCCGAGCACCACTCCGGAGGGCTTGGCACCTACGAGATCCGCGATCGCGCGACGAGCGGCCTCCACGATCGCCTCGGCGCGCTGCGAAGCGGGGAAGTTCCCGCCCGGACCGGAAACCGGGGCCCGCAGCGCGGTCGAAGCCGCCGTGGCCACCTGTTCGGGAACCTGCATGCCAGCCGGGGCGTCCAGGTGCACCCACCCGTCGCCGAGCGCGGGGAAGAGTCCGCGAACCGCCGCGACGTCGAACGCCATGCCCGGAACATTACGCAAGCGCTGGTCACGATCACGTCTCCGGGTGGCCAACAGCGCAGGATTTCAAGATCCATTTCCGCAGCGCTGCGGGCGAGTCGGCACGACCGGTCCCACGTCCGCCCGGCAAACTGGAAGCATGGGAGCCATGAACGAGCAACAGCGTCCGCAGGTGTTCGTGGTCGGTGAGGACGGCAACCCCGTGGGCGCCGGCGCGGCCGAGGCGGCGGGCGACGAAGCCCAGGAGCACGGTGAGGACATCAACGGCCTGGTGGAGCAGCCGGCCAAGGTGATGCGCATCGGCACGATGATCAAGCAGCTGCTGGAGGAGGTCCGCCAGGCGCCGCTGGACGAGGCGAGCCGCAGCAGGCTCAAGGAGATCCACCAGTCCTCGATCCGCGAGCTGGAGCAGGGGCTGGCACCGGAGCTCATCGAGGAGCTGGAGCGGCTGTCGCTGCCGTTCGCGCAGGAGAGCACGCCGTCGGACGCCGAACTGCGGATCGCCCAGGCGCAGCTGGTCGGCTGGCTGGAGGGCCTGTTCCACGGCCTGCAGACCGCGCTGTTCGCCCAGCAGATGGCCGCCCGGGCCCAGCTGGAGCAGATGCGACGGGGGCTGCCCGCCGGATCCGGCGAACCGGACATGGGCCCGACCAAGGGCACCGGGCAGTACCTCTAACCGCCCACGCGGTAACGGTAGGTAGCGCCCGACGTCAAGCGGGCGCTACCCCTTCGAGTGACGCCCAGCCCGAAAGTGCGCTGGCGTGGTCGGTACTCTTTCGCTCGTGCATGCTACGAGCACGCTAGACCGACCCCCGGCGCCTGCTGAGATCTCGCCGCGGTCCTGGCGAAAAGCGTTCAAGGACATCACTGACGCCCTCAGCCAGCGCCAGCTGTGGGCACACCTGGGCTGGCAGGACATCAAGCAGCGCTACCGGCGCTCCGTCATCGGCCCGCTGTGGATCACCATCAGCATGGCCGTCACGGTCACGGCGCTCGGTCTGCTCTACTCGCAGCTGTTCGGGCAGCCGCTGGCGGAGCACCTGCCATACCTCGCCGTGGGCTTCATCGTCTGGGGCTTCATCGGCAACTGCGTCAACGACGGCTCCGAGGTCTTCATCTCCAACGAGGGCCTGATCAAGCAGCTCCCGGCGCCGGTCAGCATTCACGTGCTGCGGCTGCTGTGGCGGCAGGTGCTGTTCTTCGCGCACAACCTGGTCGTCTACTTCGTGCTGATGCTGATCTTCCCGCACCCGCTGAGCTGGGCGGCGCTGCTGGCGATCCCGGCGTTCGCGCTGATCGCGATCAACGGCGGCTGGGTGATCCTGGTGGTCGGCACCATCTCCACCCGGTTCCGCGACATCCCGCCGGTCACCCAGAGCATGGTCCAGCTGATGTTCTTCATGACGCCGATCGTGTGGAACTACGACCAGTTCAAGTCGAGCCCGAACCCCGCCATCGCGGAGCGCGCGAAGCTCGCCGAGATCAACCCGTTCATGCACTTCCTGGAGATCATCCGGCAGCCCATGCTCGGCAGCCCCATCGCCTGGCACCACTGGCTGGTGTGCGGCGTGATCACCGTCGTGGGCTGGATCGTGGCGCTGGTCGTGCTGCGCAACTACCGTGCCCGTGTCTCCTACTGGGTCTGAGTGAGGCCGAGAAACCTATGGTCAGCATCGACGTCTGGAACGCGGCGGTCGACTTCCCGATCTTCGACGCGAAGTCCCGCTCGCTGAAGAAGGCCGTTCTCGGCAGGGCGGGCGGCAAGATCGGCACCGAGGGCCGCGTCCCGATCATCGAGGCGCTGCACGACATCAACATGTCGCTGCGCGAAGGTGACCGGGTGGCGCTGGTCGGCCACAACGGCGCGGGCAAGTCCACGCTGCTGCGGCTGCTGTCGGGCATCTACGAGCCGACCCGGGGCAGCGCTCGCGTGGTCGGCAAGGTCGCGCCGGTCTTCGACCTCGGCGTGGGCATGGACCCGGAGATCTCCGGCTACGAGAACATCATCATCCGCGGCCTCTTCCTGGGCATGTCCCGCAGGGAGATGGAGAAGCGGATCGACGACATCGCCGAGTTCACCGAATTGGGTGACTACCTGGCGATGCCGCTGCGCACCTACTCCACCGGCATGCGGGTCCGGCTCGCGCTGGGCGTGGTGACCTCGATCGACCCCGAGATCCTGATCCTGGACGAGGGCATCGGCGCGGTCGACGCAGAGTTCCTGGAGAAGGCCCGGGACCGCCTCAACGACCTCGTCAAGCGGTCCGGCATGCTTGTCTTCGCCTCGCACTCCGACGAGTTCCTCGTCGAGCTGTGCAGCACCGCCATCTGGATGGACGAGGGCGGAATCCGCGAGCAGGGCTCGCTGCGCGAGGTCCTGACGCACTACAAGGGGTACGACCCCTTCAAGAACCTCAGTGACGAAACCCTGGCCCGAATCGGTGAAACTCGGGCCACGATCGGGAGCAAAGAAGGCTCATGAGCACCGACTCCGCACAGCAGCTGCCCGCCGGATCCGTAGTCGCGGTCATCGTCACCAGGCACCGTCGCGAGCTGCTGGCCGAGTCCTTGAAGGTCATCGCGAGCCAGACTCGTCTGCCGGATCACCTGGTCGTGGTCGACAACGGCCCGGACCAGCCGGCTTCCGACGTCGTCGACGACTGCCCGGTGCCCTCCACCTACATCGCCTCGCAGCGCAACCTCGGTGGTGCCGGTGGTTTCGCGCTGGGCATGCTGACCGCGCTGTCGCTGGGCGCGGAGTGGGTGTGGCTGGGTGACGACGACGGCCGCCCGTCCGACGAGCACGCGCTGGCCACGCTGCTGGAGGTCGCCGAGAAGCGCCGGCTGGCAGCCGTCTCGCCGGTGGTGGTCAACATCGACACCCCGGACACGCTGGCGTTCCCGCTGCGCCGGGGCCTGACCTGGAAGCGCCAGGTCAGCGAGCTGCCGGAGGACTTCCTGCCAGGCATCGCCTCGCTGTTCAACGGCGCGCTGTTCCGCGCCACCACGCTCGACGTCGTCGGCGTGCCGGACTACCGGCTGTTCTTCCGGGGCGACGAGGTGGAGATCCACCGCCGCCTGGTGCGCTCCGGCCTGCCGTTCGGCACCACGTTCCGCACGAAGTTCCTGCACCCGGACGGTTCGGCCGAGTTCAAGCCGATGCTGGGCGGCCGGTTCCACGCGCAGGACCCCTCGGACGACAACAAGCGCTACTACACCTACCGCAACCGCGGGTACCTGCTCTCGCAGCCGGGCATGCGCAAGATCGGCGCGCTGGAGGTCGTCCGGTTCGGCCTGTACTTCGTGGTGCAGCGCAAGGACCCCAAGGCCTTCCGCGAGTGGCTGCGCCTGGTGATCCAGGGACGCAAGGAGCGGTTCTTCCGCCGCTGAAACCAGCTTCGACCGAGCGGTCGCCCGAAACCCGGCGGCCGCTCGCTCTTTTACGCGGGCTTCACAGCGGACTCGATAACTGGAAGATCACGGAACGCTTAGAACGGCCTGAGACCGAGCTGAGTTCGCAGCTCACGGCGTTACTTCTGGTGTCGATTCGCACACCGCCGGAATGCCGCGAAAGCGCCCGGACCAGCAACTACTATTCTCCCTTCGTGCTCAGTGGCCAGGAAGACAGCCGCCGAACGGACGACCCTTCGGCAGACAACGGGACCGACCGCGCTCGACCGTCGGCCAGGCGGCTGAAGCTGTTCGCCTCCGTTCTGGGCCTGCTGGGCTCGGTGCTCGCGTTGGCGGTGCCGTTCCTTCCCGTCAACCACGACGTCACGACCCTGAAGTGGCCGACGTCGGAGGGCACCAAGCCGGTGTCGGCCCCGCTGGTCGGCTACTCGCCGCTGTGGCTCGACGCGCAGGTGCCCTGCGTCTCGGCGCGCAGCCTCGACGCGCGCACCGCCGGCCCGGCCGTGCTGCTGAGCACCAACCCGCCCTCGTCGGACTACGGCAAGCTGACCGGTCTGACGCTGCAGGTCGACAACGGCCAGCTGACGCTGCTGACCAAGGGGCAGCAGGTCGGCACGGCCGCGGTGCCCGCCGGGGACTGCTCGATCGCGCTGCACTCCGACGGCTTCGGCAGCACCGCCAGCGTCGGCGACCAGTCGATCGCCAACCTGCGCGGTGACCAGCGCCCGCAGCTGACCGGCATCTACTCCGACATCGACGACCACCTCGACGACGTGAGCGGCCTGTCGTTCGAGGCCCGCGTGGACACCCGCTACGAGAGCCAGGCGACGCCGCTGAAGCTGGCCGCGATCGCGCTGGCCGTGCTGGCCTTCATCGGGTCGGTGGTCTGCCTGCGGCGCCTGGACGTGCGCTCGGGCAGGCGGCCCCCGAAGTGGCTGGCGATCGGCTGGTGGAAGCCGACGTTCCGCGACGTCGCGGTCATCGGCTCGCTGCTGGTGTGGTGGGTCATCGGAGCGATGACCTCCGACGACGGCTACATCATGAACATCGCGCGGACGCGCGAGAGCTTCGGCTACATCAGCAACTACTACCGCTGGTTCGGCGTCCCGGAGGCGCCGTTCGGCTGGTTCTACGAGCTGTACTCGGTGTGGGTGCAGATCTCCACGGCCACGCCGTGGGTGCGACTGCCCGCGCTGCTGATGGGCATCGTCAGCTGGCTGCTGATCTCCCGCGAGGTGCTGCCCCGGCTGGGACAGCAGGTGCGGCGCTCCAACGCCGCCGGCTGGGCCGCCGCCGCGGTGTTCCTGGCGTTCTGGCTGCCCTACAACAACGGCCTGCGTCCCGAGCCGGTCGTGGTGCTGTTCTCGCTGCTGGCGCTGTGCGCCGTCGAGCGCGCCGTGGCCACCGGCCGGCTGATGCCCGCCGCGCTGGGCCTCGTGGTCGCCGCCCTGTCGGTGGGCGCGAACCCGCACGGCATGGTGTCCGTGCTGCCGTTCGTGGCCGCCCTCAAACCGCTGTTCCGGCTGGTCCGCAAGCGGGCGCAGGAGTTCGGCTGGCTGCCCGTGCTGGCACCGATCGCCTCCTCCGGGTTCGTGATCCTGACGCTGGTGTTCGCCGACCAGACCTGGCAGTCGGTCATGGACGCCACCGAGCTGCGCACCGACATCGGCCCCAGCCAGAGCTGGTACGAGGAGCTCAGCCGCTACAACCTGCTGTTCAGCCCCACGCCGGACGGTTCGATGACGCGTCGCTTCCCGGTGCTGCTGGTCATCCTGTGCCTGGCGACCTGCGCCGTGGTGCTGCTGCGCCGCGGCCGGATCCGCGGTGCGGCGCTGGGCCCGAGCCGGCGGCTGCTGGCGATCGCCGCGATGTCCTTCGGCGTGCTGGTGCTGACCCCCACCAAGTGGTCGCACCACTTCGGCATCTTCGCCGCCACCGGCGGTGCGCTGGCCGCGCTGACCGCGCTGGCCACCAGCAGCACCGTGCTGCGCTCCAAGCGCAACCGGGCGGCGTTCTTCGCCGGGCTGATGGTCATCCTCGCCTTCGCCGCCACCGGCCCGAACGGCTGGTGGTACGTCTCGGGCTGGGGTGTGCCCTGGTACAACATGCCGCCGCAGTTCAAGGCCCGGCACCTGAGCACGGTGCTGCTGATCCTCGCCTTCATCGCGCTGGTCGTGGCGTTCGTCGAACACCTGCGCATCGACGAGCACAACCCGAAGGTCGTCGACGAGCGCTTCAACCGCGAGGAGAAGCGCAACCTCGCGCTGCGCTGGGGCACCGCGCCGCTGTCGATCATCTGCGCGCTGCTGGTGCTGTTCGAGCTGGCGAACTTCGGCAAGGTCATCCAGAAGCAGTGGGGCAGCTACAGCCTCGGCGCGGACAACATCAAGCAGATCGTGGGCACCAGCTGCGGTTTGTCGGACTACATCTACGTCGAGACGAACCCGCAGTCCGGGATGTTGCGGGTGTCCGGGGACCAGCCGTCGGTGGCGGCGCCGTCCGAGGACAAGGAGATCGGCGTCCCGCCCAAGCGCCTGCAGGACAAGGAAGACGCCAACCAGTACATGCGGGCGAAGCTGTCCGGCTTCAACCGGCCGGGCCTGCCGCCGGGCGACGGCACCGACCCGCAGGAACCCAACTGGAAACCGCCGCACCAGTTCGGCAACGACAACGCGCCCGTGTGGGGCAGCTACGACGCCGCCGCGGTCGGCACCGGTGAGCTGCGCACCCAGTGGTACGACCTGCCCGAGCGCGCGGCCAAGGGCGAGGTGCCGGTGGTGCTGTCGCTGGCCGGCGCCGAGCTGGGCGCGAACTCGGTGGCGCTGGAGTTCGGGCACGACACCCCGAACGGCTTCCAGATCACCGAGCGCAAGTACGTGGTGCAGCAGGAGGGCGGCCCGAACTGGCGGGACTTCCGCTACACGCTGGGCGGCAAGTCCGAGGGCGCCACGAAGATGCGCGTGGTCGCGGTCGACAACGCGCTCGGCCCGAACGGCTGGGTCGCGGTCAGCGCCCCGCGCGCACCGCAGCTGGTGAACATGACCGACTTCGTCGGTGACCAGCCCACGTTCGTGGAGTGGACGGCCGCGCTGGTGCACCCGTGCCTGCAGCTGCCGGGCGTGCACCACGGCGTCGCCGAGATCCCGAAGTTCCGGGTCGCGGCGGGTGCCGAGGTGCGCGACATCGGCCAGGGCTGGTCGTCGCCGGACGCCGGCGGACCGTTCGGCTGGCTGAACGTGGCGACGAGCATGCGCGAGCTGCCGACGTACATGAAGAACAACATCCACCGGGACTGGGGCTCGCTGTACGCCGTCGACCCCTACGACGCCGACGCGGTGCCCGCTCAGACCGCGATGGACGTCCACACGGAGACCCACTGGGGCAACTGGACCCCCGGACCGCTGCCGAAGACGCTGCAGCTCCCGGGCGACGTCCCCAGCTCCGACGACCGCAACGACGTCAAGGGCTTCGAAGCCCCCGAGGAATCGGACCAGTAACCGACCCCGGACCCCCAACGAGCGCCCCTCCCACCGGGCCGGACACCCCTGGTGCCCGCCCACCGGGAGGGGCGCTCGCACGTCCGGGGAAGCCACCCCGGCAAGACCGCACCGCACCACCAAGCCCCCACGCCGGAGCCACCACACCACCTCCGGAGCCACTCCAGCCCCGCAGGTGCTCACCCGTTGCGGGGTGGATTCGAATTTCGCGCGAAATTCGAGTCCTGGAGTTCGAGGTCGAACTTCGCGCGAAATTCGAACGGCCGTGACGCGAGGAGGGCGCCCGGCCGTGGTGGCCGAGCGCCCTCCGGGAAGAGTTCGCGTTGGTCAGTCGCGGAAGATGAGGAGCTTGAGCATGATGAAGTTGATCATCGTTCCGAGTCCCTGGGCGATGACCCAGAACAGGGTGAACTGCCAGGGCTCCTGAGCGTTGAACAGCACGCACAGCACCTGGTTGGAGCCCATGTTCACGAAGAACGTCGTGGTGTAGAGCACCGCGAAGGCGCCGGCCTTCGCGGTGGTGTTGCCCTGGCCCGCGCCCTGGAAGGTGAACTTCCGGTTGATCACGTAGGACGCCGTGGTGCCCAGGATGAACGAGATGGACTTGGACAACCAGATCGGCCAGCCGAGCACGCCCAGCAGCAGCGAGTAGGTGCCGAAGTCGATGACGGCGCATCCGCCACCGATGATGATGAACCGCATCAGCTGGGCGAGCACGCCCAGCTTCTTGGGCTCGGTGTTAGCTGCGGTATCGGCCACTGTCACAAGTTCACCTTCAAGAAACGACGGCAGGACCAGACGCCCAGGACCGTCCGCGTCCAGGATGCCCGGACCGCGGCACACACGTCCCCCGCGAGTGTAGCGATGACGCTTCGCGGTCCACCGGGGACCGCTCGTACCCGGCGGTAGAACAACCCGATGCGCGGATAGACTCAGCTGGGTGGGATCGGTAAAGGGTGAGCTACGAACGCTGAGGAGCCTGGCGCGCAACGCGCCTGCCAGGGCAGACCTCGGCCGCGTCCTGGACCACCACTGGCAGGGAGGCTTCGGCGGTCACCTCCGGTCGCCGGACCTGCTCAACGCGGACGGCGGGGTCCGCGCCCACGAGCCCGGGAGTGAGACCTCGGAGCTGTTCCGGACGACCGTCGGCAGCATGGACTCGACCGGCGGCCTCCCGGACGCCATCACCAAGTTCGAGCACGTCGAGAACGTGCAGAAGAATAAACTCGACCTTTCGCGAAGGCTGGGCCTGTGACCGCAGCAATGGAGTACCGCACGCTGACCGGTTGGGCACGGACCGCGCCGTCCCGGGCGCGCGTGCTCAGCACGACCGACGTCGACGCCATCGCCGAGGCGGTGCGCACCGCCGACGAGCGGGGCGTCATCGCCCGCGGCTTGGGCCGCAGCTACGGCGACGTCGCGCAGAACGCCGGTGGCGTGGTCGTCGACATGACCGCGCTCAACCGCGTTCACGACATCAACCCGGACACCGCCATCGTCGACGTCGACGCGGGCGTGAGCCTGGAAGAGCTGATGAAGGCCGCGCTGCCCTACGGCCTGTGGGTCCCGGTGCTGCCGGGAACCCGGCAGGTCACGGTGGGTGGCGCGATCGCCAACGACATCCACGGCAAAAACCACCACAGCGCCGGCAGCTTCGGCAACCACGTGGTGGCGATGGACCTGCTGACCGCCGACGGCGAGATCCGCACCATCACGCCGAACGGCCCGGACGCCGACCTGTTCTGGGCGACGGTGGCCGGCATCGGCCTGACCGGCATCATCCTGCGCGCCTCGATCCGGATGACCCGGACCGAGACCGCGTACTTCATCGCCGACGCCGACCGGACCGCGAACCTCGACGAGACCATCGAGCTGTTCAACGACGGTTCGGACGACAAGTACACCTACTCGTCGGCGTGGTTCGACTCGATGTCCACCGGCCCGAAGCTGGGTCGCGCCGCGTTCGGCCGCGGCTCGCTGGCCACGCTCGACCAGCTGCCGCCGAAGCTGCGGGCCGACCCGCTGAAGTTCGACGCGCCGCAGCTGCTGACGCTGCCGGACATCTTCCCGCCGCGGTTGGCCAACAAGCTGACCTTCGGCACCATCGGCGAGCTGTACTACTGGAAGACGCCGAAGCGCGGCCGCGACCTGATCCAGAACCTGACCGCCTTCTACCACCCGCTGGACCTGATCGGCGAGTGGAGCCGGGCCTACGGTTCGCAGGGCTTCCTGCAGTACCAGTTCTCGCTGCCCTACGGCAAGGACGAGGACCTCAAGCGGATCATCCGCAAGGTCGCCGAGTCCGGCCACGTGTCGTTCCTCAACGTCATCAAGAAGATGGGCGAGGGCAACCGGGCGCCGCTGTCCTACCCGCACCCGGGCTGGTTGGTCTGCCTGGACTTCCCGATCGTGGACGGCCTCGGCCGCTTCTGCACGGAGCTGGACGAGGAGGTCCTGGCCCTCGGCGGCCGGCTCTACACCGCGAAGGACTCCCGGACCACGGCCGAGAACTTCCACAAGATGTACCCGCGGGTCGACGAGTTCAAGAAGATCCGCCAGAACATTGACCCCGAAGGCAAATTCGCCTCAGACATGAGCCGGAGGCTTGAGCTGTGATCGACGCTGTTGGCAACCCCCAATCCCTGCTGGTGCTCGGTGGCACCTCGGACATCGCGCTGACCACCGCGAAGCAGTACGCGCAGACGCAGGCGCTGCGCATCGTGCTGGCCGACCGCCCCGAGGAGGCCGACCGGCTCAACGCCGCCGCCGAGGAGCTGCGCAAGACCGGTAGCACGGTATCGATCCTGCACTTCGACGCCCGCAAGCCGGAGACGCACGCCGAGGTCATCGACAAGGCCTTCGCCGACGGCGACATCGACGTCACCCTGATCGCCTTCGGCATCCAGGGCGACAACGAGAAGGGCTGGACGGACTTCGAGGCCGCCCGCGCCGTCGCCGACATCAACTACGTCGCCCCGGTGGGCCTGGGCGTGCTGCTGGCCAACAAGCTCAAGAAGCAGGGCCACGGCAGCATCGCGGTGATGGCCTCCCCGGCCGGTGAGCGCGCTCGCCGCTCGAACTTCGTCTACGGCTCCTCCAAGGGCGGCCTGGACATCTTCTACACCGGTCTCACCTACGCGCTGGAGGAGCACGGTGTGAAGGTCACCGTGATCCGCCCGAACTTCGTGCACACGAAGCTGACCGCGGGCATGAAGCCGCCGCCCATGTCGCAGACCCCGGACCAGGTCGCCGCGTCGATCATCGACGGCGTCCGCAAGGGCAAGGAAGAGGTCTACGCGCCCGGCCAGATGCGCTGGGTCATGTTCGTGCTCAAGCACGTTCCGCGCTTCATCTTCAAGAAGCTGCCGTTCTGATCGAACGATCGAATCGGGGCCGTCGGGTGAATCCCGGCGGCCCCGTTCCTCTTCGCGGCCACCACCGGCGAATTTCGATCTTGGGATAAGTTGTGCGTCGCGGTGGGCAACGTTTCACCCC
This sequence comes from Saccharopolyspora mangrovi, assembly GCF_035320975.1. NCBI lineage: Bacteria > Bacillati > Actinomycetota > Actinomycetes > Pseudonocardiales > Pseudonocardiaceae > Saccharopolyspora > Saccharopolyspora mangrovi. The sequence continues at coordinate 41,690 of NZ_JAWLNX010000013.1, read as the reverse complement.
CGCGCAGCGATCAGTAACTGTGCGGGAGTTGCGCTGCCCGCCAGGCTTCCAGACGCGCAGCGCGCATCAGGAAGCGCGGATGCCCGGAGAAGTGGGGTTCCCCAGGCATCCGCGTCCGTGGGTCCTCCGCCTGCCCTCGAGTTTCCGGAGGACCCACGGAACGTCCGTGAGACGTTCCGGGCACTTCGCGGGTTTCCGGCCGGAATGCGGAATCGGTCGTGCTGGAATGTTTTTCGCCCGTTCGGCCGATCAAGGATGAATTCGCCGGGACTGCGTGTGGCGGGGTGGACGCCCGCAGTAGCCTCATCGTTCGTGGACGACTTCGAGACGGCCATCGCCGAGTACTACCGGCTCGGACCGGAGCGGGATCGCCTCAGCACGTGGGGATACCTGGAAGCGCTGCGCACCGCTGAACTGCTGGGCAGGCACCTGCCGCCGGCACCTGGCGTCGTCTACGACATCGGCGGCGCGGAAGGCGCCTACGCCCTGCCGCTGGCCCGCGACGGCTACGAGGTGCACCTGGTCGACGCGTGGGAACCGCACGTGACGTCCGCGGCCGAGGCCTCCGCCGCCCAGCCGGCCGCACCGCTGGCGAGCTGCACCGTCGGGGACGCGCGGGACCTGTCCTTCGACGACGGCACCGCCGACGCCGTGCTGCTCCTCGGACCCCTCTACCACCTGCTGGAACGCGCCGACCGGTTGCGCGCGCTGCGCGAGGCGCACCGGGTGCTCAAGCCCGGCGGCGTCCTGCTCGCGGCGGCGGTGTCCCGGTACGCGTCGACCTTCGACGGCATCTCGGTGGGCGACATCGCCGACGCGCACTTCCAGGAGCTCATCGAGGGCGCCCTGCAGGACGGGCTGCACCGCAACACCGAACCGGACCAGAACCCGCGCTGGTTCACCCTCACCTACTTCCACCGCCCCTCCGACCTGCGCGACGAGGTCGCCGACGCGGGTTTCCGCGCGATCGAACTGGTGGCGGTGGAGAGCGCGGCCGCGTGGGCGACCGACACCCGCAGGCTCGGCGACCCGGAGCACCGGGACGCGGTGCTGCAGGCGATCCGCCGCGTCGAGTCGGCTCCGGAACTGCTGGGGGCGAGCCCGCATCTCATGGCGATCGCGCGCAGGTCCCACTGACGTCTCTTCGCGGGCATTCCGGCGCGTCGGGCAACCTCCCGCGCAGCGCCGGTCGTGAAAGTGCAAGAGACTCAAGGCAGTTCCCACCGGTACCCGGGAGATCCACAGGGTGAAGCACCTGACGAGCACGGCACCGGTCGAAGCACCCGCCGAACCGCACCTCGACGAAGGGCCTCGGCGTCCGGGCCTCGAACGGTGGCTGGCGCACGTCATCGCGCTGTGCCTGGGCGTCGCGGGTTTGTGCTGCGCGCTCGCGCTCCCGCTGGCACCGGTCCTGCTGGACCGCACCGAGGTGCACTGGCCGGTCGCGACGGACGAGAACCCCACCACGACGGCGTTCCTCACGCCCTACCGGCCCGCCGAGTTCACCGCGACCGTGCCGTGCGCGACGATGCGCGCCGCGCTGGCACGCCCGGAACCCACGACGGTGCTGAGCACGTTACCGCCGGGCAGCGACCGCGAAGGCATGGTGCTGTCCACCCAGGACGGAAAACCCCGGCTGCTGCTGGGCGAACGCGAAGTGCGGCTGCCCGACGGGTCCTGCGGCCTGACGGTGCGCGGCGACGACGTGAACTCGCAGGTCCAACCGGCAGGAAGCGCGCCGATCGCGCTGCCCGGGGTGCCCGCACCGGAGGTGTTCACCTTCGCCACGGCGCTGGAACCCGAGCAGCTGCGCGGGTTTTCGGTCACCGCCCGCACCTACTCGTGGGCCGACACCGCGCCGACCGAGACCAAGCGGAACCTGATCGAGGCGTCGCTGCTGCTGGCGGCCTGCTCGCTGCTGCTGCTGTTCGCGCACACCCCGCCGGTGCTGCGCGATTTCCGGGTGCGCCCGCTGCTGTGGCCGGTCGACGCCGGGGTGGCGGCGGTGATCTGGACGTGGCTGTTCGTCGGACCGCTCACCGACGACGACGGCTTCGCGATGATGACGGTCCGCAACTACGCCGAGTCCGGCGACGTCGGCAACTACTACCGCTGGTTCAACGCCTCCGAAGCGCCTTTCACCCTGGTGCAGCACTTCATGCGCTGGTGGTCGGCCGACGGCCTGGAGCCGTTCTGGCTGCGGATGCCCAGCGCCATCGCGGGTCTGCTGACCTGGCTGGTGGTCAGCCGCGGCATCGTCGCCCCGATCTGCCGCGGCAGCAGACGACTCCCGCTGCACCTGGTCACCGCCGTGTTCTTCCTGGCGTGCTGGCTGCCCTACGGGCTGGGCGTCCGCCCGGAACCGTTCCTGGCGCTGGGCACCTCGGTCCTGGTCGCATCGCTGCTGCGGGCCTGGCGCAGCAGCGCGCCGTTCGGCTGGCTGGGCGTGGCGGCGCTGACCTGCGGGCTGACGGTGTCCATCACGCCGACCGGGGTGAGCGCGGCGCTGATGGTGCTGGTGTTCGCGCCGCGCATCTGGTCGGTGCTGGTGCGGCCGGGTGCGCTGCCGCGCTGGGCCCTGGTGCCGGTGCGCCTCGCGCTGCTGGCGAGCCTGGGTTCGGTGGGCCTGGTAACGATGTTCGCCGACTCGTCCTGGAACGGCGTGCGCGGCGCGACCGGGGTGCACGACGAGTTCGGGCCGAGCCTGGGCTGGTACCAGGAGATCGACCGCTACTCGAAGCTGCTCGGCACCACCATGTGGGGCACGGCCGGCAAGCGCCTGGTGGTGTTCCTGGTGGTCACGGCCGTGCTGATCAGCGCGGGGTGCGCGATGCGGCGGCTGCACCGGGCGACCGGCGTGCAGGACCTGGCGGTGCTGCTGGGTTCGGTGGTCTCGGTGCTGGCGGCGCTGTGGCTGACACCGTCGAAGTGGACGCACCACTTCGGCGCGCTGATCGGGGTCGGCCCGGCGCTGGTGGCGGTGACCGCGGTGCTGCTGCTGCGGGTCGGCAAGCTCGCCGAGGCGCGGCGGGAAGCCCGGCTGCTGGGCGTTTTCGGCACGGTGGCGGCCTCGGTGGCGGCAGGTCTGGCGTTCATGGGACCGAACGCCTGGCCGTGGCAGTCGAACCTGGCGATGCCGTGGTCGGACACCCCGGTGCAGCCGGACCTGCCGCTGGACAACCCGGTGTTCTGGATGCTCGCCGGCCTGCTGGTCGGGCTGGTGACGCTGGTCGGGCTGCTGATCCGGATGCGGCTGCGGTCCCGCCCCCTCGGGGGTCTGATGTGGACGGTCGCGCCCGCGTCGGTGCTGGCCGGGTCCGCGCTGGCGATGGCGCTGGTGCTGCTGAGCTCGTTCCTGTCGGTGCCGGAGACGATGGGCGACCGGTTCTCGGTGGCCCGGATGAACCGGCTCAGCCACGAGGCGTCCAGCTGCGGCCTGGAGGACGAGGTGCAGGCCATGCCGATCGCCGAGCCCCTCGCACCGGTCGACCCCGACGACACCGGGCGGCTGGACGGCTTCACCGCCGGTGGAACCCCGCCGCAGGAACCCGACCTCCGCCTGGAAGCACCCGGTGAGCAGCTGCGGCGACCCGAGCCCACCGACCCGGACGATCCCCGCGCCGACGAGCCGACGGCCCGTTCGGCCAGCGAGTACGCCTGGACCAGCCAGGACGGCGGTCCGCAGAACACCGGAACGCTGATCACCCCGTGGTTCGGCCTGCCCCGGGTGAGCGCCGAGCAGACCCTGTCGCTGTGGGTGTCCGGCCGGCCGGAGCAGGGCAACTCGCTGGTCCTGGAGTTCGCCGCCGGGCAGCGCCCGGCGGGCCGGACCGAGCTCCGCGACCCGCCGCCGACCGACCTGCCGTTCGAGGACCCCCGGCACGGCCGCGAGGAGGACTGGCGCGACTTCACCGGCTGGCGGTCGATGACCGTCGAACCCGGCGACATCCCCGCCGGTGCCGACCGGGTTCGCGTGCTGGCCACCGACCGCAGCACCGACCGGCAGGGATGGCTGACCTTCAGCGGCCCGGTCGTGCGCGACGTGGTCGGGCTGCGGCAGGCGCTCGACGCGCAGGGACCGCTGCTGATCGACTGGCCGATGACCTTCGTGTTCCCCTGCCGCAGCGACTACCCGCAGGTCGGGCACGGTGTCGCGGCGAGCCCCCGGATGCTGATCACGCCCCCGGAGGGCGAGTACTCGATGGCCACCGACCCGAACCTCGGCGGCGTGTTCGCCGGGGTGCCGATGCTCTCGCGGCGGATGGAGCTGCCCACCCGGTTGCGCGGCGCTCCGGGCTACGACTGGGGTCACCTGCAGGTGGTCCGCTACGAACGCGAAAGCGATTCCTACACCACGACTCGCCAGCGCGAACGCGTCGGCGGAGCCGACGGGGACGGCTCCTACCCCTTCGAGCAGGAATGATCGTGTGTGCGGAGCGCCGGAGGATGCCTGAAACTGACGTTCCCGGGGCCGATTGCCGGTCCGCCCGCTGAACGCCGCTGAGCTGGGGGAACGTTGCTGGACGGGATCGAGCGAACTGCGGATGCCCAGCCGCCGATGCCAGCCGCACCGTCCCCGCGTCGCCGCCTCGCCCACGCGCTGGGCCTGGTCGTCGGCGTCCTGGCGGTGCTGGCTGCGCTCGCCGTGCCGTTCGCGCCGGTGATCGGCGAGCGGGTCGCGGTCACCTGGCCGATGGCCGGTCAGCCACCGGAGAGCACGCTCGCGTTCGTCGTGCCCTACCACCCGGACCAGGTGCACGTCCGGGTCCCGTGCGAGGTCGTGCGCGCAGGTCAGGAGCGGGGCGAGTCGACGACGCTGGTGTCGTCCCGGCCGCCCGGGCAGCCCACCGAGGGCTTCGCGGTCACCACCTCTCAGGACCACGTGATCGCGCTGGTCGCGGGTCGGGAGGCGTTGCGCGCGCCGATCGGCGAGGCCTGCGACGTGGCCATCGACGGCGGCCCGTCCGGCTCGACCGCCCGCATCGGCGACCGGACCGCCTCGGTTCCGGCCGGGATGCGCGACATCGTCGCGTTCACCACCGACCTCTCCCCCGCCGAAGCCACCGGAACGCGGGTCGAGGTGGTCACCGCGAACTGGTTCGAAACGTCCCCCACGCAGGGGAAACTGCTGCTCGTCGGGCTCCAGTTGCTGCTGGTGGCGGCCGGTTTCGCGATCTTGGCCCAGCTGGACCGCAAGCGGCAACGGGACGTCGAACGCCCGGTGCAGCGGCTGCTGCACCGGCTGATCGGCTACGGGTTCGACCTGGTGCTGCTGGGCGTGCTGGCGGGCTGGTGGCTGCTGGGGCCGAACAGCCCGGACGACTCGTTCGCCTCGGTGACCGTGCAAAACGGGCTGCGCACCGGCGACATCGGCAACTACTACCGCTGGGAGAACGCCTCCGAAGCCCCGTTCACGCTGGTCCAGCAGCTGCTGATGCCGGTGGCCGAGTGGAACCAGAACCCGCTGGCCATGCGCATCCCCAGCATCCTGGCCGCCGTGCTGACCTGGCTGTTCCTGAGCCGGGGCGTGCTCGGCGCGGCGATTCCCGGCCAGCACCACCGGCCGCTGGTGCGCGGGCTGGCCGCGCTGGCGTTCCTGACCTGGTGGCTGCCGTTCGGGATGGGCGTGCGGCCCGAGGCGTTCGAGGCGCTGGGCCTGACGGCCGTGCTCGCGGCGGTGCTGCAGGCCGCGCGGACCGAGCGGCGGGTGTGGCTGGGCGTGGCCGCGCTGGCCGCGGGCCTGTCGATCGCGGTCAACCCGATGGGCATCACCGCGATCGCCCCGTTCCTGGTCCTCGCCCCGCGCCTGTGGCGGCTGGCCGGGCCCGGCGTGATCGCCCTGATGGCCGGAATGGCCTCGGTGGGGCTGGTCGCGATGTTCGTCGACCAGTCCCTGTTCGGCGCGGCCAAGGCCACCGACCTGCACGGCTACTACGGGCCGAACGTCTCGTGGTTCCAGGAGGTCATGCGCTGGCAGTACCTGCTGGGCTTCGACCTCCAGGGCGACATCGCGCGCCGGGCCGCCGTCCTGCTCACGCTGGTCGTCGCGGCGTTCAGCGTGGTGGTGCTGCTGCGCGGCGCCGGACGCGCCCCAGGACTGCGGCTCGCGCACGTCCCGGCAGCATCGTTGCTGGTCAGCATGGCTTTGATGACCTTGACGCCGTCGAAGTGGACGCACTACTTCGGCGCGCTCGCGGGCCTCGGAGCCGCTACGCTGACCGCGGGTGCGGTGCTGATAGGCGTCGCCGCGGTCACCGCGAGCCGGGACCGCGTGGTCTTGGTCGCCGGACTGGTGTCCACCCTGCTCGCCGGGGGTGCGGCCGCACTGGTCTTCTCCGGCAAGAACAACTGGTTCCTGCACTCCCAGTACGGGGTGCTCTGGGGCGAAGGCCCGGTTCGGCCGCTGCACAACCCGCTGTGCTGGCTGCTGATCGCAGGGCTGCTGCTGGCCGGATCCGCACTGGTCCGGCGAAGTGATGACCGGGTGCGGCGCGCGCTGATCCGCACGCCCGCACTGGTCTGCGTCACGGCGATGGGGGTAGCGGTGACGATCGTGCTCGGCTCGTTCGCGGCCGCACCGATCAGGCAGGGCGACGGCGCCTACTCGATCGGCGCGCAGGGCATCGCCGCCGCGCGCGGCGGCAGCTGCGGCATCGCGGACCAGGTCGTGGTCACCCCGGACATCGCCGGGCTGCGCGGCGGTGACGGCGCGGAGATGGCCGGGTTCACCGAAGGCAGCGGGTTCGCACCGGGTTTCACCCCGCCCGCCGACGTCCCGACCTGGGGCAGCCTGACCGGCGGGCAGATCAACACCGGCACCCTGACCACCGGCTGGTTCCCGCTGCCCGCACTCGCCCCCGACCAGGAACTGGCGGTCGGGGTCGCCGGGCGCAGCGGCGACGGCAACCGGGTCGCGCTGGAGTTCTCGGGGCCGGGCGGAACCCGCGAGGTCGTGCTCGACGACACCTGGCTGGACTCCGACGAGAGCGAGACATACCCGACCGACCACGTGGTCGAGGACGAGCCGCAGGACCACCCCGGCTGGCGGGACCTGCACCTCTCCCCCGCGCAGATCCCGCCCGGCGCCGAGCGGGTGCGCATCACTGCCAGCGACACCACCACCGACCCGGCCGGGTGGGTGGCGGTCAGCGGGCCCCGGCTGCGCGAAGTCGTCCCGCTGACCGAGTACATGCGCGACAAGGCCCCCACCTACGTCGACTGGTCGATGACCTGGAACGTGCCCTGCCTGCGGGATCTTCCGAAGGTCGAGGACGGCCTGGTCGAGCCGCCCGCCTACCTGATCACCCCGCCGAACTCGATGGGATTCGGCGGAACCGCCGCGTTCGAACGCGGGATCGGTGGCGCTTTCGCCGGTGTGCGCGACGTCGGTGTCCAAGAAGAGATCCCGACAAGGCTCAACGGATACGAGAAAACACCCGAATATTCCGAGTGGGGTCACCTCATCGAGGTCCAATACCCCTACCCGGGCAACCGATTCGACGTCCAACGCGTTGAGGGTCCACGGTGGGGTTGGCGAGGGGAGTGAGCATGGCCGACACGATTCGCCAGCACGAGGTCGGAATACCGGTACCGCAGCAGAAGCGAACCTCCGACGCCGAGGAGGCTCCGCAGCTGATCTCCTACGTGCTGCCGGTTTACAACGAGGCCGAGGGAATCAAGCACTTCCACACCGAGCTGACCTCGGCGGTCGCCCAACGCCCCGAATTCGCCTACGAGTTCGTCTACGTCAACGACGGTTCCGCGGACGGATCGCTGCGCATCCTGCAGGACATCGCCAAGAACGACCCGCGGGTGCGGGTGGTCGACTTCGCGCGCAACTTCGGCCACCAGATCGCCATCACCGCGGGGCTCGACCTCGCCTCGGGTGACGCGGTGATCGTCATGGACACCGACCTGCAGGACCCGCCGGAGGTCAGCCTGCAGATGATCGACGCGTGGCTGGCCGGCGCGGAGATCGTGCAGGCGCGCCGCCGGACCCGGCGCGACACCCCGTTCAAGCGCGCCACCGCGCACGCCTACTACCGGTTGCTGCGCAGCTGCTCCGACGTCGAGATCCCCGTCGACACCGGCGATTTCCGGTTGCTCAACCGGCGCGCGGCCGAGGAGCTGCGGACGTTCCGGGAACGCAGCCGGTTCATCCGCGGCATGGTCGCCTCGATGGGCTTCCAACAGCAGGAACTGCTCTTCGACCGGGACGAGCGCGTCGCCGGCGAGACCAAGTACCCGATGCGCAAGATGCTGCGGCTGGCCGCCGACGGTGTCACCGGGTTCTCCACCGCGCCGCTCAAGCTGATCACCCGGATGGGGTTCTTGAGCTTGGCGCTGGCGATGGTGGGGATCATCTACTCGATAACGCTGCGGCTGTTCTTCCCCGAGATCACCGTCTCGGGGTGGACGATGTTGATGGTCGTGATGCTGTTCCTGGGCGGGTTGCAGATGCTGTCGCTGGGGGTCATCGGCAGCTACATCGGCCGCATCTACAGCGAAGTGCAGCGACGACCCCTCTACACCGTCCGGGATGTGATCCGGCATGACGAAACTTGAGCCGCGCTCCCGGCTGATCAGCCGGGAACTGCTGCTCTACGCGGTGATCGGCGCCAGCGGTGTGCTGCTCGACTACCTGCTCTTCCTGGTGCTGTTCAACTACTTCGGGATGCACCACCAGGTAGCCAACGCGATCAGCACGACCGCCGGGATCACCAACAACTTCGTGCTCAACTCGCTGTTCAACTTCCGCAAGACCGACCGGATCCTGGTGCGGTTCCTGCGCTTCTACGCGGTGGGCATCGCCGGGATCGTGCTGACGTTCCTGCTGCTCGCGGTGTTCTCGACCTGGCTCGGCATCGACGCGAACCTGGTCAAGCTCGCCAGCCTGCCGGTGGTGCTGCTGTTCCAGTACACGATCAACAAGAGGTGGAGTTTCGCATGAGAGTGGGGATCGTCGGCGCCGGCGCGACCGGGCTGACCGCGGCCTTCGACGCGGTGCGCGCCGGACACGACGTCACGGTGCTGGAGGCCTCCGCCGAACTCGGCGGGCTCGCGGCCTCGATCGAGGTCGGCGGCACCCCGCTGGAGCGCTTCTACCACCACAGCTTCGCCAGCGACACGGCGATGATCGAGCTCATCGACGACCTCGGGCTCAGCGACAAGCTGCAGTTCCACAAGCCCACCACCGGGGTGTACCTGGACGGGAAGCTGCACGATTTCGGCACCCCGGTGGAGATGCTGAAGTTCCCCGAGTTCTCGATGCTCGACCGGTTCCGGTTCGGCGCCACCGCGGCCGCGCTGAAGGTGATCCGCAACGGCGCCCGCTTCAACGAGGTGCGGGCGCTGGACTGGATGCGCCGCTGGGCCGGGCCGAAGGTCACCTCGACGATCTGGGAACCGCTGCTGCAGGGCAAGTTCGGCGAGCACGCCGAGGAGATCTCGATGGCGTGGCTGTGGGCCAGGATCCACTGCCGCACGTTCGAGCTCGGTTACCTGCACGGCGGTTTCGACCAGGTCTACCGCGCGCTGACCGACGCGGTGACCGAACGCGGCGGGAAGATCGAGTTCGACAAGCCGGTCTCGTCGATCACCCAGCCCGCGGAGAAGGTGCTGGTGCGGGCGTCGGACGGCAGCAGCTACGAGTTCGACCACCTCATCGTCACGGTCCCGCAGCCCGCCTTCGCCAAGGCGGCCGACATCGAGTCCGACGACGTGCTGTGGCGCAACCAGTACCTGGGCGCGACCTGCTTCATCCTCGAGGTCGACCGCAGCGTCATCCCGCACTACTGGCTCAACATCAACGACCCGGAGTTCCCGTTCCTGGCGGTCGTGGAGCACACGAACATGGTGGACCGGCAGGAGTACGGCGGGAACCACGTCGTCTACGTCGGCAACTACGTGCCGCGCGACGACTGGCGCTTCACCACCGATCCGGCGGAGCTGCTGCGGACCTACATCCCGTGGCTGCAGCGGCTCAACCCCGACTTCGACGAGTCGTGGATCCGCAACTGGCACTTCTCCAAGGCCGGGTTCGCCCAGCCCATCGTGACGCCCACCTACCGCTCCCTGATCCCGCCGCACACCACGCACCTGCCCAACGTCACGCTGGCCACGATGTCCCAGATCTACCCGCAGGACCGGGGCCAGTCCTACGCCATCCAGATGGCCCACGAGGTGACCGAGAAGCTCGGCCTCCGCCCGGAGAAGGCGACCTCGGACCACGCGACCAGGTGACGGATTCGAATTTCGCGCGAAGTCCGAACCCCGAACTTCGGGGTCGAACTTCGCGCGAAATTCGAAAAGGGCTGGTCACGCGGGGTTCAGGCCCGGGGTGCCGTCCTGGATGGTGAAGGTGGCGAGGTCCTCGACCGGGGCTCCGGGCTTGGAGACGTAGGGCAGGACCTTGTAGGTGGCGGTCATCTCCGTCTCGGTGATCTTGGTGGAGATGTAGCCGCGCTGGTTGCTGTAGAGCCGGACGTGGGGGTTCTCGGCCAGGTAGGCCTTCTCCTTGTCGGTCAGCTCGGCCGAGCCGTCGCCGCCGCTGGTGATCGAGGTGGCGGTGAGCTCGGTGGCCACCACGTCCTGCCCGTCGTGGATCTCGTTCGCCCAGTGCGTGTGCACGTCACCGGTCAGCACCACCGGGTTGCGGGTCCCGGCCTGCTTCCAGCCCTCGATGACCCGCTGGCGCGAGCCGACGTAGCCGTCCCAGGCGTCGGGGTTGTAGGCCTTGTCGTCGCCGTTGAGGTAGTCGATCTCGGCGAACATGACCTGCTGGCCCAGCACGTCCCAGCGGGCGCGCGACGAGCGCAGGCCCTGCAGCAGCCAGCGCTCCTGCTCGGCGCCGGTGAGGCTGCGCTTGGGGTCCAGCCGGGCCGGGTCCTGGGTCGGGAACTTGTCGTTGCCGACCTGGTCGTCGCGGTACTGGCGGGTGTCGAGCATGTGGAACGTCGCCAGCGAACCCCACTCGATCCGGCGGAACAGGCGCAGGTCGATGCCCTGCGGGACCTGGGCGCGGCGCAGCGGCATGTTCTCGTAGTAGGCCTTGAACGCGGCCTTGCGGCGCTCCAGGAAGTTCGGCTGCGGCTCCTCGGGGTGCTCGTAGACCTCGTCAGCCCAGTTGTTGTCCAGCTCGTGGTCGTCCCACACGACCACCCACGGCGCCGAGGCGTGCGCGTGCTGCAGGTCGGCGTCGGACTTGTACTGGGCATGCCGCTGCCGGTAGTTGGCCAGCGTCTCGGTCTCCGGTCCGGCGTGGTCGCGCGGGTTGCCGCCCGGCGCCACGTAGTCGTTGGCCTTGTACTCGTACTGGTAGTCGCCCAGGTGCAGGACCAGGTCCGGCCGCTCGTCACCGAGGTGGCGGTAGGCGGTGAAGAAACCGTGCTCGAACTGGGAGCAGGAGGCGAAGGCCATCGACAGCTCGCCCATCGTGCCCGGCAGCGGCGCGGTCCGGGTCCGCCCGGCGGGCGAGACCGAACCCTCGGCGCGGAACCGGTAGAAGTAGTCGCGGCCGGGCCGCAGGCCCTGCAGCTCGACGTGCACGCTGTGGCCCATCTCGGGCGCGGCCGGCTCCTCGCCCCGGCGCACCACGCGGGTGAAGTTCTCGTCCTCGGCGACCTCCCACTGCACCGGGACGGTCTTGTTCGGCATGCCGCCCATGCCGTCCTCGGCCAGCGGGTCGGCGGCCAGCCGCGTCCACAGCACGAAACCGTCCGGCAGCGGGTCACCCGAGGCCACGCCCAGGCTGAACACCTCACCGCGCCGGGCCGCACCGGCGCCGGGCAGCGACAGCGCGGACGGCGCACCGGCGACGGTCAGCGCGGCGGCACCGGCGGCACCGCTCAGCAGCACGTGGCGCCGCGAGAACTTCGAAACGGACTTGTCCATGTGGGTCGGTCCTCCATCGATTCGGGAACGAACCCACTCTCACCCGACCGGGTGAACGCGCCGATGATCGTCGATGAATAAACCGTGCAGAACGACGAAGCCCCCGGCCACTGGGGACCGGGGGCTTCGAGGAAGGCTCAGCTCACAGGTAGAACGCCAGGAACAGGCAGCCGGCGAGGATCACGCCGAGCACCATCAGGACCTTGTCCTTGAGGACCACTTCCTCCGGCTCACCGGCGACGCCCTTGTCGATGTCCACCGCGTACCGCAGGATCGCGATCACCATCGGCACGATGGAGATCAGGCCCCAGCGCGACATCTCGAACTCGCGGATGTCGTAGGCCCACAGCGAGTAGGTCATGATCGTGATCGCGGCCGCGATCGCCCACACGAACCGCAGGTACGACGGCGAGTACGCCTTCAGCGACTTGCGGATCTTCGCGCCGGTCTCGGCGGCCAACTTCACCTCGGCATAGCGCTTGCCCGCCACCATGAACAGCGAGCCGAACGCCACGATCAGGTAGAACCACTGGGTGATCACCAGGTTCGCCGCCGCACCACCGGCGATGGCGCGCAGCAGGAACCCGGAGGCCACGATGCACAGGTCGATCACCGGCTGGTGCTTGAGGCCGAAGCAGTAGCCCAGCTGCACCGCGATGTAGAGCGCCATCACCGCCAGCAGCGGCATGGACGTCAGACCCGAGATCAGCAGCGAACCACCCAGCAGCAGCACGCACACCACGTAGGCGATCGGCACCGGGATCAGGCCGGCGGCGATCGGGCGGTTGCGCTTGGTCGGGTGCTGCCGGTCCGCCTCGACGTCGATCGCGTCGTTGACGAAGTAGATGCCCGAAGCGGCCATCGAGAACACCACGAACGCGATCACCGCGTCGAGCAGGATGGCCGGGTCCAGGATCTCGCCCGCCGCGAACGGCACGGCCAGCACCAGGACGTTCTTCACCCACTGCTTCGGGCGCAGTTCCTTGATCAGACCGGTCACCAGCCCGGCCGGCGTACCGGCCTTGGCGGTCACCTTCGCGTGGTACGCGTCCGACGACTTGTCCTTCTCGTCGTCGGTCTTGGTCGGCTCGCCCTCCAGCACCTCGTCGCCGAACTCGGCGCCGATGGTGCCTTCCGCGTCGGACTCGACCTCGGACTTCTTGGCCTCGGGAGCCTCCGCCACTTCAGCCGAAGCTTGCTTGTTGTCAGGCACGGTTCCTCCGCCGTCTCATGAATCGCCGGGTGACCAGTGCCACGGCACCGCCGAGCACCGATCCGGCGACCACATCGCTCGGGTAATGAACCCCCAGGACAAGACGGCTGACCATCATCGGCGGCACGAGCGCCGGGGTCAGCTTCTTGCCGGTCAACCCGCCGTAGAGCACCGCGGCGGCCGTCGTGGACGTCGCGTGCGAGGACGGGAAGCTCAGCTGGCTCGGCGTACCGACCAGCACCTGGATCTCGGGGTCTTTCGGACGCGGGCGGCGGACCACCCGCTTGACGGCGATCGACGCCGCGTGCGCGGCGGCGACCCCGGCGGCCGCGGTGACCCACTCACCGCGGCGCTTGCGATCGGCCAGCGCCCCGACAGCACCGATGGCCAGCCAGCCGGCGGCGTGCTCGCCGAACAGCGACATCGCGTGCGCCGTCTTGACGACCGCGGGCTTGGCCAGCGCACCCTGCACCTTGCGCAGCGCGATGGTCTCGGCCGTGACCTCCTCGTCCTGCTTGAGGTCGGTCACGTCCTCGGGGGCGATCAGCGTAGTCAGCTCTGCCACTTCGTCTCCGGGAAAGTCGGCGTCATTTCGGATCAAAGACTTGCTTCCAGGACTCCGCGCTGGTCAGCTCCGGCAGCGCCGCCCGGTACTCCTCGCGCAGCCGCGCCCACTCCTGACCCAGCCGCTTGTAGTTGGCCAGCGCCTGCAGGCCCAGCCGGCGGAAGGTCTCCGGGTCGCGGCGGCGGAACGCCACCCCGCTGCCGTCGGCGTTGGACACCGTGGCGCTGTCGAGGTTGCCCAGCAGGAACCAGCGGGCGGCAGCGGCCGGAACGTTGAGCTGCGGCCGGTCCGACGCGTCGTGCGCGGGCTCCTTGAGGTTGTGCAGCAGCGCCTTGGAGGCGCGGGCCGCGATCACCGCCGGGTTCACCGGCGGGTTGAGCAGGCCCTCGGCCATGATCGGGTCCGCGCTCGGCGGCGGGAACTCCCGCGCCGAGGGCAGCGTCTTGGCGTCGTCGTAGTCCTTGCGCAGCTCGCGGACCTCGGGCAGCGCCGTGCGCAGGCTGTCGAACAGGCCCGACGGGCCCTTCAGGAAGTCCTCGATCGCCTTCTGCTGCACGGCGACCGTGGAGTACTCCATCGACAGCAGGTGCCGCAGCGTGAGCTTGAGGCCCTGCTTGACGATGTTGTTCTTGACCTCTTCCGGGCTGTGCAGCGCGGCCAGAATCAGCCGGTTGCGGGTGTGGAAGTAGGCGGTCCAGTCCGTGGCGTCGTTCTTGTCGGTCCACGGCATGTGCCAGATCGCCGCACCCGGCAGCGTCACCGTCGGGTAGCCGTGGCCGCCCGCGCGCAGCGAGTACTCCGAGTCGTCGTGCTTGATGAACAGCGGCAGCGGCAGCCCGGTGCGCTCGATGATCTCGCGCGGGAACAGGCACATCCACCAGCCGTTGTAGGTGGAGTGCACGCGCTGGTGCAGCTTCTTGGTCTTGCGCAGCGGCTTCTTGGCGAAGTCGTGGTCGGTGACCGCGCCCGGCGCGGCACGCCAGATGCCCTGGCCGAGGTCGACGACCTCGCCCATCGTGTGCAGTCGCGAACGCGCCTGCAGGTTGAGCATCTGACCGCCGACGATGACTGGCTGGGTGGCGGCGCGGGCGAAGGCGTTGGCCCGCAGCACGCCGTCCGGCTCCAGGGCGATGTCGTCGTCGAGGACCATCACCTGGGCGGCGTTCGAGTTGTGGATGCCCTCGTACATGACCCGGCCGAAACCGCCGGACCCGCCGAGGTTGTCCTGCTCGATGACGTGCAGCTTGTCGCCGATGGCCTTGGCGGCCTCGTCGAAGCCCTCGACCTCGTGGATCTTCTGCGGGCCCTGGTCGGCGACGATGACCCGCTCCACCACGGCCATGACCTGCGGGTCTTCCCCGAGAGTCTTCAGCGCCTCGATGCACTCCGAGGGGCGGATGGTGGTGGTGCCGACCACGACCTGCTGCTTGGGCATCGGCTGCTCGGTCGTCCAGGCGCCTTCGCTGACCTCCAGCTCGGCGTCGTTGGTGAACAGGTCGAACCAGATCCAGCCGCCGTCCTCGAACGGCTGCAGCGACACCTTGAACTCCAGCGACGTCCAGCCCTCGCTGGACACCGGGGAGCCCTGCAGGTGAACGCTGTCGCCGTTGGACTTCGAGCGGTAGACGTCGAGCCGACCGGACCCCCTGACCCGCAGCCGGAGCACGACCTCCTCGATCTTCGTCCAACGCTTCCAGTAGCTGGCCGGGAAGGCGTTGAAGTAGGACGCGAGCGAGATCTTGCTGTGCGCGGGGACGCGCAGGTGGCGGCGGGACACCACGGTGGCGGTGCTGGCCAGCGCCTCCGGCTCGTCGATGTAGAGCGGACGCACGTCCAGCGGGTCCTCACCGCGCGGGAACACGATCCGCTGCAGCACCTGCTCAGGCGCCGCGTCCGAGGTCCCGGCGCGCACCGAAGTGACGTCGCTGAGCTTGCTCTCACCAGCGGCGTTGAGCTCTCGGGGGGTCCGGTCGGTCACGTCAGTCCTCCAGCGAGCCGTCCAGCGAACGACCCTCGGTGAAGTATGGAGCGATCTTGTTGTCGAACATGCTCAGGGCCGAGCCGATGGCCATGTGCATGTCCAGGTACTTGTAGGTGCCGAGTCGACCACCGAAGATGACCTTGCGCTCCTTGGCCTCCTTCTTGGCCAGTTCGCGGTAGGCCTCCAGCTTGCGCCGGTCCTCCGGGGTGTTGATCGGGTAGTAGGGCTCGTCCCCGCTCTCCGCCGACCGCGAGTACTCGCGCACGACCACGGTCTTGTCCGACGGGTAGTAGTCCCGCTCGGGGTGGAAGTGCCGGAACTCGTGGATCCGCGTGTAGGGCACCTCTTCGTCGGCGTAGTTCATCACCGACGTGCCCTGGAAGTCGCCGGTGTTGACGACCTCGGTCTCGAAGTCCAGGGTGCGCCAGCCCAGCTCGCCCTCGGCGTAGTCGAAGTACTGGTCCAGCGGACCGGTGTAGACGACCGGGACGTCGGTGGGCAGCTCACCGCGGACGTCGAAGAAGTCGGCGGCCAGCTGCACCTCGATGTTGGGGTGCTCGGCCATCTTCTCCAGCCACGCGGTGTAGCCCTCGACCGGCAGACCCTCGTAGGTGTCGTTGAAGTACCGGTTGTTGAGGTTGTACCGAACCGGCAGCCGGCTGATGATCGCCGCGGGCAGTTCCTTCGGGTCGGTCTGCCACTGCTTGGCCGTGTAACCGCGCACGAACGCCTCGTACAGCGGGCGGCCGATCAGGGAGATCGCCTTCTCCTCGAGGTTCTGGGCGTCCGCGGTGTCGATCTCGGACGCCTGCTCGGCGACCAGCGCCTTCGCCTCGTCCGGGGTGAACGCGCGGCCGAAGAACTGGGACAGCAGGCCCAAGTTCATCGGGAACGAGTAAATCTGCCCCTGGTGCTTGGTGAACACCCGGTGCTGATAGTTGGTGAATTCGGTGAACTGGTTTACGTAATCCCACACGCGTTTGTTCGACGTGTGAAAAAGGTGCGCGCCGTAGCGATGCACCTCGATACCGGTTTCGGGCTCCGCCTCCGAGTAGGCGTTGCCCCCGATGTGGTCACGACGGTCCAGCACCAGCACCCGCTTGTCCAGCTGGGTGGCGGCGCGCTCTGCGATCGTGAGGCCGAAGAATCCGGAACCAACAACGATCAGGTCATAGCCTGCGAAGCTCACAGTCGTCGAGGGTAGCTGCAGCGGGATGCCACCCCGAAACCGCGTTGACGTTATTGGCTACATATGACCACGAAGAGTGTCGATATCACTGCCGAAGCCCGCTCAATCCTCGTTGTCCAGGCATTTCGTCACCCACTGGGGGTGAGGGACGCGCCACCGACGGCGACTAATCGTGGCTGTTAATACCCGTTAGGCGACCCTCCCGGCGCGTCGTGCGGCGGCTACCATCGCGCCGTACCGACGCGCCGGTGAAAACCTTTCACGCAGGTCCGAGGCTCCGGGACGGGCGCGCAACGCTGGGTGGTGAGCTGTGGGGTCGACACGCGCCCGTGACGGGCGTCACTTGCTGGTCGCGGCAATTCTGCTCGAAGTGCTGGTGGTCTGGTTCGTCCACTGGATCGACACCCGCGGCTACATGGACACCGAGATTTACCGGCTTGGTGCGCGTGCGTGGCTCAACGGTTACCAGGTCTACGGCGACGACCTGACCCCGGAGAGCCCGGACTCCGCGACGTTGCCGTTCATCTACCCGCCGTTCGCCGCGCTGCTGTTCATCCCGCTGACCTGGATGTCCGAGACGGCGGCCGTCGTGGCGGTCGCGCTGTGCTCGCACCTGGCGATCCTGCTGACCTCGTACTCGCTGGCGCGCTCGTCGCGCCACTTCGCACCCCGCGCCGGCGAGGTCGCGGTCGCGACCGCGCTGCTGATGCCGTGGCTGACGCTGATCGAACCGGCGCGCGAGACCCTCAACTACGGGCAGATCAACCTGGTGCTGATGGGCCTGGTCGCCGCCGACTGCCTGCTGCCGCGCACCCGCTGGCCGCGCGGGATGCTGGTCGGCATCGCCGCCGCGATCAAGCTGACCCCGCTGGGCTTCCTGCTGTTCTTCCTGCTGCGCAGGGACTACCGGGCGATGTCGATCACCGGCGTCACCTTCTCCGCCACCGTCTTCGCGGGCTTCCTGGCCGCGCCGCGCGACTCGGCGGACTGGTGGCTGGACAAGATGCTGTCCACCGGCGACTCCTTCGGCACCGTCTACGCCGGGAACCTGACGCTGCGCAGCCTGCTGGCCAAGCAGGAGCTGACCGGGTTCGCGCTGAACTCGCTGTGGATCACCGGCTCGCTGGTGTTGCTGGTGCTGGCCGTGCTGGGCATGCGCTACGCGCTCAGCGCCCGCGACCTGCCGCTGGCGCTGGTGCTCAACGCGGTGTGGATCCTGCTGGTCTCGCCGATCTCCTGGTCGCACCACTGGGTGTGGGCGGGCCCCGCGCTGGCGCTGGTGTTCATGATGTCGCTGCGCAACCGCTGGCACGGGATGACGATCGCGGTGGTGATCTCGGCGATCACCGTGCTGGCCGGACCGCAGTGGTATCTGCCCAACACCGATGATCGCGAACTCGACTGGACTTTCTCGCAGCAGATCGTGGGCAACGCCTACACGCTGATCGGGATCGGTTTCCTGGTGTGCGCGGCGGTCGCTTATGTGCGATTCGCTCGGCGTCCGGTGAATTCCCCGGAATTCATGAACACCCCTCTGATTCCAGGGCGCTGATACCGGCTCGCGGATTCGGACATAACGGAGTTCCGGACGGCGAATGATCGCTTCCGGACTCATACTCGTTCATCGTCAGGAAGCGGGTGTCGAGAAAGGACACCCGCCCTCCAGCCGAAGCGAGGTATCGCCCATGCGTTTTCGGTCCACACGCCCGCGGCTGGCAGCCGTCGCGCTGCTGACCCTGGCCGTCCTACCGATCTCCGGGCCTTCCGGCACCGCCGGACCGACGCCCGAGCAGCCCGGGACGCAGAGCGTTCGCATCCCGCTGCGCGACGTGGCCCGCGACCGGTCCGCGGTCCGCGAGGTCCACAGCGAAAAGCCCTTCGACCTGGTCGGTCTCACCTGGCAGGGCCAGGCGCCGGACCGCATCGAGGTGCGCGTGCGCACCGCCGAGGGCTGGGGGCCGTGGACCCAGCTGGAAGCCGAGGACGGTGGCAGCGAACCGATGTGGACCGGGCGCAGCAACGACGCGCAGGTCCACGCCAGCGCTCAGGGCCAGGACATCACCGACCAGCTGCAGTTCATCGGCATCGACCCCGCCGCGCAGGTCACCCCGCCGCGAATCGCTGCACCGCAGTCCGACATCCCGCCGGTGGTCACCCGCGCGCAGTGGGGCGCCGACGAGTCGAAGATGACCTGGCCGGTCGAGCCGACCACCACCAAGGCCGCCGTGGTGCACCACACCGCGGGCACCAACAACTACACCTGCGACCAGTCGGCCGAGCTCGTGCGCGGCATCTACCAGTACCACGCGGTCGAGCTGGGCTGGGGAGACATCGGCTACCACGCCCTGGTCGACAAGTGCGGCACCGTCTTCGAGGGCCGCACCGGCGGTCTGGCGGGCAACGTGATCGGCGGGCACGTGCGCGGGTTCAACCGCCACACCTTCGGCATCTCGATGATGGGCAACTACGACGGTCTCGCGCCGTCAGCGGCAACGGTGCGCTCGGTGGCGAACATGGCCGCCTGGAAGCTGGGCACCGCCGGCGTTCCCGCCGACCGCACCACGCGCCTGGTCTCCGAAGCGCCCGAGGGCTCGAAGTTCCCGCCCGGCGCGGAGGTCACGCTGCCGACGATCTTCGGCCACCGCGACGCCTCCTACACGGCCTGCCCGGGCAAGCGCGGCTACGACCGGCTCGGAGCCATCCGCTCCCAGGCCGCCGACGCGCAGCGCGCCGGCCGTCCTTGAGGTGAGGGAGGCGGTTTCAGCCACGACGTCCGGCGCTGGCTGGAACCGCCCTCACCACCAGCGTTCGAGGACCTGGGCGACGCCGTCCTCGGCGTTGGTGGTGGTGACCTCGTCCGCCGCCGCGAGGGCGTCGGGGTGCGCGTTGCGCATGGCCACGCCGTGACCCGCCCAGCCGAGCATCGGGACGTCGTTGGGCATGTCGCCGAAGGCGATCACCTCCGACCGCGCGATCCCGAGCTCGGCGGCCACGGCGGCCAGCCCGGACGCCTTGTCCACCCCGGGCGCGGACAGCTCGATCAACCCGGAGTCCGTCGAGTAGGTCGACTGCAGCTGATCGCCGATGATCTCCGCGGTCGCCGCCGCCAGCTCACCGCTGTTCAGACCGGGGTGCACCACCAGTAGCTTCATCGCGGGCTTGCCCGTCAGCTCATCGGTCGGGGCGACGCGGATGTCGGTGTTCATCCAGTTGCGGTGGAAGTCGGCCTCGGCGAGGAACTGCTCCCGCAGGTCGTCCCGGGCGCTGCGGGTCGCCCGCTCCACGGCGAACGCGCAGCCGCCCAGCTCGTGCCGCAGCTCCCGCACCACGTCGTGCAGCGTCACGGGATCGATGTCGTGGCTGCGCAGCACGCGGTCGGCGGCGGTGTCGTAGGTGACCGCGCCGTTGGCGCACACCGCGATGCCGGACACCCCGAGCGCGGCGACCACGCGCGGCATCCACCTCGGCGGACGGCCGGTGACCAGCACGAACGGCGTACCGGACGCGGCCACCCGGCCGGCTGTGGCCGCGGTCCTGGCGGAGACCTCCTCCATCGGGTCGAGCAGGGTTCCGTCCACGTCTGATGCCACCAGGCCAGGTTCACGCACGCCGACCATCATGCCCGCCGCGCCGGGGATCCGGACGTCCTCGCTGGTAAGACCACGAAGGGACGTTCGTCACCTGATCGGGTCGAAACGCGTCCGGCGCGACCAGTACCGTCTACCCGTGCGCGTTGGGATCGTGATCTTGCCCGAACACCGGTGGTGGGCGGCCGAACCGCTCTGGCGGATGGCCGAGGAGTACGGCTTCGCCCACGCCTGGACCTACGACCACCTCGGCTGGCGCTCCCTTGTGGACAAGGCCTGGTACGACGCGGTGCCCACGCTGACCGCCGCCGCCACCGTCACCTCGACGATCCGGCTCGGCACGCTGGTCGCGTCCCCGAACTTCCGGCACCCGGTGCACTTCGCCCGCGAGCTGACCGCCCTGGACGACATCGCCGACGGCCGCATCACCCTCGGCGTCGGAGCCGGCGGCACCGGTTTCGACACGACGGTCCTCGGCCGGCCCGAGCTGTCACCGCCGGAGCGCTCCGACCGGTTCGCCGAGTTCGTCGAGCTGCTCGACCACGTGCTGCGCTTCGACGTCACCGACTACGACGGCACCTATTTCTCGGCCGTGCAGGCGCGCCGCGCGCCCGGCTGCGTGCAGCTGCCGCGGGTGCCGTTCGTGGTGGCCGCCAACGGCACCCGGTCGATGGAGCTGGCCGCCCAGTTCGGCCAGGGCTGGGTGACCACCGGCCGCGGCGGCGACGACCTGGAGAGCTGGTGGCGCGCGGTCGCGGAGCTGTCGCTGCGCTTCACCGACCTCTGCCACCAGCAGGGCCGCGACCCGATCAAGGTCGACCGCTACCTGCAGGTCGACGCCGCGCCGGAGTTCTCGCTGTCCAGTGTGGAGCACTTCCGCGACGTGGTCGGCCGCGCCGACGAACTCGGCTTCACCGACATCATCACGCACTGGCCCCGCGCGGACGGCCCCTACGCGGGCAAGGAGTCGACGGTCGAGGAGATCGCCACCGAGGTCCTGCCCGAGCTGTAGGTGCAGGTGTGCCACCGCGCCGACGCGGGTATCCGTCGTCGGCAGGAGGTGGTTGCCATGTCCGCTGAGGAGAAGGTGCGGACCCTGCTCGACGAAGCGGGGACGAGCTACGCGAGCGAGGCCGGGATCAAGCTGGCCGACAAGCCCTCACCGCTGTACCGGCTGGTGGTGCTCGCGGTGCTGCTGTCGACCCGGATCAAGGCGGACATCGCGGTGGACGCCGCCCGCGAGCTGGCGCAGTGGAGCAGTCCGCAGAAGATGTTCGACGCCACCTGGCAGCAGCGGGTCGACGCCCTCGGCCGCGCGCACTACCGGCGCTACGACGAGAGCACCGCGACCGCGTTGGGCCGGGGCGCCGAGCTGATCATCGACCGCTACCACGGTGACCTGCGGAAACTGCGCTCCAAGGCCGACGGTGATCCGGAGGAGGTGCGCAGGCTCCTGATGGACCTGCCGCGGCTGGGCCCGGTCGGCGCCGACATCTTCTGCCGCGAAGCCCAGCTCGTCTGGCCGGAGCTGCGGCCCTACTTCGACTCCAAGGCCCTCTCCGGTGCGAAGAAGCTCGGCCTGCCCACCGACCCTGACAAGCTCGCTGATCTCGTCGAGGGCCACGACCTCGCAAGGCTCGCCGCGGCCCTGGTGCGCACCACCCTCGACCGCGACGTCGCCGCCGCGGTCCGGTGAGCGGTTCCAGCTGGAGCTCCGCCACCCCGAGAAAGACGAGAGACCCCAGGTGAACTGGGGTCTCTTCGCGCGTGGGGAGTTCTCAGCTGGAACTCCGCGTCACTTGGGTTCGAGGACCTCGAGGCCGCCGAGGAACGGGCGCATGGCCTCCGGAACCCGCACGGAACCGTCGGCCTGCTGGTGGTTCTCGAGGATCGCCACGATCCAGCGGGTGGTCGCCAGCGTGCCGTTGAGGGTCGCCGCGAAGCGGGTCTTGCCGTCGGCGTCCCGGTAGCGGGTGTTGAGCCGCCGCGCCTGGAACGTGGTGCAGTTCGAGGTCGAGGTCAGCTCGCGGTAGGTCTGCTGGCTGGGCACCCAGGCCTCGCAGTCGAACTTGCGGGCCGCGCTGGAACCGAGGTCACCGGCCGCGGTGTCGATCACCCGGTAGGGCACCTCGATCTTGGCCAGCATCTCCTCCTCCCAGGCCAGCAGGCGCTGGTGCTCGTCGCGGGCGTCCTCTTCCCGGCAGTAGACGAACATCTCCAGCTTGTTGAACTGGTGCACGCGGATGATGCCGCGGGTGTCCTTGCCGTAGGAGCCGGCCTCCCGGCGGAAGCACGTCGACCAGCCCGCGTAGCGCGCGGGACCGTCGGTGAAGTCCAGGATCTCGCCCGAGTGGTAGCCCGCCAGCGGCACCTCGGAGGTGCCGACCAGGTAGGCGTCGTCCTCCTCCAGCCGGTACACCTCGCTGGAGTGGGCGCCGAGGAAACCGGTGCCGTCCATGATCTCCGGGCGCACCAGGACCGGCGGCACGACCAGCGTGAACCCGGCGGCGGTGGCCTGCGCGGCGGCCATGTTCAGCAGCGCCAGCTCCAGCTGCGCGCCGATGCCGGTGAGGAAGTAGAAGCGGGCGCCGGAGACCTTCGCCCCGCGCTCCATGTCGAACGCGCCGAGCCCGTTGCCCAGCTCCAGGTGGTCGGCGACCTCGAAGCCGAACTCGGTCGGCACGCCCACGTGCTTGAGCACCGCGAAGTCGTCCTCGCCGCCCGGCGGCACGTCCGGCTCGACGACGTTGGAGACGGCCTTCTGCAGCCGCAGCAATTCGGCGTCGGTCTCGGACTGCTCGGCCTCGGCCTCCTTGACCTGCGCGGCCAGCTCCTTGCCCCGAGCCAGCAGCGCGTCCCGCTCCTCGCCCTGGGCCTTGCCGACCTGCTTGCCGAGCTGCTTCTGCTCGGCGCGCAGGTTGTCCGCACGGGACACTGCGGACCTGCGACGCTCGTCGGCGGACAGCAGCGCGTCCACCAGGGACGCGTCCTCACCACGTGCGCGCTGCGAAGCGCGCACCGCTTCCGGATCATCGCGTAGCGTCTTCAGGTCGATCACAGCTGGTCAGCGTAGCCGCATCGATACCCCGGCCACGCGCCGGGTCCGGCTACCCCTGCGGGATCCGGTGGGGCACGAAGGCGGCGCCGTCGTCGGTGATCAGACCTGCTGTTTCCCGGATCCCCAGCCCGGCCGACTCGTCCCCGACGATCCACGCGCCCAGCGCGGGCCGCATCCCGTCGAACTCGGGCAGCGGGTCGAAGGCCTGGTAGACGTAGCCCTCTTCGCCGTAGAACCCGCCGGTCTCGGTCTCCCAGCCAGGCGCGGCGATGGTGATGTTGTTGCCCTCGCGCCCGAGCCGCGGCTTGCGCACGTACTCGGTCAGCAGCCCGGGCTGGTCCAGGTAGGTGGGCAGCAGGTTGGGGTGGCCAGGGTGCATCTCCCAGAGGATCGCCAGCAGCGCCTTGTTGGACAGCAGCATCTTCCACAGCGGCTCGATCCACTGCGTGGCCGGCAGCGTGTTGATGGCGTGCTTGCCGAACTCGTCGTCGACCATCCACTCCCAGGGGTAGATCTTGGTGACGGAGTTCATCGGCGCCTCTTCGAGGTCGACGAAGCGCTCCAGCAGGCTCTCCCAGCCGATCTCCTCGATGGCCAGCCCGACGGTGTTCAGGCCCGCCTCGGCGGCGGTCTCCTGCAGGTAGGCGGCGGTGATGTTGTCCTCACCGGTGGGCTCCTGCCCGGACCAGGTGAAGTGCACCTCGTTCGTGGCCAGCTGCGGCTTGATCTCGGCCCAGCGCTCGACGAGCTTCTCGTGGATGGAGTTCCACTGGTCGTCGCCGTCGTGGACCTCGGTGAGCCAGTGCCACTGCACGACCGCGGCCTCCAGCAGCGAGGTCGGCGTGTCGGCGTTGTACTCCAGCAGCTTGGCCGGCCCGGACCCGTCGTAGCGCAGGTCGAAGCGGCCGTAGAGGTGCGGGTCGCGGCGGCGCCAGGACTCGGCGATGTGCGGCCACACCCACTCGGGGATGCCGAAGTCCTTGTACCGCTCGGTGGTGATCACGTGGTCGACGGCGTCCAGGCACATCGAGTGCAGCAGTTCGACGTCGGCCTCCAGCGAGAGGACCTCGTCGAGGCTGAACTCGTAGTGCACGCCCTCGTCCCAGTAGGGCCGCTCGCTGCCGTCGGCCGCGCGCGCCGGGGTCCCGAAGACGAGCCCGAGCTCTTCGATCTTCTGCTGCCAGTCCGGACGCCGGGCCCCGGTCTTGCGCTTCACTCGTTCAGCTCCCGCTGCCGCCGGTCTTGCTGGAGATCCCGAACCCACCGCGCTGGACGGTCGAGCCCTTGGTGTTCTTCACGGTGCTTCCGGAGGGCTTGTTGAAGGTCGATCCGGCCGCCGGGGCCCCGACCGGGGGCGCCGACACACCGGCTGGCGTGTACGCGTACCGGTACGAGTGGTAGCCGCCGATGCCGCCACCGGGCAGGAAGATCGGCATGAAGAACATGCCGCCGCTGACGTGGCCGCCGTGGCTGTTGACGTAGTTCTCGTCGCAGTACTCGTCCAGGTCGCGGTTGCCCGGCTGACCGCTCTGGTCGGTCGCGCAGTACTCAGTCGCGGCGTTGGCCTGGGCGCTGACCTCCGACGCCGAGTACATCGCCGCGACCAGCGCGACGACGCCGACGGTCGCACCGCCGCCGATCAGCACCTTCCGGCGCTTGGCCGTCTTCGCCGCGGCCGCGGCCTGCTCGGCCCGCTCGGCCTCGGCGCGGCGCTGCTCGGCCATCTGCCGGGCCTTCTGCTCCGCGAGCGTGGGCTCGCGCGGCGTCGTGTTCTGCGGGTCCTGGTAGCGGATCCGACCCTGGTCGCCCACAGGCATCTGCTGGGTCGGCTCCTCGGGGGTGGAGTCCCCCTGCGGCCGCTCGTTGTCAGACACTGGCTTGCCACTCTCCGTCATCGCCCCAACTCCCACACGCCACACTACTCAATGTATGGACGCGCACGGCAACGAATGAGTTCCTTTCCTCTCCGTTTCCGGCGCGGACTGCGCGCAGGCCACACGTGCGCCAGGCATCATGTGTTCGATGGTCCCGCCCGAACGCACCCCCGAATCCGGCCGCAAGAAGCCGCCCAACGCCAAGCTGGTGATGGTCGCGGCCGCGATCGGCGCCCTGCTGATCCTGACGGTCAGCATCCTGCTGAACTGGCCGATGGAGTCCGGGAAGGTCGGCGGCCCCGCCGGGGTCGGCGAGGCACCCGCGCCGAAGGTCGTCTTCGAGACGCGGGCGGGCGAGTGCCTGCACTGGACCGAACCGGACGCGGCCGACATCCGCAAGGTCACCTGCGACGAGCCGCACCTGTTCGAGGTCACCGGCCCGTACGACCTGCGCGAGTTCCCGCCGAACGCGCCGTTCCCGAGCAACGAGCAGTGGCAGGAGATCAAGCAGCAACGCTGCATCGAGGTCTCCGACCAGTACCTGGGCGGCCGGTTCGACAAGGAGGGCCGCTTCACCGTCGGCGCCTTCACCCCGAGCCAGGACGGCTGGGCCAACGGCGACCGCACGCTGCACTGCGGCCTGCAGCAGCCGGGACCGTCCGGCAAGTTGTTCCCGATCACCGGCGAGGCGTCGAAGATGGACCAGTCGAACGTCTACCCGGCCGGCCGCTGCCTGGGCATCAGCGGCACCCAGGTGTGGGACCCGGTGGACTGCTCCCGCCCGCACGCGGTGGAGCTGTCGGCCGTGATCAACCTGGCCGACCAGTTCCAGGGCAACTTCCCGTCGGAGAGCGACCAGGACGGCTTCCTGGCCACCAAGTGCGAGGAGCTGACCTCGGCCTACGCCGGTGGCCCGACGGTCGCCAGGGACAAGGGCCTGATCGTCTACTGGGACACCCTCTCCGAGGGGAGCTGGGCGGCCGGTTCGCGGCAGGTCAACTGCAAGCTGAGCGCGCAACTGCCCGACGGCAGCGGCCTGGCCCCGGTGACCGGCGGCGTCAAGGGCCAGGTGCAGGTCGGCAGGTCCCCGGCCGGCGAGAACACGGCACCGTCCGAACCGGGCGCGCCCGCGACCGAGCAGCCGCGCTGACATGCCCGTGGAGATGACCCGCGCCCGGTTCGACGAGCTGGTCGGCGACGCCCTGGACCGGCTCCCACCGGAGTTCGCGTCGGCGATGAACAACGTGGTCGTGCTGGTCGAGGACTCCCACCCCGAGGACGCGGAGCTGCTGGGCCTCTACGAGGGCATCGCCCTCACCGAACGGGACCACACCTACAGCGGCGTCCTGCCGGACACGATCACGATCTTCCGCGAGCCGCTGCTGGCGATGTGCGAGGACGAGGAGGAGGTCGTCGACGAGGTGGCGGTCACCGTCGTGCACGAGATCGCCCACCACTTCGGAATCGACGACGACAAGCTCCACGAACTCGGCTGGAGCTAGCTGACCGAGCGACCCAGGTAGGCCATCAGGCGGTCCGTGTCGCCGGCGCCTTCGGGTGGGGTCGTGGCCGGGCCGAACGCGCCGGGTCGGCGCATCATCTGCTCCGGCACGGAGTCGATGAGGGCCTGGCAGAACTCGCGCAGCCCCTCGGGCAGCTCGGCTCGGCGGCCGCAGCTGCGGTGCAGGTCCCAGGCGTGCATGGCCAGGTCGGCCATCGGGAACGCCAGCGCCTCGTGCAGCGGCATCTCCCCAGCGGGCGAGGGCCGCGGCGCCTCCAGGTCGGCGTTCGGCAGCGCCCGCTCGATCCGGCCGCCGATCTCGCGGAGCTTCGCGGCCGGGTCGTCGCACACCCAGTCGGCGGGCTCGGACGGGGTGCCCCAGGTCTGACCGCCTTCCAGCAGCACGGCGATCTTGGTCGCGCTGCCGGTGACGTGCCCGACGAGCTCGCGCACGCTCCACTCGCCGAGGTTGGACGGCTCGTCCCAGCTCCCGGCCGGCACCCGCTCCACCGCGTCGACGAAGAACCCCAGGGCCTCGGTGGCCAGCGCGCCGATCCGCGCGTTCGTCTCGGTCATGCCGCGAACCGTAGACCGGACCCCCGACGCCCGCCGGTTCCCCGGAGCACGCGAACCGCCCGGCTCGTCCGCACAGCTTCGACCGCGTTGCCGCGAACACCGCGCACGGCAGGTGGCGCTGATCCAGCGCTAGAGCAGGCCGTCCCAGGTCACGCAGCGCCAGCCGGTGCGGGTCGCCGGGTCGGACTCGATCACGATCAGCCCCGTGTTGGGCAGGTGCAGCGAATCGGCCTCCGCGCCGGTGACCTCGTCGACCAGCACGCCGGCGACCAGCCGCAGCATCGCGCCGTGGCTGACCATCACCACCGCACCCGCCGACACGCCCGACAGGGCGCTGCGGGCCCCGGCGAGGAACCGGGTGATCGCGTCCCGCCCGGACTCGCCGCCACCGGGCATCGGCACGTCGAGGTCGCGGCCGTGCCAGCGGGCGTAGACGTCGTCGAAGATCTCCAGCGCCGGGCCGCCCAGCCCCTCCAGCTCCCCGACGAACACCTCGTGCGTGCCCTCGACCAGCTGCAACGGCAACCCGAGCCGCCGCGCGACGGGTTCGGCCGTCTCCTGCGCGCGCCGCGCGTGG
Organism: Saccharopolyspora mangrovi; assembly: GCF_035320975.1. Classification (NCBI taxonomy): domain Bacteria; kingdom Bacillati; phylum Actinomycetota; class Actinomycetes; order Pseudonocardiales; family Pseudonocardiaceae; genus Saccharopolyspora; species Saccharopolyspora mangrovi. The sequence goes on along the minus strand of NZ_JAWLNX010000013.1, from coordinate 13,677 downwards.
CTGGCGCGCACCGAGACGATCTTGTCCTCGCCCGCGGCGAGCCGCTCGGCCAGCGCCTCGGCCTGCTGCGCGCCGAGCTCGGTCAGCCCCGGGCCGGGCGGCACGGTGTCGAGCAGCTTGGCGACGTTCGCCGGCGTCTGCCCGTGCCGCGCCAGCACCAACCGGACCCCGGTCGGGGCCGACAACTCGAATTCGCTCACGCCAACCTCCCCGCGCGCACTGCCGCCAACCACTCCGCCGAGTTCCGGAACGCCTGCTCCGAGGATCCCGGCCGCACCGACGCGGGCGCCCGGTCCGCCTTCGGGTACGAGCCCAGGAACCGCACCGAGTCGCAGCGCCGCTGCAGCGCGGCCAGCGCCTCCCCGATCCGCGCGTCGGCCACGTGCCCGTCGAAGTCCAGGTAGAAGCGGTAGTGCCCGAAGCTGTCCTTGACCGGCCGGGACTCGATGCGGCTCAGGTTGATGCCGCGCAGCGACAGCTCGGCCAGCATGTCCGCGAGCGTGCCGACCTCGTGGCTGATCACCGCGCAGATCGACGTCCGGTCCGCGCCGGTCGGCTCCGGCAGCGTGCCCGGCCTGCGGACCAGCAAGAACCGGGTGACCGCGTCGCGGACGTCGGCGATGCCGGTCTCCAGCCGCTGCAACGACGAGTAGTGCTCGCCGGCCACCGGAGCGGAGATCGCCGCGTCGAACTCGCCCTCCGCCACGGCGGCCGCCGCAGCAGCGGTCGAGCTGACCGCGCGCACGTCGGCCTTGGGCAGGTTCTCGGTCAGCCAGCCGCGCACCTGCGCCAGCGCGTGCGGATGGCTGGCGACGGTCTCGACCCGATCGAGGGCCATCCCCGGCTGCGCGAACACGTCGAACTGGACCGGGATCACCGCTTCCTTGACCGCGACCAGCGGATCGCCGATGGTCAGCGCGTCGAGGGTCGCCGGGACCGAGCCCTCCACGGAGTTCTCCACCGGGACCCCGGCGGCCAGCACCTCCCCCGATCGCACAGCGGCCAGCGCGACCGGCACGGTTTCGCAGGGCAGGAGTTCGGCGTCGAAGTCCGCGGTCAGCAGCCGGGTCGCTTGCTCGGTGAAGGTTCCGGGCGGGCCGAGGTAGGCGATTTCTGGCACCCGCCCAGGTTACGGGCCGCGCAAACCCCGTTGCGGCGGGCCACGTGAAGGTCTTTCACCGGCTACTGAACGGTTTCCACGCTCCGTGATCGTTCGGACCCGGTCGTTTCCGGATAAACGGCACGTCGCCGCCGATGTGACCTACCCAATGCCACTACGCGGTGCATTCCTGCGATGCTGTGTGGCGTGACCGCAGATTCGGGGCGCTCATCGGCAGAAGGAGCGGAGCCGGAGCTGCAGCTCGTCCTCTGCGCGCTGGACGAGCCGCTGGCCGCGGCCTGGCAGGAGATCGCGGAAAGCCGGCCCGGCATTTCCGTTCATCAAGGCTCGGTTCTCGACGTCCAGGTGGACGCCGTCGTCAGCCCGGCCAACTCCTACGGCTGGATGCGCGGCGGCATCGACGCCGTGTACGCCCGCGCCTTCCCGGAAGTCGAGGAGCAGGTGCGCAGCGCCGTGCTCGCCTACCACGGCGGTGAGCTGCCGGTGGGCGAAGCGCTGCTGGTCCCCACCGGTGTGCCCAGCCCGATCTGGCTGATCAGCGCGCCGACGATGCGCGAACCGGGCGAAGCCCTGCCCGCCGACACCGTGCACCCCTACCTCGCGGCCCGCGCCGTGCTGCGCCTGTGGTCCAGCGCGGTCCTCGACAACGGCGCCCCGGTGCACCGCGTGGTGCACTCCATCGCGATGCCCGGCCTGGGCACCGGCATCGGAGGCACCGCACCGCAGCTGTGCGCCCGCCAGGTCGCCGCCGCCTGGGACGAGGTCTTCGCCCAGGTCGACCTGCACTGAGGTTTCGTTGCCAGGCGGGCCGGGGACCGAGTAAGTACCGTCGGTCACGGACTACCCACTCATGGAGGTTCCCCCGATGCTGATTCGCCGTTTGGCGCGCCCGATGCTCGCTTCGATCTTCATCTGGGGCGGGATCGGCGCCCTCAAGGACACCTCGAACCACGCCAAGGCCGTCACCCCGCTGCTGGACAAGGCCGGTCCGATCAAGGAGTCGCTGCCCGAGCAGGTGCCGACCGACCCCGAGACGCTGGTGCGCATCGACGCCGCCGTGAAGATCGGCGCGGGCGCGATGCTGGCGCTGGGCAAGTTCCCGCGCATGGCGTCGCTGCTGCTGGCCGGCAGCATCGTGCCGACCACGCTGGCCGCGCACCGCTTCTGGGAGCACGAGGACCCGCAGCAGCGCGTCGAGCAGCAGATCCACTTCCTGAAGAACCTCGGCCTGCTCGGCGGGGTCCTGCTCGCCTCGGTCGACACCGGCGGCAAGCCCAGCGTCGGCTACCGCGCGCGCAAGAGCGCCCGCGAGGGGAGCAAGAAGGCGAAGAAGACCGCCAAGAAGGCGAAGAAGTAACCGCCAACCGGGATCTGGTGCGCGAACCGTCCGGAGCGCCCACTAGCGTGGTCGACGTGGCAGTCAGGGTGCTGTTGGTCGATGATCACGAGGTGGTCCGGAGGGGTCTGCGCGACCTGCTGGACACCGAATCCGATGTCGAGGTCGTGGCCGAGGCCGGCGGCGTCGGCGAAGCGCTGGCGCGCGCTCAGGCCACCACGCCGGACGTCGCGGTCATCGACATGCGACTGCCCGACGGCGACGGGCTGGAGCTGTGCCGCAAGCTGCGCGAACGTCCGGACGCGCCGTACTGCCTGGTCCTGACCGCTTTCGACGACGAGCAGGCGCTGGTCGGCGCGATCAACGCGGGCGCCTCGGGTTACCTGCTCAAGCAGGTGCGCGGGCAGGACCTGGTCAACGCGGTCCGCGAGGTGGCCGCGGGCAGGTCGCTGCTGGACCCGGTCACCACCGGGCGGGTGCTCGACCACCTGCGGCAGTCCAGCAGCCCGGAACCGGACGAGCTGGCCGCGCTCACCGAACGGGAGCGCAAGGTGCTGGAGCTGATCGGCGAGGGCCTGACCAACCGCCAGATCGCCGAGCGCCTGTTCCTGGCCGAGAAGACCGTCAAGAACTACGTGACGTCGGTGCTGGCCAAGCTCGGCATGGAGCGGCGGACCCAGGCCGCGGCCTGGGTCGCCCGCCGCGAGAAGTCCTGATCGGAGTCAGCCAAGCGGTGAAGCCGCCTTCTCTTTACCCCACCCTCGCAACTGGCACCGCTGCGGGTTCTGAGCGGTGCTGTGGCGAGCACGCCGCGACGCCGTGTGGCCATACATCAGGAGTGGCCCGCGGAGTCCACAGCGCCGCTCAGGTTCCGCTACCCGCACCGCTGAGCAAGGTGACCACTCACTTCTTGGTCCGGACCTCGACCGAGGTTCCGTCCGGGCCGTGTTCGACGGTGATCTCGGCCTTGCTCAGGACCGCTTCGCGGATGGAGGAGCGCAGCCGATCCTTGAGCTCGGTCGGCGCGTGCTCGCCGCTGCACTTGCGCTGCAGCAACGCCTTCAGGTGCTCCTCGATGCCGAAGTGCTCCAGGCACGTTCCACAACCGTCGAGGTGACGCTGCACGGCTTCGCGCCGCGCCTGGTCGCACTCGTTGTCCAGGAACAGCCACACCTCGGCGAGCGCGTCCTGGCAGGAGGCCTCATCGGGCTCACCGCAATTCATGAAGTGCTCACCTCCTGCTGGGTCTCCCGCAAGAAGCCTCGATCACGGGCGACGTCGGTGAGCATCTCACGCAGCTGCCTGCGACCACGGTGCAGCCTCGACATGACGGTGCCGATGGGAGTGCCCATGATCTCGGCGATCTCCTTGTAGGCGAAACCTTCCACGTCCGCCAGGTACACGACCATGCGGAACTCCTCGGCCAGCAGCTGCAGCGCGGCCTTCACGTCGGTGTCGGGCAGCCGGTCCAGCGCTTCGACCTCGGCCGAGCGCAGACCCGTCGACGTGTGGTTCTCGGCCTGGGCGAGCTGCCAGTCGGCGATCTCATCGGTCGGCTGCTGCTGCGGCTGGCGCTGCCGCTTGCGGTAGCCGTTGATGTAGGTGTTGGTGAGGATCCGGTACAGCCAGGCCTTCAGGTTCGTGCCCTGGGTGAAGGACTTGAACGCCGAGAACGCCTTCAGGTAGGTCTCCTGGACCAGGTCCTCGGCGTCCTGCGCGTTGCGGGTCATCCGCAGCGCGGCACCGTAGAGCTGGTCCAGCAGCGGCATGGCGTCCCGCTCGAAGCGGGCCGCGCGCTGCTCGTCGGTCTCCTCCGCGGTCTCGACCTCCTGGTCGAGCTGCGCGGTGTTGGCGGAGTCCGCGGTGTTCGAGTCCTTTGGGGTGCTAGGCACCAGGCTCCTTTCCCGCCGCCCGGACGATGTGGCGGCAGACGACGAACCCATGCACTCCTTCGCATGGTCCGTGTTCGAGGATACCCGCGCTGTCCTGCTATTACCGGTTGGCAACAGCTGCGGGCGCGGTGGGCGGTCCAGCACGCAGGTGTTCGTCGAATCCATCGTCACGCTCGGTTCAACACGCCCTCCTGATGACCTATTCCGGCCTTCTAGAGTGACGTGCGTGGCAGGCAAGGGAACTCCAGCGACCGCGCTGTTGACCAAGAAGGGCGTCACGCACCGCGTGCACGCCTACGACCACGACCCGCGCGCCGAATCGTTCGGCCTCGAAGCCGCCGAAGCACTCGGGCAGTCGCCCGGTCGGGTGTTCAAGACGCTGGTCGCGGACGTCGACGGCACCCTCACCGTGGGCGTGGTGCCCGTCACCGGCCAGCTCGACCTGAAAGCGCTGGCCGCCGCCGCGGGCGGCAAGAAGGCCAAGATGGCCGAGGTCGCCGCAGCCGAACGAGCCACCGGCTACGTTGCCGGCGGCATCTCACCGCTGGGCCAGAAGAAGCGCCTCCCGGTCGTCATCGACCGCTCCGCCCAGGACTTCGACACGATCTACTGCAGCGCGGGCCGCCGGGGACTGGAGATCGAACTGTCCCCGCAGGACCTCGCGGACCTCCTGGGTGCGACGTTCGCCGGCATCGCGAGCTGATGACCGGGGGGAGCGACCTGTGCAGACCGCTCCCCCCGGTGCTCGGTGCCGCTGCCGCGCAACAGCCGCACCCCGCGCCGGACAGGAACGGAGGAATCGCCCTGCCCGGTTTGCAAGACCGCTCGGGGGCCCAGCGCCGACTGATCCTGCGGGCATCGAACGAGCAGGGGCAATGCGGGGAATTTCAAATGGTGATCGAACCTCGACGCGAACGCTCCCACCTGCGAGAACGACAAGCGGAACGGCTCTCGCCGGTTCCGAAGGCCATCCGAGCGAGCGACCTCAGTCGATGAGCCGCAGCACCCTGGCCAGCCACTCCGAGGTCGCCCGGTGCACGGCGTCGACGTCGGCCTTGAGCGAGTGGTCCCCGGCGACCAGCACCACCTCGCGGTTGTGGGCGGGCTCCGGACGCCCGAACGCGTCCCGCTCGCCCTGCACGACCAGCACCGGGTTCTCCACCGCGTCGATCTCGGCGGCCCGCGACTTCTCCGGCTTGCCCGGCGGGTGCAGCGGGAACGCGAGGCACAGCACCGCCTGCGCCTCGCCCGCCTCGGCCGTGCGGCAGGCCACCCGCGCACCCGAGGAGCGCCCGCCGAAGATCAGCGGCAGGTCGGCGAACCAGCGCTCGCCCAGGTCCTCGGCGACCGCCAGCCACGCCGCGTCCAGCTGCTTGGCCGGAGCGGGCGCCTTCCGCCCGGCGACCCGGTAGGGCTGCTCGACCAGCGCCACGTGCACCCCGGCATCGGTGGCCGCGCGCGTCGCCGACACCAGGTCGGGCGCGTTGAACCCACCACCGGCGCCGTGCCCCAGCAGCAGCGCGGCACGACCTTCCTCAGCGCAGTGCAGCTCGGCCCGCGCCGGGCCGTGCGGGGTCTCGACCTCGATGCGGGTCATGACTCGAACAACGCCGCTTGCTCGGCCGGCTCGGGCACCGGATCGGCAGGTTTCAGCAGGTCAGGATGGTTGTTGCGCATGCTGTTCACCTCTGTCGACACGGTGTGGAGCGCCAGCTCGCCGAGCACGCCCGGCTCGGGACGCAGCAGTTCGTCGATCTCGCTCCGCGTAGGGTCCAGCCAGTCCGCCCAGCAGTCCTCGGGCAGCACCAGCGGCATCCGGTGGTGCACGTCGGCGAGCTCCCCGACCGCATCGGTGGTCACCACCGCGCAGGTCACCAGCGGCTGACCAGCGGAGTTGGGGTCCCACCAGGCGGAGAACACCGCGGCCATCGCCATGCTCCGGCCGTCCCGGCGGCGGCACAGGTAGGGCTGACGGCGCTTGTCACCGGGCTTCCACTCGTACCACCCGGTCGCCGGCATCAAGCAGCGGCGCCGCCGCGCGGACTCGGCGTAGGCCGGTTTGGTGGTGATCGTCTCCGCGCGCGCGTTGATCATCGGCGGACCACCGTCGGCCTCCTTGGCCCAGGTCGGCACCAGGCCCCAACGGACCGGACGGACGCTGCGCTCGGCACCGCGCTGCACGACGATCGGCACCGTCTTGGTGGGCGTGATGTTGAAGTCCGCGCCGGTCGCGCCCCCGGTCCGATCAGCCGCCGCGAACTCCTCGGCCAGCGCCGCCGGATCCCGCTGCACGGCGTACCGACCACACATCCGCATCTCACCTCGACTCGCTACTTCTCCGCGTCCAAACCTACCGCCTCTTCGCGCGGGTCGAGAGACACGCGTTCGAGCAGTTCCGCGCCGTTGTTGCGGACGTTGTTGACCGCCGTGGAAACCGGCCTGACCTCCAACGATTCCGCGACGTCCAGGGACGGTGGCCGCAGCAGGTCCGACACGTCCGGCTGATCGGGATCCAGCCAGTGCGACCACGCGCCCTCCGGCAGCAGCAGCGGCATCCGGTCGTGCACCTCGGTCAGCTGCCCGACCGCCGCCGCGGTCAGCACCGAGCAGGTCACCAACGGCTCGGCTTCGTCGCTCTCCCGCCACGTGGAGTAGATCCCGGCCAACGCCAGGCTCGACCCGTCCGGCGGGGTCATGAAGAACGGCTGCTTCTTGCCGCCCTCGCGCTTCCACTCGTACCAACCGTCGGCCGGCACCAGGCACCGGTAGCGCTTGATCGAACTGCGGAACGCGGGCTTGCTGGTGACCGTCTCCGACTTGGCGTTGATCATCCGGCTGCCGATGGACTTGTCCTTCGCCCAGAACGGCACCAAACCCCACCGCATCACCCGGATCGACCGCTCGGTGCTCTCCAGGTCGGCCTCACCGGTCTCGTCCTGCGGATGCCGCTGCACCACGGTCAGCACCCGCTTGGTCGGGGCGACGTTGAAGTCCGCGCCCGGCGCCGCACCACCGGTGGCGTCCAAGGCCGCGAACTCGGCGGCGAGCTTGCCGGGATCCTTGCTGGAGGCGTATCTGCCGCACATCCGGTGTCCAACCTCCCGCGGGCCGAGGGCGTGGGTCCACTTCATCCTGGCAGTCCAATTCGTCCCAGGCGAGCGTCCTGACCGCCCCGGCGCTGAAATACCCGGGTGGAATGCGGGATCATTGGGCCATGACCCAGCTCTGGCCCGCTCCCGTCGCCACCGGAACCGTGCGCGCGACGGTCCCGCTGCCCGGTTCGAAGTCGATCACCAACCGGGCGCTGGTGCTCGCCGCGCTCGCCGACGGGCCCTCCGCGCTGCGCGCACCGCTGCGCAGCCGGGACACCGAGCTGATGGCCTCCGCGCTGCGCTCGCTGGGCGCCACGATCACCGACGGACCAGATGGCTCCTGGCACATCACCCCCGCTGACCTGCGCGGACCCGCCGACGTCGACTGCGGGCTGGCCGGAACCGTGATGCGCTTCGTGCCCCCGGTCGCCGCGCTCGCCGTCGGCCGGATCTCCTTCGACGGCGACCCGCAGGCCCGCAAGCGACCGCTCGGCACCGTGCTCGACGCGCTGCGCGAGCTGGGCGCCGACATCACCGGCAACTCGCTGCCCTTCGACGTGCACGGCACCGGCCACCTGACCGGCGGCGTGGTCACCATCGACGCCTCGGCGTCCTCCCAGTTCGTCTCCGGGCTCCTGCTGTCCGCGCCGCGCTTCGAGAAGGGCGTGACCGTCCGGCACTCCGGCCCGCCCGTGCCGTCGCTGCCGCACATCGAGATGACCGTCGAGATGCTGCGCGACGCCGGAGTCGTCGTCGACTCCTCGCAGCGCAACACCTGGCGCGTCGAACCGGGCCCGATCCGCGCGCTGGACTCCGACGTCGAACCCGACCTGTCCAACGCCACCCCGTTCCTGGCCGCCGCGGCCGTCACCGGCGGCAGCGTCACCGTGCCCGGCTGGCCGTCCCGCACCACCCAGCCCGGCGACGCGATCCGCGAGATCCTCGCCCGGATGGGCGCCGACGTCCGCCTCGACTCCGACGGGCTGACCGTCACCGGACCCGACGAGCTCGCACCCGTCGACATCGACCTGCGCGCCGTCGGCGAACTCACCCCCACCGTCGCCGCCCTCGCCGCGCTCGCCGCCGGCCAGTCGCGGCTGCGCGGCATCGCGCACCTGCGCGGCCACGAGACCGACCGGCTCGCCGCCCTCGAGGCGGAGCTCAACAAGCTCGGCGGCCAGGTCCAGCAGACCGAAGACGGCCTGATCATCGACGCCGTGCCGCTGACCGGCGCCGAATGGCACTCCTACGCCGACCACCGGATGGCCACCGCCGGCGCGATCCTCGGCCTCAAGGTGCCCGGCGTGGCGGTCGAGGACATCGCCACCACCAGCAAGACCATCCCGGACTTCCCCGGGATGTGGGCCGCGATGCTGGGGGAGACCGCGTGATCCCGGGAGCCCACTGATGAGCAAGCGCGGCTGGCGGAACCTCGACGAATCCGACGTGCGGGTGCGCCCCGGACGGGGCAGCAGGCCGCGCAGCAAGCAGCGCCCCAAGCACGCCGACGCCGCCGAGGCGATGGTCATCGCCGTCGACCGCGGCCGCTGGACCGTGGCCCTCGACGGCGACCCGGACCGGCTCGTCACGGCCATGCGCGCCCGCGAGCTCGGCCGCACCCCCGTCGTCGTCGGCGACCTGGTGGGCGTGGTCGGCGACGTCTCCGGCAAGCCCGACACGCTCGCGCGCATCGTCCGCGTCGCCGACCGCAGCAGCGTGCTGCGCCGCACCGCCGACGACACCGACCCCTACGAGCGGGTGGTCGTCGCCAACGCCGAGCAGCTGATCATCGTCACGGCGCTCGCCGACCCGCCGCCGCGCCCCGGTTTCATCGACCGCTGCCTGGTCGCCGCCTACGCGGGCGGGCTGTCACCCGTGCTGTGCCTGACCAAGGCCGACCTGGCCGACCCGGGCGAGTGGATCACCAGCTACGCCTGGCTGGACATGCCGATCACCGTCACCAGGCTCGACGACGAGCCCGACGAGCTGCGCGAGCTGCTCGCCGACCGGGTCTCGGCACTCGTCGGGCACTCCGGCGTCGGCAAGTCGACGCTGGTCAACCGGCTGGTCCCGGACGCCGAACGCGCCACCGGCGAGGTCAGCGGCGTCGGCAAGGGCCGGCACACCTCCACCTCCGCGGTCGCCCTGGCCCTGCCGGGCGGCGGGTGGGTCGTCGACACGCCCGGCATCCGCTCGTTCGGCCTCGCGCACGTCACCGCCGACGACGTGATCGCCCCGTTCGAGGGATTCGCCGAAGCGGCCGAGGAGTGCCCGCCGAACTGCGGCCACCTCGGTGGCACCGACGACCCCGACTGCTACCTGGACACCTACGCGGAGAAGGAGGGCGGCAACGCCGACCAGCTCGCCTCCCTCCGCCGCCTGCTGCGCTCCCGAGCCGGCTTGGAAGAGGCCTGATCCACCGCAATCGGTGATCTTGGGGCGTCCCCCGAACGGGGAGGCGCGTCCCGGGTGGGGTCCTGGGTTCGTTGCTAGCGTTGGCCAGCGAAATCCGAGCCTTTCCGCCACCCGCCCGAGGAGCGCGCCCGATGCCCCGAGCCCGCACCAGGACTGCGGTGTTGTCCGCCGGTCTCGCCCTGACCGCAACACTCGGTGCCTGCACCAGCGAGCCCCAACCCCACGCGGCTGTTCCCAGGGCCGCCGCCCGCCCAGACCCGCGCCCGGTGGCCGAGGCGATGCTCGCCGACACCATCAACAAGATCAACCAGACCGGCACCGCGCACACCACGATGACCGGAAGCCTCGGCGTGGTCGGGCAGCTCAACGCCGACGGAGCGGTCCGCTACCGGGGTCCGCAAGCCGATCTCGCGCTCGACGGCAAGACCCGCAACACGAGAACCGAGAAGCTCGCGGTGTCGATCGTGGACGACGTCGGCTACCTCAACACCCCGCTGGCCAGGCCGAACGCGAGCACGCCGTGGCTGAAGATCTCCCAGGACAGCTCGGACTTCGGGTCGAAGCTGCTCAGCCCCGCCCTGGACCAGCTGCACGAATCCGTCGACCCGCGCGCCACCTTCAGCGGCGTCGAGCAGGCCACCCGGATCCAGAACTCCGCCCCGGACACCGTCGACGGACGGCCCACCACCCGCTACGAGCTGCGGATCCTCACCACCAAGGCAGCCGAGATCGCCCGCGACGAGCAGCAGCGCGAACGCTTCCAGCAGGCCGCCGACGACGGTGAGCACGAGCTCGGCTACCAGCTCTGGCTCGACGAGCGGGGACTGCCCGCGAAGTTCGCCGCCACCACCCAGGTCGCCCAGGCCGGCGAGGTCTCGCTGACCTCCACCTACCGCGACTGGGGAACCCCGGTGGACATCCACCTGCCCCCGGCCCACGAGGTCGGGGTGTTCGAAGACCTCCCGCCGATGGCCCAGCCCCCGCGCTGACGCCTCACATCAGTTCGAGCAGGAACGGCACTTCCTGCGGCGCGTACCAGGCCAGCTCGTGGTCCTCGGCGTCACCGAGCGCGAACTCCGCGTCCGGGTCGCCGAGGTCGGCGGCGTCGATGACCTCGACCGCCGCGCGCACCGCGTCCTCGGCCTCGGTCGTGTCGACGTGCACCGCCGCGAGCTGCTTCCAGCTCACCGGCCCGGACACCTTCACCACCGCGTGGTCCAAGTCCGGCCGCAGCGTCACCTCGTCCACGTCGGCGGAGATCACCACCCGGCGCTGCTCGATCTTGCCTTCCTCATCGGCGGCGAGGAGCCGCAGCGACGCGCGGGCGGCCTCCCGCATCGCCGCGTACTCCAGCTCTTCGGTGTCGCCGGTGGCGTAGGACTCGCGAAGCGCCGGAGTCAACGCGAAAGCCGTCCCGCCGAGCGGCTGCAGCTGCTTGTCCGCCACCAGTTGCTGCAGCATCGGCAGCGTGGCGGGCAGGTAAATCCTCATGCGTCGACCGTCCCGATCATCTCGTCTACTGCTTCACCGATCATCGCCGCCAGCACGCCGACGTCGGGCATCGCGTCCCGATCCGCGTTCAACCCGAAGTACACCGCGCCGTTGTACGAGGTCACCCCCACCGACAGCGACTGGTTCTTCGCCAGCGGCACCACCGGGAACATCTCCATCATCCTCGCCCCGGCCGCGTACAGCGGCACCTGCGGCCCGGGCACGTTGGTGACCAGCACGTTGAACAAGCGGTCCGAGAACTGGTTGGCGACCCGGGCGCCCAGCGCGTGCAGCGTCGGCGGCGCGAAACCGCTGACCTTCACCAACGCGTCCGCCGCCACCGATTGACCCGACTCGACGTGCGCCCGCATGGCATGGCTGACCTGGTGCAACCGCATCGTCGGGTTGCCCTCGCCCACCGGCAGATCCACCAGATAGGCGGAAACCTTGCTGCCCGCGGTACCGACCGGCAGGCTCGCCGTGTCCTGGTAGGCCGCGTCGGCCTCGGCGTCGTCGGAGCGGACCGAGACCGGCACCATCGCGCGCAACGTCGTCGACGGCGTGACGACCTCGCCGCGCGACAGCAACCAGTTCCGCAGCGCACCCGCCACCACGGCCAGGACCACGTCGTTGACCGTGCTGCCGTGCGCCTGCCGCACCGCGCGGAGGTCGTCCAACTTCGCCTTCGCCACGGCGAACCGGCGCTGCGTCGACGTCGGGGCGTTCAGCGGACCGCTCGGCGCCGGCACCACCGCAGCCCGAACCGCCGAGGCGACGCCCCCGAGCGCGCGCGTCACCTTCTGCACCGTCGCGGAGGCGTCGACCACCGCGGCGCGCACGTTCTCCACCACCTCGCCCGGGCGCTGCACCGCGTCCGTCGCGGCCTCCACGAGCAGCTGCGCCACGGTCGGCTGCGGGCGCGGCATCCACAGCGCGTCCGGGTCCTCGATCTCGCGGTTGCGCTGCACGTCGAAGATGACCTGCCCGATGTCGATCGCGCCGATCCCGTCGATCATCGCCTGGTGGGTCTTGGTGATGATCGCGACCCGGTTCTTCGACAAGCCCTCCACCAGGTACAGCTCCCACAGCGGGCGGGTGTGGTCGAGCTTGCGCGACATCAGCCGCGCCACCAGGTCGTGCAGCTGATCGTCGTTGCCCGGCTTCGGCAGCGCCGACCGCCGCACGTGGTAGGTGAGGTCGAAGTCCTGGTCATCCACCCACACCGGACGCGCGAGACTGCCCGGGACCTCCATCACGCGCTGCCGGTAGCGCGGCACGAGCCCGAGCCGGCGATCGACCATCGACAGCAGGTGCTCGTAGTCGAAATCGCTTCGCGGCCGCCGAAAGACCGCGACGCCACCGACGTGCATCGGCGTCGTGTAGTCCTCCAGGTAGAGGAAGGAGGCGTCGACGGCGGAAAGACGATCGGGCATGCCGAGATCCTGGCACACATCGCACCGGGTCCGAGGGGTTCACCCGCCGGCGGCCAACACGGGCATGTGACACTTCATGGTGTGACCAGCGAAGTTTCCCCGAAGGACCGATTCGTCACCGTCTACGGCCGCAAGCCGGTGCTGGAGGCGTTGGCCGACTACGACCTGCGGGTCGACAAGGTGATCGTCGCGGAAGGGCTCCGGGGTGGGGCCATCGCGGAGATCGAGGAGGCCGCGGCCGACCGCGCGGTGAAGGTGCAGCGCGCCAGCGCGCACCGGGTGAAGGTCCTCGCCGGGAACGGCCGTCACGACCAGGGCGTGGTGGCCGACGTCGTCGCCCGCAAGATGCGACCGCTCGTCGACGCGCTCGCCGACCCCGCGACCGCACCGCGCACCATCCTGCTGCTGGACGGGCTCACCACGCCCGCCAACGTCGGCATGGTCCTGCGCACCGCGACCGCCTCCGGCATCGACGGCATCGTCGTCCCGCACCGCGGGGTCGCCGGGCTGGACCCGCTGGTCATCAAGGCCTCCGCCGGTGTGGCGTTCCACGCCCCGGTGCTGCGCAGCCGCACGGCCGCCGAAGCCGCCGAGCTCCTCACCGAAGCCGGGTACCCGCTCTACGCCCTGGATGCCGATGCCGGGCACAGCCTCTACGACACCGAATTCGGTGACCGCGCGGTGTTCGTCCTGGGCAGCGAGACCGCTGGCCTCTCGGCCGAGGTCGAGGAGCGCATCGCCCAACCGCTGTCCATCCCGATGGCCGGAGGGGTCGAGTCGTTGAACGTCGCCAGCGCAGCGGCGGTCCTCTGCTTCGAACTCCGCCGCCGAACCCTCAGCTGAACCCGCGTCAAGGGCTGGGGGCATTTCACGCGAAATGTCCCCAGCCCCGCTGCAA